>JAEHDC010000029.1 GCA_016880595.1 Candidatus Saccharimonadota bacterium
ATGGCAGCGAGTACCTCGCTGCGGGTTTTAGGGTCGTGCTTTGCGGCCATATTACTGAACTCCTTTAGCTATATATTATATGTCTTTGTCGAGATATGGTGTTTAGTATATTGGGAGTGTTACATTGGTTCCCAAATAGCAAAATGGGACTCGAAGATATCAAGAACAAATTTATTGCTGTCGTCAACAATACCTCATGGTCGGAAGATAGAAAGAAGGCGTGGGTTGATTTTGCAGAGAACCAGTTTATGCTTTTGGCGGCGGACGAGCAACAGAGTAACAAGTAAGCCTATTTGCCCCTCAAAGCAAAAAACAAAGTGTCTTTTCCTGGTATAATCGAACATATGAAGATATTTGTTGCTGCATCATATTCGTCAAAAGTCAATTACGACACTGGTGAAGTTTTCACAGAGTATAAAGAATGGCTAGAAGACATCTTGAGTATCCTTGAAAAACAAGGCCATGAGGTTTTTTGCGCTTTGCGTGCCGACCAATACAAAATCAATGATGCTGACCCTGCCGAAGCGTTTAGCTTGGATATGCACCATATACAAGAAAGTGATGCTATTCTAGCATTGCTTAGCGACAAGGTTTCGGCTGGCGTGCAAACAGAGATTGGCGCGGCTATAACGTTAAAAAAGCGAGTTATCCTAGCACACGAACTAAAAGATGAGCTCGCCTGGTTTAACGCCGCAATGGTTAAAGCCGGAACGGCAAAAGAGCTTATATTGCCCCTGAACGAAGATGGGCTAGAGAGCGTTTTGGTAACAACAGACGATTTCTCTAGTAAATCAGCATTTGCAGAAACGGTTAAAACTATGGTCAATACTCCACCAGTAAGCAACGAAGAGTTGCGTAAGAGTAAGTAAGGTATGGACTATCAGATCATTGTAGCCATCATAACGGCAGGTGCTGCAATCATTGTTGCAGTAGTCAGTTTTTTCCTAAACGAGAGTGCTAAGCGCAAGACAGAATGGCAGCAGAAGAAGTTCGGCCACTATCAGAACTTATTGTTGGCTATAAGTGATTTGGTTATTGATGGAAAAAATAAGACGAAGGCTAACCAAGATTTTTCGACAGCATCAAACACTATCGCGCTGATTGCGCCCCAAAAAGTCATTGATGCTTTAATGGCATTTCATGACGAGGTGAAGTGGGCAAATAGGGATAGCGCTTCACCAGAACGCCACGATGAGCTGCTTAAAAATCTGATTCTTTTGATACGAGAAGATATTGGTCTGTCCAAAAACGATGATTCTAAAACCTTTGCATTTCATTTGATCGGTTCCAGGCCTAACAATCAGTAGCCACTTTGCCGCTTTGAAGCAAACACGTTCGTCAGTGGGTCTGTCAAGTGTATAGGCCGTTTGTTTATTAACCTCATCTTTTGATACTGGTATTTCAAATGCTTTACAGACATTAGCTTTCGTGAATCGCTTGTCTTTGCGCTCCTGCTTCATTTCATCAACTAGCCTACGCAGTGAGTAGATACTCACATCTTTTTTGCCGCCTTTGTTTGCGTACGGTTCACACAAACGACGTATCCGTAATGCCTGTATCTGTATGTAGTTGAAAGCAGTCAGGTTGCCAAAAAGTAAAGTTGCCAACGGGCTTGAAGGGTTGTTCTTACATATTGCCACGTATGCTTCATAAGCCCCCATTTCCCAGTAAAGCGTAAGCAATAAACCAGATATTGAATTGGCGTCAACTTTATTGCCCTTACCAAGATATTCACGCCACTGATTAAACTTTTTCTTGAATAATTCTGTATCAGTCATAATTGTATTATACAGGCAAGCAGGTCTTTGATGGTTCGCAACCAGCGAAAAGAGTAAGATTTTGAAAATACCGCTTGTAAGCAGTTGTACCAACGAAAAAAGCCTCAACCTAATTAATTGAAGCTTTTCTTAATGGTTTATTCTGATAGTAAAACTTGATCTTGGCTCCGGGGGCGGGATTCGAACCCGCGACCAATTGATTAACAGTCAACTGCGCTACCGCTGCGCTACCCCGGAATATTACTAGAGTTATTATACTGGCAATTACAGAGGCGGTCAATAGTTTAGCCCAAATTTTAGTTAAGATAATGCATTACTTACTATTGCTAATCATTTCGATTGAGTTTATGCTTAAAATATAAAATAATTAAGGAGAACGACTATGAAATGGAATGCTTTAGATTACACCGCTTGGGCCCTAGTGGTCATTGGTGGCGTAAACTGGGGGCTGGTTGGCGCCTTTAAGTATAATTTGGTAGATTCACTCTTTGGAGTAGAGTCCATAATTTCTACTGTAGTCTACATTGTTGTTGGCTTGGCAGCGCTTTACTCACTGGTGGCAGTGATTATGAAATCAACTAAAGGATAAATTTGATTAACAATCAAAAACATGTTTAACTAAGCCTCTACTCAGGTTTACCTAGTACTATGTGGCGATATGAAACGTATCGCCATAATTTTTGGAATGATTGCAGTTGCTTTTACTGGTTGGATGACGTATCAGATATTAACAAACTCATCAAGTGCTGAGTCTGCTTTAAATTCCTCTGGAATAAGCACAACTACTACCACGACTTCTGAAGTTGCAGAAGATACAACAGATGACACTGAACAAGAATCAACAGACTTACAAGATATTTTAGACGATTTTGACGCTGAATACCCAGGTCAGACGGCTGCTGTTGTAATTGACACAGAAACTGGCGCTAGCGCCGAAGTTAACGGCGATACGCAAATGGTCTCGGCTAGCCTATACAAACTTTACGTGGCTTACTCTATCTACAAACAGATTGACGCAGGTGAGCTAGATTACTCCGATAGCGTTGGCAGTTCTACGGTCGAAGAGTGTCTTGATCTTATGATTACTATCTCCGACAACACCTGTGGCTATAATTTGGGTGAGCAGGCTGGCTGGGCTACTATTGACGCGCAGCTTGCCAATTTAGGTTTAACAGGCACGACAACAGATAATTATGACTCGTACGGCAACATTATTAGCGATAAGCAAACCACTGCTAGCGACGTTGCTCTATTTATCCAAAAGTTGTATAACAACGAACTGCTTAGCGATGACAGCACAAAGGCTTTTATTGATCTGTTAAAAGCTCAAGAGCACAATGATTTCTTGGCGTCAGGTTTGCCAACCGGTACGGTTTTTGCTCACAAAACAGGCGACCTTTATGACGTTGTGCATGATGCCGGCATTGTCTATACAGATGACGGTGCCTACATTATTGTAGTTATGACCGAGGGCTGGGACACACCGCTGGAGGAAGGCCCAGTGGCGCACAAAGAAATTTCAAGCAAAATTTGGGACTACTTTGACGCGCTTTAAAACCTAGCGCGCAACCATTCATCTAGGGAGCCGGCACCGCTGGCTCCCATTGCAATTACTAAATCACCGTTTTTAAGATGCTTTTGAATATCTTTTTGCAAGGTGTTATTTAGACTTGCTGGCTCGGCAATTTTGTTGTTTGAGATGTATGGAATAAGCTGCTGCGGACTTAGTATAGCCAAATCTGGATCCTCGCGCGCCAGATAGGTTGGCACCCAGTAGATTTTGTTGGCACCTTCAAAGCAGTTTTTATAATCATTTTTTATAAAATGTTGACGCCGGTTGGTCAATGGCTCGTAAATAACTATCAGATTTTGTCCAGGTTGAGCTAG
>JAEHDC010000030.1 GCA_016880595.1 Candidatus Saccharimonadota bacterium
CAAGACAGGCAATAGGTCGGTGAAGTAGCCTGAGAGGCCACCAAACTCGCGGGCGAGCAGCTCTGTCCTGAAGTGAAGCGACTGCCAGTCGGCGGCCTCACCCTCCAAGCGGATCTGCGGGATGCCGCACATGGTCGCCCACTCGAACGCGTAGTACGGGCTGGCGACATCCATGAGCGCAACCAGCAGAGCGGTCTCGTCCTCGATAGTCGAGGTCGTGAAGCGTGGCAGGTAAAGCTCCATCGTGTAGTCGCTGATCTTTGCCCGGAGCGGATTACGCACCAGGTTGATCGAACCCATCCAGTCAGACGGCGCATCGTAGCGCAGCGAGTCATCGCGGACATAGATCGTCTGCTTCGACCCAGGTGTCTCGGTGAACAGGCTAGCGCACGTAGTCGGATTTTGGCGTACGTACTCTGCAACCTCGTGGACGATAAAGTACCACAGAGTGTCGGGCCGGAGATTGAGCGGAATGTGCGCGGCAAAAGCCTGGTAGATCGTCTGGATGCCAAGGCTGACGGTCGCGGCACCGTAAGCCGCGTTGTTGCTGCTGTACCCGCTCGGCTTGTTGACGACATACCGCTTGTCACGGCTAGTGTAGTGGAATCGCCTCGGACCACCCAGCACGGCCTCCAGGAATTCCTGGTTGCTGCTGAGGTCGATCTGGGCTGGCTCTTCCGCAGACAACGTACGGCCGTAGCCAAACGAGTCGCGCGACGGAGGGACTGGTGTGTCGATGATGATAGTCATCTGACATTATCCTTTTTCATGTTTGACCTTGAAAAAAATAGCTATAGCCATTTGACTCCTCAATCCAGCTTATGCTATTGTAAACTTAAAGCGCACTAAAATAAAAAACAGGTACACCTATGCAACAGGGTCAAGATGTAAAACAACAAATTGTCGATCGTATTAAACAATCTACCAGTATTTTGGTTACGGTGGCGAATAGCCCTTCGGTTGATGCACTTTCATCAGCAATCGGTTTGGCGCTTATGCTCAATAAGCTCAATAAGCATGTCACCACTGTTTTTAGTGGCGCGGTTCCACCTGCGATTCAGTTTTTGGAGCCAGACAAAACTTTTGAGAGCACTGTTGACGCGCTACGTGATTTTATAATTTCGCTGGATAAAGAGAAAGCCGATCGTCTGCGCTACAAGGTGGAAGATGACGTTGTGCGTATTTTCATCACGCCGTATAGGACGGTAATCTCTGAAAAGGACTTGCAATACAGCCAAGGCGATTATAACGTTGATCTTGTAATAGCTCTTGGGGTAGAGAAGCGTGAGGATCTTGACGCAGCTATTACTTCTCATGGCCGGATTTTGCATGACGCTACGGTTATAACCATTAGCAATGATAGCCAAAAAGGGAATTTGGGTGCGATTGACTGGAATGACTCCTCGGCTAGTGGCTTGAGTGAAATGCTGACCAGCTTGTCTGACATGCTTCAGCAAAATATTTTGGACAAGCAGATTGGAACGGCGCTTTTGACGGGAATTGTGGCAGCTACCGAACGTTTTAGCAACAAGCTTACCAGCCCGCGCGTCATGACAATGGCGGCGCAGCTCATGGCAGCTGGCGCAAACCAGCAGCTCATCGCAACAAACCTAGAAAAGGCTCAAGAAGTTGTAAAGGAAGCAGTGCCAACAGTTACGGCTCCGCCAGTTGCAAAGCAGGCACCAACAGAACAGCTTGAACAAATTCCGCAGGAACCGCCAAAGAAAAAAGAGCCAGGTGAACTAGATATTGTGCACGAAGAAGAACAGAAGAAGGCCGAAGAGCAACTAGAAGCTGCCTTGCCGCAAGCCGTTGCTCAACCCCAGCCGAGCATAGAAGAACTCAAAAAAGAGTTGGCTGAGGCTGTCAAAATGGAAGGCGAGGGCCGAGAGCCAAAAACCAAAAAGGCGCCTGGCAGTGAATCTGTCAGCATGGAAGAATCTCAAGAAGAAAAACCGCGAAACGAGGAATATGTTAGTGAGCACGGATCATGGCGCGGCAAGCGTTTGGAACCGCCAACAATGGGCGGGACGCTAAACGCGACGGCCGAAGAAGCGCTAGAAGACGCTCGCCGAGCCGAAGAAGAAGCTAAAAATCGTATGGTCTTGGAGCATAAGGAAGAGCCGGAAATTCCTTTGGCAACAGCAGCTTTGCCGGTTGAAGTGCCATCGCCACAAGAGGAGGCTCCGACGCCAGAAGCTCAGCCGCAACCTGCACCGCTGCCAACGCCTGAACCGCAACCATCTCCTCAGCCAGAGCAACCTGCCCCAGTAACAGAGCCGCAATTGCCGCTGCCTCCTATGTCTCCAACACCCCAGGTGAACGTTGAGCCGGAGGTGGTTACTGTGCCAAAGTTTATGGAACCACAACTACCACCAATGCAGCCAGTTGAAGAGCCCACGCAAGCTCCAGTTATGCCAGTCCAGCCGGAGCCGCAGCCAAATCGCCAGCCAACTTTGAGCGAAATTGAGGGTGGGCGTAAAGCAGTGGCTGAGGCTTATGCTGCGCAGCCGTTTAATCCAGGTAATCAACCACTGCAATCTATCGGCGCACAGGAAATGCCGGCCATGCCGTCAATGCCAACCTCCGAACCATTGTCTCAGACGGATTTACAAGCTTTGCCACCAGCCCCTGTTCAGTCATCGGCTGAGCCAGCATCAGGCGAGCTGCCTCCTATGCCGCCAATGCCAACAGATATGAGCACTTTGCCACCGGCTCCAAATATTCCTGGCCTCAATCAGCAGCCGCAGCCTTTTGAGGCGCCGTCGCAGCCTGCTGGTAATCCACCGGCATCAACTGATGTTGGTCAGTTCAAGATTCCTGGTGTCTAAAAAATATGCAAAAGTTTAACGGTTATTTATTGGTTGACAAACCAACCGGTATCTCCAGTTTTGGAGTAGTGGCGCGAGTCCGCCGTCAACTTAGCCAGCTAATTGGTAAGAAAGTCAAGGTTGGGCATACTGGTACGCTCGATCCTTTTGCTAGCGGACTGATGATAATTGTGATTGGTGAGTATTGCAAACGCGCTCAGGAGTTTAGCAAGCTAGACAAAACCTATGAGGCGACTTTGCGGCTTGGACAAACTAGCAGTACTGGCGATGTGGAAGGCGAGCTGACGAAAGTCTCAAATGAGCGGCCGTCGCTTTTACAAATAGAGAAAGCGCTTGAGAGCCTTCGCGGTGAAATTGAACAGACGCCGCCAATTTTTAGTGCAATTAAAATTGGCGGCCAGCGCGCTTATAAGCTGGCGCGAGCTGGCAAACCCGTTGAAATGCCAAAGCGAAAGGTTGTAATTACTAGATTAGAATTGTTAGATTATGCTTATCCAGATGTCAAAATTGTGTGCGACGTCTCTAGCGGTACGTATGTTCGTTCTTTGGCGGAGGATATTGGCATAGCACTCAAAACAGGTGCTTATACTTTAAGCTTGCGACGCACGCGTGTAGGTCGCTGGATTGTGGCAGATGCAATAAGTTTGGATAACGAGGATATATCAAGGGCAATCCAAGATCAGCCCTAAAACAGCTTGCGCTAGGTTTGGTTTCTGGAACAGCTTCATCGGCAGACGCCGCCACTGTTAGATGTGGCTGGCCGCGTTGCACAATTTATCTAACAAAGGCAGAAACCAACAGGTACGCCTACCAGGGTGAAATTCCTCAATTCAACCTGGGTAGTATGAGCGGTCTTTTATACACAGCTGCATTAGCGCACAGATGGTTTGCAATTCAATACGCCAACCAAGGAAAGTGCGTGGGGTTTAGCCTTAGCGCAGTTCCTTGGGAAAGCCAAGGAACGTTTGGCTACAGCTGTTGATAGCCCTTGCTTATACGTTGTGGCTGTTGAGATTGCGGTACTTGGGTTCTCAAATTTATTTTTATCAGTTATTGGTGCGGGCGTACTTTTGGTTGGGATCGCTATTGCCAGTAGTCCCAAGGCTTGCCGAAATAGTTAGCGATTTTTTACATTTTGGCTGAATCGAAATTGTTTTAATACGTCTATTCTCCCCAAAACATCTTGTTTTCTGTTGCATTATCTGTTAATATGCAAAGGATGATTACAAAAGAAGAGAAGACTAAAGCTGTTGAGTTAACTCAGCGCCATAAGACTGACGTCGGTTCCCCAGAGGCACAGGCGGCGATTTTAACAACGCGCATTAAAGAAGTTACTGAGCATCTTAAGCTAAACAAGCATGATCACCACAGCCGCCGTGGTCTCCTACAGATGGTAGGCCGCCGCAAGCGACTGCTGAAATATCTGCAAGAGAAGAATTACGAGGCGTACACCGCTCTCATCGCAAAATTAGGGCTGCGCAAATAGCGCAGTCTTTTGTTTTTGGGAAGAAGCGAGTGGCGTAAAGATTCTTTTTCTGGTAAAATATTATTAGTGATTTTGTACCTCAAAAATAATTGCACTGCATTTTGCATTTGGTGGTGGATTATTGCGCGTATTTAATACGCACGCTAACCCGTTACCAATGCTTGCGGCGCCTCAAGAAAGGAATCCAAAATGGGCACAATTAACCCCTTTGGTAAAGAAATTATAAAAGTAGAGACGGAATTTTGTGGCCGTACGTTAAGCTTAGAGGTCAACCGAGTTGGCTTTCGCGCAACTGCCAGCGTAATTGCGCGCTACGGCGACACTGTTGTGCTTGGCACGGCTATGGTTAGCGAAGGCCCGGCTCGTGGCTTTGATTACTTTCCGCTCAGCATTGATTATGAAGAAAAAATGTATGCAGCCGGTAAGGTGAGCGGTAGCCGTTTTATTAAGCGCGAAGGTCGTCCAAGCGACGAAGCCATTTTAATCGGCCGGCTTATTGATCGACCAATTCGTCCGCTGTGGCCAAAAGGCTACCACAATGAAGTGCAAGGTGTGGCCAGTGTTCTTAGCTTGGATCCGTCATTCCGCCCAGATGCCATTGCCATGATTGCCATGAGCACTGCCTTTATGTTAACTGGCGCGCCGTTTGACGGCCCGGTTGCTGGCGTGCGCATTGGCCTTAAAGATGGCCAGCCACAAGCGTTTTTACCTCTGGAAGAGATGAATAATAACGAGCTTGATCTTGTAGTTGCTGGCACAAAAAACGGCATTATGATGGTAGAAGCTGGCGCAAGCGAGGTGAGAGAGGAGAAAATCCTCGAAGCCATGGCTTGGGCGCATCAGGCAATCCAACCAGCAATTGATTTGCAGAACCAGCTGTTTGAACAGTTGGGCATTGTAAAAAATGAAGAATTTGAGCTAAAGCTTCCTAGCGAAGACGTACAGCAAAGAGTCGCTGGCTGGCTAGAAGGTAGGCTTGGCGTTGGTCTGCGCGCACCGTATCCAGAGCGCAATGATTTGGTAAAAAATTTGCGCAAAGAAGCTCACGCTCACTTTGAGCAAGAAATTGGTGAGGAAGAATACCGCGAAATTAAAAACGATTATGACGACGCCATCACCATGGCCGTTCATAAAGACATCCGCAAAGGTATCTTGGAAGAGGGTGTGCGCCCAGACGGTCGCAGCTTGACTGAAATTCGTCCTCTAAGCTCTGAAGTCGGGATACTTCCACGCACCCACGGCTCTAGCTTGTTTACTCGCGGCATGACTCAGGGAATGAACATCGTAACCTTGGCGCCACTTAGTTATTCCCAGATTGTGGATACCATGGAACGCGATACCGAGCGCCGCTACCTGCACCACTATAATGCTCCCGGTTACACAGTTGGCGAAGTACGCCGTTTGGGCAGTCCTGGTCGTCGTGAAATTGGTCACGGCTATCTGGCAGAACGCGCATTGACGGCAGTATTGCCCAGCGAAGAAGATTTTCCGTACATGATTCGCAGCGTCACCGAAATTATGAGCCAAAACGGTAGCACCTCTATGGCCGCTACTTGCAGTAGCTGCTTGGCGCTTATGGACGCTGGTGTGCCAATTAAGGCGCCCGTTAGTGGTATTGCCATGGGGCTGATGACCGACGGCGAAAAAGTTGTAATTTTAAGTGATATCGCCGATGCCGAAGATTTTGCTGGCGACATGGACTTTAAAACTGCTGGTACAACCAAAGGTGTTACTGCGCTGCAAATGGATATGAAAGTTCATGGCTTGCCAGTTCCAGTGTTAGAAAAGGCTTTGATGCAAGGCCGCGAAGGTCGCGATAAGCTGTTGGAACACATGCTACAAACTTTGGCTGAGCCTCGCAAAGAGCTTAGTCCGTATGCTCCACGGATAGAAAAATTGATGATTAAGCCAGAGAAAATTCGAGAAGTCATTGGTAAGGGTGGCGAAGTTATTAATAAGATTATTGCCGAAACCGGCGCTGAAATCGACATTAAAGACGACGGTTTGGTAACTGTTGCTGCTGTTGATGCCAAGGCAATTGAAGCTGCGCTTAAGATGATTCAAGACATTGTGGCTGAGCCAGAAGTTGGCAAAATTTACGATGGAACAGTGGTGAAATTGATGGAATTTGGCGCTTTTGTAAATATTATGCCAGGCCGTGACGGCTTGGTGCACATCAGTCAATTGGCTGATAGGCGCGTCGAAAAGGTTACCGACGTTGTTAAAGAAGGTGATAAAGTGCGCGTGAAACTCACAGCAATTGACGACCAAGGACGCCTAAATCTAAGCATGAAAGAAGCAAAGTAGCTTGGTCTAAATTACGTCAGGTAAATCTGTATTAAAACGCCACTCCCAGAGCGGCGTTTTATGTTGATAAAATCATTGAGCAATTTGTCGCGTTCTGCATAGTTTCGTAAAATATAATTTCCGGTTTAATTGGTGGGGTATTGCAGTGAGCGGTGAGTTTTTTCCTGGTTTTGAAGAAGGGCGTAAGCTAAATAAAACGGATGATGAGCCAGATTTTTGGCATGATAACCCGGCTATTTATCAGATTTATCCACGAAGCTTTAATGATCATGCTGATGGTGGCGAGGGAACGATTCGCGGCATTACAGAAAAGCTTCCGTATTTAAAAGGCGAGGAGGATTCGCTTGGCGTTGACGCAATTTGGTTGACGCCTTTTTATGATTCGCCAATGGTGGATGGTGGCTATGATGTCAAAACATACCGTGAAGTTTATGCTAATTTTGGTCACATGGATGATTTTAAAGAGTTGGTTACTGCGGCGCACGAGCGTGAGATAAAGGTGATGGTGGACTTTGTGCCTAATCACATGTCAACTCAGAGTGATTGGTACAAAGAGGCTTGCGCTTCTAGGGATAATCCCAGGAGTGATTGGTTTGTGTTTCGCGATGCAAAGCCAGACGGCGCATTGCCAAATAATTGGCCAAGTGAGTTCCGTGGACGTCGATGTAATCGTAGCTCGGGTAAAATCTGTCAAGCTCCCACTTCCCGCAACACCCTGTCTCGCACCCCTGTTGTAATCTGTTGAGTGAATTCTTTAATCTTAGTTTTATTTTTTAAATTTTTAATATTATCTTCAAACCTAGCGGCGTAAGCC
>JAEHDC010000031.1 GCA_016880595.1 Candidatus Saccharimonadota bacterium
CGAAGAAGCCGCCACATCAGGCGGATTCACGCTTAAGATGTTTCAAGCGGCATCATTACCTCCGTATATCAACCCCACAGACACTAATACGGATTGCGGAGTAGCGACAATGGTTAGCCGGAACAGCTAATCCCTTGGTTGCGCGGTTTCGGCCGCGCAACCACCTACAATCTTTTCAACAACAAAAATAACCTATCTCTCGATAGGTTATTTTTATGGTGGGCGAGGTGGGACTTGAACCCACAAGGCTTATTCAGCCAGCGGATTTTAAGTCCGCCGCGTATACCAATTCCGCCACTCGCCCATGCGCCTTTTTGGAGGCATCGACCGGAATTGAACCGGTGTACGAGGTTTTGCAGACCTCTGCGTAACCACTCCGCCACGATGCCATTTATGCCATTATACAGGCAACTGCCGATCTCGGCAAAACAGGTTTTGCAGCTTTTTTGCTCGCTTTTGAGCTAAAGCTCCAAGCTCGGCCAAGCTAGGATTCCGCAATCTGCCGCTGGCAGTTTGCGCCTCTGCGTAACCACTCCGCCACGATGCCGACGTTTAGATTATAAGATAAAAACTTATAATAATCAATTGCGTATACCTATTGTTTTTTACGCCAAAAGTGATATTATACTATTCGTCAGCTTCATTTTTGAAGAAGGGAAAGAACAATGTCTAATTGGCGAGACCTAGCAGCTTGTCGGGATGAAGACCCAGAGCTATTTTTCCCCATTGGACATACTGGTCCGGCGGTCATGCAAGCGGAGCAGGCAAAAGCCGTCTGTAGGCGTTGCCCAGTACAATGGGAATGCCTAAACTGGGCGCTAGAAAATGGCGAAGACGATGGCGTCTGGGGAGGAAAAACCGATAAAGAACGCCGGAGACTTAAGAAGCGGCAATATCAAAAGCCTTCAGGCACTCGAGTCGTTCGCGCTTCACGCAGATAGCAAATTGCACAAAAAGGCCAAGGACAACCATGCTCTTCTCTGACAGCTATCTGCTACCGGCGACAAACCGGTAGCAGATACATTTTACATTTCTTAAAAACCACAGCATAAAATCAAATAATCAAGTTGTTTGCAGGAGGACTCAGTGATACTATTAATTCAATGGAAAATGAGCCAGTCAAACAGCAAACCGCTTCAAAAATCACCAACAAAGTAAAGAGTATCGGTTCTTTGTTGCTACTTGTCATAATTGGCATCGCGGCAGCATACTTAATTAATCATCTTATTTTCCAGCCGTACGTAATAGATGGCACCAGTATGACGCCAACTTTACAAAATGGCGACCGCGTTATACTTAGTAAAGTCGAGCACTCGCTTGCCGGAAACTCCTACATACCGCAACGCGGACAAATTGTCATCCTAGACAGCAGCATAATTGGCACAAATGGCCAAAAAGAACAGATTATTAAACGCGTTATTGGTCTGCCAGGCGACCGCGTACAAATAAGCAACGGGGTTGTAACAGTTACAAACTCGGAGCACCCCAACGGCTATGACGTAGATCAAGACCTGGGGTTAACCAACCTAGACAAAACTTACACGGATTCGCCAATAGATGTAATGGTTCCGCAAGGTTCAATTTACGTTTTGGGGGACAATCGTAAAAAAGGCGGTTCGTATGACTCGCGTTATTTTGGCGCCGTACAATGCAATAAAATTGAAGGACGCTTATTTGCGCGAGTCATACCAGTTGTAGACGCGCAGATTTTCTAATCTAAAGAATCCAGCCAATTATGCAGGTAAATAAAAAACGCCCAGATGGGAGCGCTTTTTAGGTATGTGATTATCAAATTTGGTGCGGAGCTACAGAATTTACTTAAACTTTTGGGGCCATCATTGAAGACTCTCGGCTAAAAGTACCACTTATTCCTACGACGCAGGCTAGCGAGGCAACAATAATCTACTGATCACTGTCCCAGTTTGTACTCTATACGAAGCATGATGGGATAGCATAACTGTAAGGAGGTGTAAGATTATGGCAAGCAATGTAGAGAAAGCGCTTGAGCTCTGGATAGCGCAATTTCCGGAATCGCGTTATCCTTTGGACGAAAGACGATTCTATGGCTTCGTATAAAAAGCAACTGAAACCGATGAACATATAGATGCGGGATGGCCCACCAAACGAGCGGGTCGATATAAGCACAACTCATCCCAGATGTATACATGTTGTAATGCGCTATGCGACAGCACAAGAAAGCTATGCTCATGCGCTTAAAAGCTACATAGATACCCTAAAGACCTCTCGGGGGATAGCCTAACTCCCGAACGTTTTTTCTCTTGCGCTCTTCGCGCTGTTCGCCCATCTGTTTCTGACGAGCAATTTTGCCCATGCCGAAGACTTCATATACGGTGTCACCCGCATCTGTGGGCTTAATGGTAATATCACCGCCAGATACATTAGCCTTATAATGTTCTGGGGGATCATCCCAATCTCCCTGCTCAACTTTTTCTAGATCCACCTCAACTTCTTTAGTTTCCGAATACACCAAACCAGTATGCATTAATTCGCGTGCGCCCTCGCCCATGTACCAAACATTGTATGACGCAAGGAAGAGGTTTAGCTCACGATTTGAAAGCTTAGTAACAATGCTGGACGCCTCTAGGTAGTCATCGTATTCAATGTCTCCTATCAGTACCGCACGGAAGAGTCTCGCAACTCTTTCTGCACCTTCGTAATCTTCACAACTATCGATTATATAGAGTAGCTTCTCACCCACTTTAAGACGATACTCCTTTGAATTATCGATTGAGCTAATAACACGCTGCCTCTCCCCTAGATCAATACCATCTACATTGCTTAGGAAAGAGAGTATTTTCTTCAAAAAGAGTTTATCGCGAATATTAACTCCTACCTGAGCGGCGCCAATAAAGATTTTCACTATAGGAATCTGTTTTAGAAGCTCGTTATCAAGAAGCGCATCAATGCTCGATTCAGCAATATCAACTGCCGCATCAGGCAAAACCGAATTTCTCAGACTATCGTCAAACTTGCCTTGAATGTCCATAAATAGAGTATATTTTTCGTTTAGTCGTAATGACAACCTCCCCTAGAACAGAGGCGCGTCTTGATATGTTAAATATTTCCAGAAGAATTGCAGTGGAGCTACCCGGGTTATTCCAACGCCCAAATTAGCCCTTTCTACCGCTGTTTTCTGGATTATCAATGTAAAAGTGTCTCACTTGGTGCGGGTAACGAGACTCTAACTCGTGGCCTCTGCCTTGGCAAGGCAGCGCTCTAACAACTGAGCTATACCCGCATAACAGTTAGTATTTTACCGGATTCGAGCGGTTTTGGCAAGATATAAAAATCTGAGTCTCAAAGCCCACCTCTCTAGCGCAACATCCGCCTTCCAGGCAGACTGAACCACTTTTGTGGCGAGGGTCGTTGCGACAGAAAGGAAGGTTTTGAGATTCAGGTATAAAATAGCTAACCGCCGCAGATCATACGGCGGTTAGTGGTCAACTGCTCAAGGGGCACTCAGTCGTGGTTGCCATGCTGGTGAGGGCAAACAAGCGTTTCCCTTCTTTTACAATTCGGCAAATTGGCAAGGTTACCCCATTTACAGATGTGACAACATCATGGATCGTTCCATCACCATGCTGGGACAAGCTAATGTGTCGAGCGCTTGATTGAATGCCGTGCTTGCGCCTTGCATTTTGCGACAAGTCAACAAATGGCCACCGCTCTTCAATTAAAACTCCACGCTTAACCTCGAGCTTTAAATAGGCAGAATACGCGCTGCCACCCCATGGCACAGCATAAACGTCTGCGCTTTCTTTAATCTCGGTAATCTCCGGCTGGCTAGGTAGAAGGAAATCAGTACGGTCGCGCCTCGGCACAGCAAGACGATATATTCCACATTCATGCAATGCAACCGTGCGACACACAATGTCTTGCCACAAGCCATATCCTGTATTCCGCGTAGCTGGAACGCGTACACAAAACGCTCCTGGCAATTGGTCCAAATTAAAAAGCAATTTTTCCACGGCTTGACGATAGATGTATTCTTCAAGGGTTGGCTGCATTTTAATCATTTCCCAAGCAAGAGCAACATCCTCGTCCATATTCGGGCGCTGCAAATTAACCACCTTCCAATGCAAATTGCAGGTTAACCACCGGCTATAGATTATAGCGGAATATTCCTTGAGTGCATACGATATTTTTTCATTTCCTACCGCGCCTGTATCCGGACTCAGTCAGCCAGGTCTCCATTTCAGATCCAATCACCTGGCGACGTGACCACCTGGGTCAAGGTCGCGCGCTCGCGAGCTGCGAGCACACGCACGAACCGTACAAATAAAACCATCTAGTTATTGCCGTCAAATAGTTCTAGATAGTCTTTGTACACCCATTTTTGTGCATAGATACTGCTACCAATCTTAAGCGGCACTAAAATGCCCATTGATACCAACCTGTCAATTACTTTATAGCCACCGCGTTCGGTGTATTTTGTCCACTTCACAATATCAGCAATACCAGCAATCGGCATCTTGTATAGATTTTCCAACACTTTTAAGGTGGTTTCCGAAGCAGTACGGTTCAGTATCTGAACTTTTGCCATATCGCGTTCGCGCAATCTGGTAATTGCAGCGCAGGTTGCAACAGCGGAATTAGCAGTTTCGATTACGCCATCTAGAAAAAAATCAAGCCATTCCAGCACTTCCCCGTTATGATAGCCGTCAAGCTTTTCATAATACAATTTTTGATGCTGCTTAAAATATGAGGAAAGATACAGGATTGGCATCTCTAGCAGCTTTTTATACCAAAGAAATATCGTTATTATCATGCGGCCAGTTCTCCCGTTGCCGTCATTGAACGGGTGAATCGTTTCGAATTGGGCATGTAATAAACCAGCCTTGATAAGGGGAAGATATTCATCGTCGGCATGAATAAACTTTTCTAGATGATCAAGAGCAATTTCCATCTCACGAACAGGTGGTGGTACAAATTTTGCGTTGTCTGGACGCGTGCCAGAAATCCAGTTTTGTTTTGTACGAAATTCTCCTGGATACGCGGGATGCGTTATGCGAGCTTGCGTCATAAGCTTCTCGTGTAATTCTCGAATAAAGCGCAATGTAAACGGAAAAGACTTAGCGCGTTCCAAACCAAAGTTTATTGCTGCAATGTAGTGCAGAATATCATCAACATCCTCTGGCAACTGAGTGCCGGGCTCAACGTTTTCGCGCTCAATAGCATCCATCATTGTTGCGTTTGTACCCTCAATCTGGCTCGACGATGAAGCGTCTTTCCGGACGAACATCGTAAGAAACCAATCTTTATCTGGCAATAGCTCAGTTATGCCATCAAGTTTACCCAAAAGTCGTACTGCCTCTGTATGTTTGGCTATAAGTTTACCATGCAGGCCAAAATCGCCTGTCGGCGGAAAAGTAGCAGGGATAAAGGCCTTAAAACCCCCTGGTTGTTGTACGTATTGACCAATTACTAGCTTGTTCATACATCGACTCCAATAAGAACATTATCGCAAGTATCGTTCTTATATGCAAGCATAATGTGAACGATATTTGGCAATTATACCCTCAGCGTTTTGTCCGAGATATTCGACTCCTTGCCAGACTCAAACTGAAATAACAAAAGTGGCGCCAAAACAAAAAATCCGGGAATTAACTTCTCGGATTTTTACATCTGTTGGATAATTTTGGTGGCTCCTCCCAGACTCGAACTGGGGACACAAGGCTCTTCAGGCCTCTGCTCTACCAACTGAGCTAAAGAGCCGCAGGGTACTTTGTCTGCATAAATGACAGTTAATTGTCTTGCATAACAGATGTATTGTAAGAGAAAATGACGGAAAATGCAAGACCTAGCTTGTATTTAAATGTCTAATTTTATCTCGCCATAAGCCATTGCTTCCAGAAAAGTTTTAGTGTTGGCAGCCAGCTCGTCATAGCGGCGCGTAAGAGTTATTAGGGATAAAAAGCCAAATTTATCGTACTGGCGATGTTCAAATAAGACCGGCTCACCGGCCGTAGCCTCTGCCAAGAACCAGGTGTGATGGCCTTCAGAGGAATTACGGCTGCCAAGCAGGTCAACAATTCTTACACCTATACTTAGATTTTCTTGCATGGCACGAGCCGCCGCTTGCTCCGCTGTTTCGCCAGGCGCAACTTCTACCTCTGGAATTTCCCATTGCGAGCATTCAGGCGTTTTGCAATGAAGTACCAAAACGCCGCCTGCATCATCACATACGATGCAGCCAGAAAATTTTTTAATGTTGCAATCTTGAGGCATGATTTTATTATAGCCCTTAAACCTTAACTCTGGCAAAAACTACTCGGAAGTTGAGCTAGGAATTAGGCTTAAAGTTTGCTCGTACAGATTGGTAAATGGCTCAGCCCAGTTTAGTGCCGATTGCCAGGACTCGCTAATTGCTTGCAAAATATTAGTTGACGGAATGCTTATAAAATGAGCAAATAGAACTACTAGTCCAACCACCAGCAGTAAAATTAATGTTCCAATAATCCCAGCAAAAACCAGGGCTAGCTTTACGAGTTTGCCGCGCTTTTTGGAGTTGCCGCCGCTAGCATGGGGATCGTGGCCGTGACAATCTTCGCAATTTGTGTCTTGGTAATTATGCGTCATAAAAATCCTTATTTCACCCAGTATACATGCACTTGGCCGCGTTGTCATCTTACAAATGCTATAATTTATTTATGAAGCAAATTCTCTGTTACGGCGATTCAAACACTTGGGGTAATGGAGCCTTTAGCCAAGGTCGGATTGCCTTTGAAAAACAATGGCCAAACATTTTGCAAAAACACCTTGGCGCAGATTATCGCGTTATTCAAGAAGGCTTGCCTGGCCGCGTTGCTGGCAACTTGCAACGATACAAAACTTTTTATAACGGCCGCGATGTTTTTAGGGCAATTTTTCTATCCTCCGCCCCTGTTGATGCGATAGTCATTGCACTTGGCACCAACGATTGCCAACGCCGCTATAACCGCACCGCCGAACAAATTGTGCATGATATTTTGTGGTACGCAGACGAAATCTCCGAGCTTCAAAATAAAAATGAAAACATAAAGCCAGAAGTACTTTTTATTGCTCCGCCAAATTTCCGCTCTTCTAAAGATTACTTTAACGCCAATGAGGCAACACGCGCCGCGGTTATTAACTTCTTAAAAAAGGCTTCTCACAATTTTATTTTTATAGAAGATTTGGAGCTAACCGATGACGGCGTGCATTTCTCGGACCGCGACCACCAGCGCGTGGCTGGTCTAGTGGCCAATAAATTTGCTAAGCTATAAGCATGTCAGATAGCAACGTAGTTAGAGTTGGCGTTGGCCTTTTGGTTGTGCATGGCAATCAAATTTTACTTGGTGAGCGCCTAAATGCACACGGCAGCAATCAATACGCTGGGCCAGGCGGCCAACTGGAGTATGGGGAAACCGCTAAAGAAGCTCTGATGAGAGAAGTTGCCGAAGAATGCGGCGCTGGCTTTAAAGTGCGTGACCTTCGTTTCTTGTGCTGCTCCGACCTACTAACGTACATGCCAAGACACTACATTGACCTAGGCTTTGCAGCAGCTTGGGAATCTGGCAAGCCAGAAGTGACTGAGCCAGACAAGCTCGTCTCCTGGGATTGGTATGACCTGGATGCGCTACCAACACGCCTATTTGGTTGCGTGCCAGAATATGTTCAATCACTCAAGACCGGCCAGAATCACTTTACTGTCCGCAACTAACTGCTAAAATATCCGGCAATAATCGTAGCTGGCGCAACTGCCAGCTACGATTTAACTTTTGTCACCATATAAAATACCCATCGCAGGAATGGGTATTTTATATGGTGGGCGCTGAGGGATTCGAACCCCCGACCCCCTCGGTGTAAACGAGGTGCTCTAGCCAACTGAGCTAAGCGCCCGCACGGGCATTGGGCTTGGTGGATCTGACAGGACTCGAACCCAAAGTCTGCCAGCGGCAGGCTTTGAGGGCCAAGACGCTAAGCGGGGCGGCCCGCGCACGGGCAATCCTGTGTTATCCGTGGTGGATCTGACAGGACTCGAACCTGTGACCTCCACAGTGTGAATGTGGCGCTCTAGCCAACTGAGCTACAGATCCATGTAAAAAGCCAGATCAAAAATATTATACCAAAAAGATTGGCTTTTCTCAATATCTACGTATCTAAATTCCGCTTTTTGCTCGCCTTTGTTATAATAACTTCATCCCTTACCTACAAATTGGGAGCAAATTATGCATATCGCCACTGGCAAAGTTCGATGGTTGTATTTTGGGTTCTTGCTAACCGCGCTGTGTTGCCTTCTCTTTTTTCAGGGAGCAGCAGCCTATAATGCAATTAAACATCACAGGCTGATCACGCATGCCGCCATCTGCGCTCAAGGTCAGACAAAAGATTGTTTGCTTGCGGAGTCAGCTACTGTTGAAGGCCACGATTCTAGCTATACTGACCCGTCAACAGAAGGCGACAAGGACTACTATCTTACGATAGATGGCAATAACCAACTTGTTGACGATAAATTGTATGAAGCCGCCATCATTGGAAGTGCCGTACAGGTCACTAGATACAACGGCGAGATCGTAACAATCGCCTGCGGTAATATAACTTATGCCACAGACGAGAGTACAACAAACGCCATATCAGCGATGCTCGTCCTATTCCTTGCTACCTCCGCGTCAGTCCATGCTATCCTTATCGTAGATATATGGTGGTCTGGCAAAGGATATCTGGTTGTGCCGGCAATATGGCAGTTTACAATCTTTGGGACGATCATCACCCTTGTTGCAGCATCCATTATTGGAGCCGTACTTATTGATGTGATTCCAAATTTGGCCTGTGCAGTTTTTGCCACCGTCTCCACAACTATCACGATTAGCGCAATAGCAGACCGGTGGATAATGTTGCACTCCGCAAAGGGTTAATAGGGATATCAGTGGGCTTTGAGTGCAATTATGCTCAAAGCCCACGCAACGCAGGTAAATCACATAAACTATTAGAGTAAATTGACGTAAAATAATTGATGTTCAACAGCTGCTAAAGATACCAGCAGCTGTTGAACAATGCGTTAAAATGGCTATGATTCCGTTATGCTGAGTCCAGTCACAAGCACTTCTCCGTAGGATTCTGCGCTATCACCTTTTTGAATGTTAGTCTGAAGATATATTCCAGCCTTAAAATAACAGCCGTTACATTGCCTGTTTAGCACATATTCTTGGACGCCGTTATAATAAACGCCAATACTGCTGCCACTTGCCTGAATTTTAAGCTCAAAAGTGTCTCCAAGCTCGTAATTATCGTCAAGCACAGCTACCGCTCGATCATCAACCTTCACAAACAAGCGCGAACCGTCAAGCCGAATTAGCAAAACATAATCATCGGCATCGTGGATTTGGCCAACAATAATTGAAGGATGGCTAGTTGGAAGGTGCGTAACTGATTCCTCAATAATCATTGTGTGTGTTGAATCAGCGCTGGTCCAGGCAGCAAGATTTGCACCCAAATTTGTCATCTCGCGTAGTTCGGTACGAGGAAAATCCGACCCAGATATAACTTCTCCGCCGGCATTAGCCATAAAAACAACACCATTTTTGGCACTGCTTAGCTTAAAATATTGGCTCTGATAATCCTCTAGCTCCGGCTGCTTTATTTCGTCAGGATCACCCGGATGATTCGTGTTGACCGGAATCGCAAGCTTCCAATTTTTTAAATCAAAAACGCCCGCAGGGCTAGTTGGAGCAAAAGCGCTGTCCGAGCATTTTCCGGCTACTGCAAAAACGCCAATAGCAGACATCAGCCCGATAACAGCAATAGCTATACCCAGCTTCCTCTTGCAACGCATATCTACTCCTTTGTGTCAGTACAGATCACAAACGCAGTTTATATTTTATAGCAGTTTAACAATATTGCAAGCTCAAACAAGCACATAACAATTCTACAACGTCATAAGTGTTGACCACTGGGAATCATGATCCCAATCTCAATCTGTCGAATCAAGAAGGATTAACCACAACAACACTGTATAAACAAAATTTAATAGTAAGCATTTGCGTTTTTGAGGGAACTAACTGTAATATAAACTTTGATTACGTAATAAACAATCATATTGATTGCTTTTTATTTTGGTGAGAATAAAGGAGTATTTTTAATTATGGCTCGATTACCAGTTTCCGGTACAGATGCTGGCGCTTGGGGAAATATCCTAAATGAGTTCCTGCTAACCGAGCACAACAGTGACGGCACGCTTAAAGTTCGCAATGACATAAATTTAATTAATACCAAAGTTGACAGCTCCGTGCCATCATCTGCCAAAGGTCAACCAGGTGGCTATGCGCCGCTAGGGACAGACAGTAAAATTGCCTCCACCTATTTACCGGCGTCAGTGTTAGATCGGATTCAAATTGATGGCATAATAGCCGACGGTACAACAGATAACGGCCCAATCATACAGACTGTGCTTAACGGTTTGTATGACCAATCGGTTGACCATTCACTCGAAATTCAAGTGCAATCGCCTACAGCTACCGGAATTATATACATCAATCAGGTGCTTCAGCTCAAAACCAGCAATGCGGCTTTGCGTTTTAGCTCGCCTCTAAAGTTTGGACCAATGGGCGGCCTTAAAATCCAAGGTGAGCTAGACGAAACCCCAACAACAAACAAGCCATACATTACTGCCGATGCCGCATCTGGCAGTACCACAATAACAATTAACAGAGTAACCGATTTTGCGGTTGGCGACTACATTGTAATACGTGGTGCGCGCGACGCCAATGGCAACAGCATCCAAAAAATGAACAATACCATCACCGCAATAACCGACAAAGTATTGACCTTAAGCAAACCGCTAGATGACACGTTCTTGGTATACAACGAAGGCACTTGGTCAAACCACAACAGCAATGTTACAAAAGTGATTGCCGTTACCATTACAGCCGCAGCCAACAGGGGTGACAGAACAGTTACTGTGACGGATTCTAGCTATTTTTCAGAGGGTGACTTTGTTCAAGTGTTAGATGACGTCAATACATCAACACCAGCAGGAACGGCCGAAGCCACAAATTTTAAACATAAAGAAATTGCCGGAGTTCGGCAAATAGTTTCTGCAACCTCAATCCGCCTATCACACGCCCTGCACCACACTTACAACATCAGCCAAGGCGCGCGGGTTGCCAAAGTCAAACCTGTAGAACACTCCTCAATTCGCGATGCCGCAATAACTTGGGATCAAATGTCAACAACAAATTACGCAATTGAAGCCAAGTTTGCAATTGGTTGTTCTATAGAAAATTGCCAAGTTATTGGTGATTCAGCGACAAAAAAATCATGGCGCAACCAAGCAATACGCTTAACAGATAGCTATTTTTCCAAAATCAACAACTGCTATGTTGCAGTTGCGACCAATACGGATGGAGGATATGGCTACGGGGTTACAATGTACGGCTCAACAAACTGTACGGTCAAAGATTGCGAGGTTTCTTCGACGCGCCATTCATTCCTCTTTTTTGCCGGAGCAGCAGGCAACTCTGTTTCGGGATGCATATCAGTTGATGCTGCCGTCTCCGACTATGACTTTCACGGTGGTGAGTGCGTTGACAATACCGTTACCAACTGTATTGCAGTTGGCGGCGACTCGGTTGCAGACGATGGTTCAACCAACAAAGCAGCGTGTCGCATTGGCAATAGCTCCCACGCCGACGGCGACTCGTACAACGTATTTTCTAGTATGCATATTATTAATTATCAAGGTATAGCTTTTGAAATCGTACCTCAAAGTACCGAAAACATCTTCCGGGATAGCCGAGTTACAATTGCCCAAACTGGTATTAAAGTTGCAATAAATCCTAGCAACACGCTGCTAACTTCTTTAAATACCTATATTGAAAATATAGATTTTAGCGATGTTTCAGCTCCGCTCGTCATAGATGGCGGCACAAGCAATAACGTAAATGGATTGCTAATTGACAACTGCCGGTTTGTCCGACCAACCCAGAGCTTAACAATTAACAATGCACAAAAAATACGACTGTTCAACAACACTTTGGTAGATCCTTCGCTGGCAACTGGCAGCTATGCAATGACAGCTTCAAATGTCATAGCTTTTACTGCCAAACGCAACGATTTGTCAGGGGTTGTCAGAGGCGTAAAATTAACCACTTGTCCAAATGCACGCGTTACAGAAAATACATTACATGATCTTGCCGAAACCACTGTTTACGACGATGGCGGCGGCAATACCGGTGCACTCTTTGCCAGAAATGACATCTTTGGTTTTACGCCAACCGCCGTTGTGTCCGCTGCGGCTCCTAGCACTGGCGGAATGATAGACATTTCTACAATTTATCAACCTGACGCACCGCTGCAGCACGGCTTTGTTGAATGGAATTTTGATCCAACGGCAATTAGCTCTGGCAGTGGTTCGGCAGCAGTTTCGGGCACAATCTATATAATAAAAATAACTGCTTGCACCGGGGGAATTATTAAAAACGTCGTGACAACAGTTGGCAGCGGCACTACACCTGCGCTCACTAGCGCTCAAAATTATGCTGGAGTTTATAACAATAGTGGAGCACAATTAGCCACAACAGCTGACCAAACCACGGCTTGGGCCACAACAGGCTTAAAGATCATGGCGCTGACCAGTGAAATAACAATCCAAGCTGGTCAGGACTACTTTGTGGCACTTGTAAGTAATGGCAGCACGCTACCATCTTTTGTAGCATCGGCTGGAGCATCAACTACCACTGCAAATGCTAATTTAGCAAATGCCTCTAAGCGTTTTAGTGTTAATGGCAGTGGCACATCGCTGCCAACAACAATAGATTTAAGCAGTAACTCTGGTTTTGGCGCCAAAGCATACTGGATTGCCCTCTCTTAAAATAAGTTCATTGCTATTATAGCCACCCCCAATACAAAATGGCCAAATTATGAGTTATAGCACCGGGTAGCGAAAAATCGCAGCCCGGTGCCAACTTTATTCTTTTATCGCGCTTGTCGCAGCTTTTTGCGATGGCGAGCAATCAACAACAGCAACAATGTCAACAAAATAGTCACTACCACACTGAACCAGATCCAAAATACTACCTTTTGATTCCACTGACCGCCGTTGTCGGTGACAGTGTTTGAACCATCAAGTGTGGCGTTCTCGCTCGCCAAACCATTATAAGTAATCTGATTGCCAGATATCTTAGTAGTACTGCCGTCACTAGAACTAAGTCGCACACCTATTCTATTACCACTAACAGTGTTGTCAACAAATGTGTTGTTTGTCGAATTAGCCGTCACTAAACCATCGCCGATGTTGTCTATAATCTCATTGCCTTCGACGGTGTTATTAGTGGAAAACTCGTCCATCATGATGCCATTTTCACCGTTATTGCGTGAAACCGAATTAGTGATAGTACTATCGGTCACGTGATCGGAGAAAATGATACCGTGGGCGTGATTTCCTTCGGCCAAGACATGGTCAATGGTCAACTGACTGCTATAGGTGTGCGGATCCAGGCCGTAAAGAGCGTTGTTTCTAAAGGCGTCATCTCTAAAAATTATACCCGTAGATTCGCTGGTGTAAGCTCCAATGAAACTATTTTCAAAAATGCTGCCCGTAGCCGCACCAGTCGAACCCTCAACCCAAGAAACGCCGTAGCTAGCATTCCAATCCCAGCCGAGGCCAGTGAATTTGCTATTAACGACATTCATAGTTGCGCCATCAGTAGCCATTACAAATGGCTGGTAGTCGGTATCGCTACCCGAAGGTATCGACTGAATAGTTACAGTGTCGAACGTAAGCGCGCCACTTTGCGTGCCAATAAATACACTTGGTGTATTTACCATGCTAACTTTGCTAACCTGTGGCGAGCCGATGGTGAGCGCAGTGTCTCGCACAATGAGCGCAACCTTTAAAACAATTTGGCCAGGAGTGGTCTCCTCAATCATTGAGGCGTCATTTATAACCTTGGTGACCTGCGTCAAATCAATGCCGCTGCCATCGTAATCCTTGTGCCAAATCTCTGTGCCACCCACCATAATGGCAATGCGATCAGGTTTAATGACAATAGCACGAATGTCAGAAGAAGCAGGCGTAACGCCCACGTCACTCGCGTTTGAGTCCGGCGGGAGACCGAGCTCCGCAAGCGCGATTGGGTTGTAAGCAGGCCGGTAGGCCTCCCGCGGCACAACAGCAAATGACTCAGTGCGCACAGGATGAACCCCAGCGGTAATCGTAATAAAAGTCCCAAAAGTTCCAAACAAAACCGAAAGCAACGTCAGCATGCCAAAAAAGCGACGCCGATCATGGTTCGGCTCTTTTGGATAGACATGTTTCACGTCAACCTCCATAAGATACATGCGCGAATAAAGCGTTAAAGGGCAAACCCTAAACTACAAAAATAGAATAGGATTAGCATGTCACATTCTAAAATAAAAAATGCTTTTTTGCAATAACAAACAATGCCTAACATCATTATTTTCTAGGTTAATTATACATTGACCTAAGTACACTTTTCATCTATAATACGCCGCCGGTGCCCCATTGCGGGTAGCTCTTTACAATCAAAGACGCGAACCCCTGAAATTAACGGAGATTTTGCTATGGCAAAAATCATGGTTATTGGCGCCGGAGTGGTTGGTGGTGCAACCGGAAATGGATTTGCGCACCACGGCCACGACGTGACGTTTGTTGATGTCAATCAACAAATACTTAAAACATGGCGTGACCAAGACTTCAATGCCATCCACCCAGACGATGTTGATCTCAATGCAGCTGACTTCGTCTTCGTGTCGGTAACGGCACTGACTGGTGAACATGGCATTGACCTGACTCATTTGTTGACAGCGACGCGCAACCTTGGCGAAAAACTGGCAGCCGTCACCGACAGCCGCCCAGTTATAGTTTATCGCTGCACCATGCCGCCTGGAACCATGCGCAAGATTATTGCGCCTCTTCTGGAAGAATCTTCCGGCAGAAAAGCTGGTGTCGATTTTGGAATTGTGTACAACCCGGAATTTCTTCGCGCAGAAACTGCTGCGGAAGATTTCTTGGCGCCACGTGCTATTGCTCTGGCTAGTTTCGATGAACAAAACGAGGCGTTCCGGACAACTCAAAACCTCATGCGTAGCTTTAAAGCACCCATTTACTGGTTGACCTTAGAGCAAGCCGAGCTGCTGAAGTACGTGAATAACGTCGGAAACGCTGTTAAAATCACATTCTTCAATTTCATGAGGCTGGTTGCAGCAAAACTTGAAATTGATACTGAGATTGTTTTTAGATTGAGCACACTAACTGCTGAAGGTCTATGGAATCCAACTTACGGTACGCGTAACCAAGGTGCTTTTGGAGGCGTTTGCCTGCCCAAAGACACTGAGGCTCTTAGGTATTTCGCCCAAGAGCTGGGTGTTGATGTCGCGCTACTGACCGCCGTCCAGGCAATCAACGAGGCTATCCAGAAAGAGAGGTAGGAATACAATGACCAGCTCTGTCTGTACTCAGGTGCTGCAATGGTCGCTGCTATTTTTTTTCCTAATTCCGTCCACCGAGGTTGTTATGATGATTCTCGGTGCAGCATGGTCATATCTTGGCTTTGCGCAGGCGCCAGGAAAATTCAAGCATCTGATCATCCAAATAACTACCGTAGGAAAGGAGCCAGAACTAGTACAGCGCACGATTGACAAAATCCGTAGCTATGGGCTAACAATGAGTCACGAGATCTGGGTCGTAATTGAACCTGGAAACTTCGTGGATTACAATAATGCCGACCGCGTTATCGTTGTCCCTTCAGATTTTCTGTGTCAGCCAATTGACAAGGCCCGGGCGCTAGAATACACTCGCAGGATTCGACGGAATGAAAACCTCAGTCGTCCTGACGTCAAGATTTTGTTCGTTGACGACGACACACTGCCGTCACACGCATACATTATCAAGGCGTTCAATGGCAATTACGATCTTTGTCAAGGCATCACAGTGCCAAGCAGATGGTATGCCGTTGGTGGCTGGAGGCATTTCCTATTAAGCCATCTCGACAACATCCGCGTCAGAAACTGCCTAACCTATTGTTCTTGCACGCAGGGCGTAACACAAAAACCCTTGTTTGTGCACGGTGAAGGCTTGTGCATCACTGGCGAGGCTGAGGACATTGTAACGTGGAACCGCAGAATCGTCGCTTCTGACGATCTTGTATTTGGCACTAATGCCGCACACATGGGTCTGAGCTGGGGGTATTTCCATGCCGCTATCCAGCTCGTATCTCCGTGGAGTTTTCGCGAAAACCTGAACCAACGCTGGCGCTGGACATGGGGCAACTTTGACGCAATTTTTAGCCGTGACATCATGCCAATTGGTGCAGCGATCTTCAAAGGCACAAAGTACATTATGGGGTTCATATCAGTTATAGCCTCGACCACCGGCGCGATTATGCTAGGTTTTGGAATCGCAAAGGTACCGCCACAAGCCCATGCCGTTTTCTGGTTTTCGCTGTTGTGCTGGTTCGCAAGCTACGGGCTGGCCGGCTGGATCAATGCTGGTGGTGAACCAAATCGTTCAACGCGCTCAACATTTCGATTCTGGAGTTTCCGAATTGTCCAGACCGTGCTTGCAATCATACTAACGCCAATGACCGCACTGACGCCGGTCTTTGTGATCGTCTACAGCATCTGCCGTGGCCGGCCTAAAAAGTTCATCATGATTAAAAAATCCAACGAAGTCATGGAAAGGTCAGCGTAACAC
>JAEHDC010000032.1 GCA_016880595.1 Candidatus Saccharimonadota bacterium
ATTGGTTTAGTTTTTGTTTTTGTTCAGTGTTCAAACTTAGTCTAGTTTAACATGGGGTTGGCGCATTTGAGAATGTTTGGTCTATATGCTTTTTGTGCCAATGCAATTGCAAGGCAAGAAATAAGAATTAAAGCAATAATCGCAAAGGTTTTGACTTTTGTTGTTTTAGAAAGCGAAATTTTCATAATTTACGGCCCTGGATGTGCATGGAGAATAGTGTAATTTGTAAGCTCAACTTCTTGGAAAGAATCTATGGTCTTATCCCATTCGTCGAGGGAGATTGGCTGGTCGATATCGCTCGATAATGAGATTTTAATAACAGTGCCATTTTTTATAAAATAGATATTTTCTTCAGACAGTCTGTCATAAACTAGCGGTTGAGCGTCATAGTTAGAAGGCCGATATATCAAGCTCCTAATATAATAAACTCCACTAGTCGTAGTGCCAATTTCGCACTTCAGCCCAACGATAACATAGTCGCTATCACATGATCCTAGATGATTGCTATCACTAGCTATCTCGCCAATCGTACCATACTCACCATTGAGGCTGATCTCAACGCTTAAGTCCGGAGTAACCCACCATAGCAAAGAGCTTGGTGTCTCTGCTCTTACGGTCGTCTCTTGAACTTTTAATCCGTCGGGTAAATAAGCTGGTGCAAATATCTTATAGTTAATCAAAGCTTGCGGATTATAGTAAATATATAATCTTTGGATTAGCAGTACTGCGACAACCAAGAATAAAACTAAAAAACAAACTGCAAATACCTTGCCTTTTATCGTCTTTGGAAATGCGATTTTCATATAGCTATCATACCATTTTAAAGTTGTTTGTTGGTGGGTGGTAGCAAATCTCTCACTACCGCCCAACCTTTGTTAGCCGACACTCAAAAAGCTAGTTAGGCAGGTTGAAGTGAATCAGCACAGCCTCGACTTCCTTTGTGTCATTAACCGCTTGAAGCCAATCATTATTCAAGGCCGACCACGTCCATCCACGCTTAGCGTAAGATTCCCGAATTGCCACAGTGCCCCATTCTGAAACTTCAGGGTAATTGCCATTGGCAATTGAGACGACGAACGCTAGATGGTCAACCCCCAATATCCACTCATCGATGCTAACTGGTTCATCTGTTGATCCGAGCGTCGACCCTGAGTTCCAGTTATATGCAATTACATCGCCAGGCTGCGCTTCCGGCACAGAGTTGTCCCTGAATACCTCATCAGTTAGCGGCACGACCGCCACGTCAAACCGCTCCTGCAAATATGCCGTCAACTCCGGTGCAATCCTCGCAGTGTTCGTGCCAGGCTGCGTCAAAATCGTACCTCGCCGCACGCCGTAGCCATTCCATGTTGAGGTTTGGTCGAGCCCACCAGCCCACAACGCCTGGCTTACAAACCACGTGCAATCTGCAAAAGTGTTAGTGCGAACTGCCTGAGCATTTTGCAGCGCCCAGTTTGCAGCGACCGTACGGTCATATGACTCGCGCGACATCGTCTCTGGATCGGTCGACGGGACAACATCGTAAACATCTGTTATATCATTGTCTGTCAGACATTCCATGATGTAATAGTTTGCAGTGATGTTGCTCTGCTTAGACAGAGGTACGTCATCGTAATACGAGGTGTAGTAACCCGTGGCAAAGCCATAAGTCACTTTAAACCACAGCTCAGTGCCAAGGTTGCCCTCGCCGCCAACTCGCTCACCAAACTTGTAGCAGACGTAAGTTGGCTTTGAGCCTTCTGGCATCACTGTAATGATGTCGGCACTCGTACTTGGTCCAGTACGGAGATTGACATTTGCAGTGATATTTATTGGCGGTGCGCCAGCATCGGCCGGCATTGCAAACGCGAATACACCAAGCAAACCAGCGATAACGGTAACCGTGGCAAACTTAATAAAGCGCCACATAACAGTAGTCCTTTCTGATGGCGGGTTATTGCTTAGTCAATTGTTAGCTGACCTAAAAATGATAACTAACTCTGCCTATAGAGTCAACAAATTTAAGTTGTGAAATTGTACAAAATCACTTGCGCTATACTACAGGTGCGACGTTCTCGGCCCAAAGTTGCAGTTCTTGGAGCAAAAATTGGTCTTTGTCGCTGGCGATTGACCTGGCTAATTTTTGCAAATTTTGCACGTATTTTGGTAACTCTTCACCTAAGCGCTGGCTGCGGTAGTCTTCCCATTCAGCGCGCTCGGCCTGGTTTAGGCTTTGCGGAAAATTGCGCGCTTTGTAGCGTGTAAGAAGTTTAGCCAAACGCTCATCAGCAAAATCTGGAGTAAAATCCGCCAGTTGATTGGCAGTTGCTGCCCGGACGGCGCTCATTTTTGGCTTGTCTTTATCGCCAACAAAACCAGCATAAAGCTGAGTGTCAACATCATCGCTGCCAGCAAAATCACTGTCACGAGCAAAAACTTCACGCAGCTTTTCTGGCAAATCAGTCTGATGCAATTTTTTTAAATTCTCTTGCACGGTCTGAACATCTAAAACCAACCGCTGCTGCGTATCTGAATCCAAAACGCCGAGCGGCGCAACTGCCGGGCATCTGTTAAATAGCAATTCTTTGGCTGGCAGAGGCACAAAATCTTCGCTTTTGCGCGTTTCGTATGGCGCAAAGCGCAGCGCTTTTAACTCGTCGATGCTTTTGGCCGCCCAATCTGTTGGATCATGGCGCAGGTCATAAACAATTGCCGAGCCAAACCGCCCGCCTGGCGCAATTGGCACTGCCGCAGTGGTGTGCAAAAATCCCTTTGGATAGCGGCCAGAAGAATACATAAATGGCTGAGGGTCGTCAAAGTTTACTAATTTAGCCACCTCTTGCTTACCGCGAGTTTTTAGCATAAAATCAAACAGCTTTGGTTGCTTCTGCTTGATAATTTTAGCCACGGCAATCAATGCCAAGACATCGCTCAAGGCATCGTGGGCATGCTGATGGCTGAGGCCATTCTCGCGGGTCAAAAGCTCTAGCCGGTTGGTTGGCTGGCCTTGGTCATCAACTGGCCACTCAATTCCGCTCGGACGCAAAGCCCGCGTCATGCGCACCACGTCCAATAAGTCCCAGCGCGAGCGGTCGTCCTTCCACTGCCATTCGTACGGATCGTAAAAATTGCGGTATAGTGCGTAGCGCATAAATTCATCATCAAATCGCACGCTATTAAAACCCGTCACAATCGTGCCAGGCGTAAAAACTTTGTCATGTAGGATCTTTAAAAAATCAGCTTCGCTATAGCCTTCTTCTTGAGTTTTTTGAGGAGTTATTCCGGTCGTTAAAATTGCTCCGGGATCTGGCAGAACATCGTCACCCAGCGCCACCAAAAGATTAACTGGCTCGCCGATTGGGTTCAAATCTGTATCTGTTCGCTGGCCAGCAAATTGCATAATGCGCTGGCGCCGCGGATCAAGGCCAGAGGTTTCTAGGTCATAAAAAAAGAATGTTTGAGTCACAAGTTTAGTTTAGCAGTAACTTGGAGCTTAGACAAATTAGTATTGACCGTAAATCATTTTTTGGCCTGAATGTCTGCCAATAACAATAACGTCGCCGGCCTGCACGCCCTGACGCTCCAGTTCATGAGTTATGCCCATTTTGGACATAATATCGCGCAAACGGCGCCGGCCAGGCTCGCTATCAAAATTGGTTCGGCCAGCAAACTTTTCTATTTTTGAGCCCGTGACCGTAAAGGTATGATCGTTTTTTTGGACGCGCCAAGCCATTGCTTGCTTTTCTGCTGTAAGTGTAATTATTGGCTGATCTTCGTTGGTTGTATCTTCTGGAGCAAAACTAAGACGCTGGTCTACCGCGGCTTTTTTTAGAACGCGCAACAGCTCGGTAACACCAATTTGCGCCTGTGAAGAAATTGCAAAAACCTCAGTTTTGGCTGGCGCAGTTTTTTTGATCTCAGCAATTTTTTGCTCAATAGCATCTTGCGGCAAGCCCTCAACCTTTGTTAGGGCTACAATTTGCGGTCGGCTCGCCAGGCTTTTGCTGTGTGCTGCCAACTCGGCGTTGATCGTTTTAAACGATTTTGCAACGTCATCATCATAAATGTCAATTAAATGCAAAAGTACAGCAGTGCGTTCTACGTGACGCAGAAACTCATCGCCCAGGCCTTTGCCTTGACTGGCGCCTTCTATTAGACCCGGGATGTCAGCAATTAGCAAGCTAGAATTATCAATATCAGCCACACCTAAAATTGGCGACAGGGTTGTAAATGGATAATCGGCAATTTCCGGCTTAGCGTTACTAACAACAGATAAGAACGTGGATTTTCCAGCGTTTGGAAAGCCAACCAGACCGACGTCAGCCAAAAGCTTGAGCTCAAGTGTTAGCAACTTTTCCTCGCCCTTTTCTCCAACTTCAGCAACCTGCGGACTTTGGCGAGTTGACGATTTAAAATGAGCGTTACCAAAACCACCATCGCCGCCGCGCGCTATAATAGCTTGTTGACCTTCCGCAGTAAGATCGGCAATTAGTTCCTGGTCATCAAAAACCTGAGTTCCGGCCGGAACTTTTACAAGCAAATCATTGCCATTTTTGCCACGTTGCTGGCGATGAAAACCGGGCGTACCGTTTTCGGCTGCTAGTTCTTGCCTAAGCCTAAAGCTAGCCAAAGTATTTTCATTTTGGCTAACAACAAAAATTACACTGCCACCACGGCCGCCATCACCACCATCTGGACCGCCTTTGTCGATGTATTTTTCGTGCCTAAAACTGACCACGCCATTACCACCATTGCCGGCCTTTACTTTTACAGTTGCTTTATCTACAAACATTAATTTTATTATAACAGATAAACGAGCACTTCCAAAGTGCTCAGTGGGGCGCAGACATTTTGCCTGCACCCCACCTTTTAATTCATTCTTGTTCTTCAAGGCCAAGAATAATACGAACTACATCAAGAATTTGGGCGGCATCCTCACGATGGACGCTAAAGCTTGTACGCCTATTAAGCCCACTACCGGGTGTAGCCTTAACGTTTATTACACCTTGGATTGCCCGTTGCTGGATAGACAACGTTGACTGCGCCAAGCCAGTCAGATCCTGCATATTTCCGATGTCAGTCGGCTGCCTGCACATCTCGCTAAACATCATTAGTCTACTCGATGCGCCAAACAATACGCGTATAACTCCTGCGAGCTGATTAGCAGCATCCATCCTTTCTTCTTCATTGACATTCGGGTCAACCATAATTCTTGCAAGACGCAATAGGACCTGCCCGCTCAACTGACGCCTCCCAATTCGCGAGTTTCGATATCTTTTTTATTATACAGTATTTTAATGTATAAAATTATACGAGCTAAGCGCCGAGGCTGAAATTGTGCGATAAGATATAATATTCCAACCAACATAGTTCATCTCAGAGACATAAATGCTGCCGTCATCATTAACACGCTCAACAACACCAACGTGACCCAGCCCACCGCTAATCTGGAAGACATCGCCGGCTCGCGGATTCTTATCTACGGAGAAACCAGCAGCTGCGGCGTATATCGCCCAAGTTGCAGCGTTGCCCCAGTTGCCGCCAATTGGACTACCAAGCTCAGCGCGACGGTTGTAAGCGTAATATGTGCAATAGCCGTAAGCATAATTATTACCACTGTAGCTGCCTGTGGTGCTTGTACTGACAGTGCTCGTGGAAGAGACGCTACTACTGTATGACGATGAAACCGCAACGTAACCCGGACGCTCATTTTCTGGCAATATCCCATCTGGAATAACTATTTTCAGGCCAGTAGAAAGACCTGAAATCTCAAGATTGTTATAACTTAAGATCAAATCAGCGTCACCCTTGTATTTGCTGGCTAGTGAATCTGCCGTATCTCCATCTTTAACCGTATATATAATGCCAGTTACGCCAGGGAGTTGCAAAATTTTGTCAGCCTCAATATTATCTGACACCATGCCGTTTGACCAGCGAACGCTGTCCTCAGATATACCATATTTTGCAGCAATGGTCGGGACCGAATCGCCAGTAACCGTTAGGTAATAAATAATGCCACGCTGACCGCTATCCTGCTGGATAATTTGCGGTTTTGTAATAAAAGTAGAAGCAGTTTGCGCTAGCTCTGTTTTAGCATTTAAAGAGACAGCCAAGCTTTCAACGCTTGTCTGAACAGACATATCCACGGTCTGTGCCACGCTAGATGCAACATTGGCCGCGGCAATTTGATCGACAGAGGTAGTTTGTGGGTCAAGCACAGAACTAGATGCTTGCGATGTCGTATCTTCTACTGGTTCTTTTTGACTAAAAGTTACCAAGCCAACAACTCCAACAACAAGCACAAATGGCGAGCTAAAAAGCATCATCTTAAAACTTTTGCGCTTTTTGCGAATTCGCCCAGCATTTTTATTGGCAACTTCAGTCAGGGCCTGGCCTCCCTTATTGAGATCTGGCTGGCTGTTAGATGGCAAGCCCTGTGGTGGAATGATATTAATACGTATCTCCTGGCAACTATTTTAATGCTTTGCACCTATTACCGCACATTAAAATGCGGCCGATGTAAGCTTACTTTAATTATAAAAGAGGAGGATTTTGGTGTCAATTTTACAAAAAGCATTTTATGCCCCACTGCACAGCACCTTACAGTACAGCTCAATATTTTGCTCATGCTCCTCTAGTGTATTAGAATAATGGATTGTTCCGTCATCGCCAGCCACAAAGTACAAATAGCTGCCACTAGCTGGATTTGCCACAGCCTCCAGTGTAGCAATATAAAAATTAGCAATTGGGCCGGGCGGCAAACCACTGTAAATACGGGTGTTATAAGGATAATCCAGGGTTGTTGAGGGCTCAACGCCCAAGAGTTCAGCTGCATACTGATAGGTTACGTCCGAGCCAAGTACCATATTTTGCGCCAGCCGCGTTTCAAAAACCTGGGCAACTTGATATTGATCTTGTGTGTCCGAAGCTTCTTTAACAACAATTGAAGCCAAAGTTATACCTTGATACAAATTAAATCCGCGGTCAGCAAGCTGTTGGCGCAAATTATTTTCTTCTATTAAACTTTCAAATTCATCAAAAGTAGTCAAAATTACATCTTCTGGCGTTGCCGAAGCTTCAACATAATACGTCTCTGGGTAGATATAGCCTTCCAGATTGGCGCTAGCTGGCTTTTCGGCCAACAGCGGATGGTCGTAAGTCTTGTTTAGCGCTTCATCAACTGCATCCGCCGAAAAACCATAATCAATAAATTCTTGACGAATCTCCTTAATAGTTAGACCAGGCAAAATTGTAATTTTACGCTGCTGCGTTAAGCCCTCGTTGAGCCACGTTACTATTTCTGAAACCGGCTGGCTAGCAGAGAAAAAATATGTTCCGGCCTGAACCGAGCTCTTGCCACTAAACTTCATATAAACCTTCATAGCCAAACTGCTTTTTATAAGATGGTTTTGCGCCAGCTCATCAGCCACCTCGCTAGGAGAAGATCCGGTTGCAACATCAATTTCTATCTGAGTTGTATCGTCAGAATATGGTTTTAGCGCACTGTTATACCATAAAACTGCACCAATACAAAACGTTATAATTACCAAAAAAACCGCTAAAATCACAATCCACAGAGCGCGACGGCTTTTTTTAGGCTTACCCTGAGCTGGCTCAGGTGGCAAGTCCAAGCTAAACTTTGGTGATGATTTGTGCTCTTCTTTAGCCGGTTTTTGCGGCTGCGGTAAGATGCTGTCCACTGCGCAACTCCTCTAAATAATCTTGTAATATTATAGTTGCTGCCTCGGCATCTATGTCTGCCTTGGAGTAATTTTTCTTTCGAGATTTTAAACGTTCTTCGGCTATTACAGAAGTAACAGACTCATCTTGCCAACTTATTTTTTGAACCAAACCACCAAGGTTTTTTTGTACAAATTCTTCAACTGCAATTGTTTGAGCTGTGGTTTCGCCAGACTGGTTACGTGGCCGCCCAATAACCACCTCTGTTATCTCATAGTCACGTAAAAAAATCTGAATTTGGTCAATGCCGTTTTCGTCAGCCGAAACAGTGGCTAGCGGATGCGCAATCATCGCCACAGAATCTGCCAGCGCCACTCCAACGCGCACCATGCCAACATCCAGTGCCAGGTAGACATCTTTATTCCTCATTGTTTACCGTAAAGCTTATATCAATTTTGTCAGCGCTCGGCGCAGTGTTGACCCAAAATGGCGAAAAGTTGACCTCTACATTTTTAACGCCCTGAATTTGTGTAATTATTGATTGAATCTCGCCGTAACGTTTCCCAACCAGCTGCTCCTTTAGTGATTCAGTGTCAATTTTTGGACCAATATACGCCGTGGTCAGCATTCGCGTTTCATATGTGCCATCGCTCAAAGCTTTAAAATTCTGGAAACTGATGTCGTCTTCGCCCAAACTATACATCTGCTGGTCTGAAGTTTCTGCCAACTTAGCATTAACAGCGTCTGTTAAGATAGCTTTGGAGTCTGTTTTAGAAATTGCCACGTAAGTATAGGTTGTCTCAACAGTAATTTTGCCTTCTGTGGCAGCTTCACCAACCGCCGGTGAGACAGCTGGATCGCCCTCAACCGCAGTAAAACTTTCTTCAATAATTATATAATCGCTGCTAAACTGCTCTTTGAGTTCGGCTTTGGCCTCAGTTTCGTCTGGCGCAGTAAGCTTTTCTTCGGCCGTGTCAACATCGTTCTGGGAAACAACGGTCGCTGTCTTGTGACTGCCGCCGCTCATTGCTGACGAGCTAGTAGCGGTTACGACCACAGATAAATTAACCGTAAAGCTGGTGGCCGAGATGTTGTATTCATCGCCGATTTCGGAAGCCGTCACCGCAACATTGGCTTTGCCAGCATTTTGCGTTGGATTATTATTACAGGCTGAGGCGGTTGAGCTGCTATAACCCGGTACTGTTACCGCGGCATTACTGGTAAATTTATAGCCACTAGAAGAGGTAAATGTGGTACCGGCTGGAATTGTAAATGAACCAGAGCTGTCGCAGTTTGTTATGGCTATGCTGCCGCTGGCTTTGTCTCCAATATCTTTGGTGCCAGTTGCCGTAAAGGTGGTAGCTGTAGATTTGACAAGCTGCTGGACTTCTGGCTTTAGAGCAAGTTTTGCGGTGTCAGATGAGGCCGCTTCTGGGTCAAGCGTCAAGGATTTGTCGATGCTAAGAGATGAGGTTTCGGCCTCAATTTTTATAGAAGCGTGCGGCGCATAAACCAAGGCCCAAACTAAAGCCACAATAGCAATTATGCCCAAACCGCCAAAAATAAAAATTTGCTTGCGGAACTTAGAAAAGTTTGGGACTTTAAATTTACCTTTATTTTTTTGGCTACCACCGGCAGCTGCGGCATAGCTCCTTGGCGAGCTTGGAGCCTCTGATCCTCTGGTTGACTTTTTAAGAGTTTCGCGGGCGATGTCAGCAGCTTTTGGCGCATCAGCAATTTCTAAATCTTCGCTCATTTCCTCGGCAATAGATTTGTCTGCTTGTTGCGAACCTAAAGCTTTATCCAGATCGCCCACTGGCAAATCAGCACCTTCAATAACTTCTTCTGCGTCAGTTTTTGGTGCAGAAACCATAGGGACTTCTGGCCGGCTTTGCAAGTTTTTGGCAACTGGCACTTCTAGGCTAGCCGCCAAGGAAGTCAAGGATTGATCGCTGGTGATTAAAACAATGCGTTTTTCTGCGTTAGTAGCTGCTTTGTTTAGCAGCTTAAGGTTAACTACACTCTGCAAGACACCAACTCTTTTTGGCGGCACTAAAGCCACAATTTTGCTGCCAGCCGCCTTGACCTTGGCAATTATTGCGGTTATGTCGTCTTCGGTGTCTATGTAAATTACGTCTTTGTTCATGTTAGCTACTTAAAATGCGGTTAAATTTATCTCGTAACTTGTCTTTGTCTGATCCGCCGACCATGGTATCGCAACCAACGCGCAGCAGACCCATGGCAGTTATGTAAGTATGATCGCTCGCCAAGCCCGTCATGTCAACTACTCCGGCAACTTCGGATGGATGAATGAGTTGCACGGTTGGCTTGCGCGTAAACGGCAAGCTTTTGTACCAACTGTCGGTTTGTAGCACCTCTGTTATTTTGTGCAAGCTTGAACCGCCGCCGCAAAGTAAAACACGGTTTGGCAAATGATCTACGGCATCAAATTCGCTCAATGCCAGCTCAACGCCATTTATCCAAACGTCCAAAGTTTTGTCTAAAGACTTATTTACTTGTTCACGCACGTCTTTTTTAAGGTTTTCGTGGTCGATGTTAACTTTGAGTTTTTCGGCGTCATCAAACTGCAAGTCCATGTCTGTGGCAATTGTCCGCGTAAAACTGCGCCCACCAATACCAAACATTTTAGTGCCTTCTACACCGCCGTCACTAACCACAGCGATGTCTGTTGTGCCGCCGCCGATGTCTACCAAGATTGCTGTAAAGTTACTACTGGCATCTGCTCCGAGCACACTACGGCTAACCGCAAATGGCTCGGCCGCTACTGCCAAAAGGTCTAAATCTAGCTCCTGCGCTGTGCGTTCCAGCGCACCAATATGCACCATTGGCGCAAACGCGGTATAAATTTGAATGGAGACGTCTTTGCCCTGGAAACCAATTGGGTTGCTGACTTTATAACCATCAATATGGATACTAACAATGGCGCTGTTAACCAACTTAATTTCAACATCAGTATTGCCAGTTTCCCAGCCAATCTGTTTTTGAGCGCGGATGTGAGCACGCTCTTGAACCTTTTCTATGATAAATTCCATCTCTTTTACATCCAACGGCACATCTGGATGCGGACGTTTATAGCGAATGGTATTGGTCAAACCCTTAACTAACTCGCCGGCAATACCAATTATAGTCTTTTTTGCCTGAAAACCAGCTTGCTGCTCGGCGTCATTTAGTGCGGCTTCGCAGTTGCGCACAACCGCGCCAATATCAGAAATAGCGCCAGAGTGCATGTCGCTCAACCCCTGGTGCTCGCGCCCAACGCCAACAATTTGCAGCTCATCGCCATCAACTTTGGCAATTAAGGCTTTAACATATTCTGTGCCAATATCAAGCGCCAGCACGTGCTGATCACTCGCGCTAGATTTTGGCAAAACCTGCTTGAACTTGCTAAACATATTCTTATTTAGAGTATAGCATAAGCAAGTAAAAGCCGCAGCATTTTTTAGTTTTTCCCAAACTCGTGGCTTAATATTAAAATGAAGCTACAGGTTAGAGAGACAACGTATGCAAAATTGGGGTTGGGGATGAATCTGTGCGACTCACCCCCAACTACTAAGCGTCAGGCAGCCTTTTGGGCGGCTCGCAGCTGAGTGACTTCCGCTTCGACTTCTTCGAGGATCTTCTCGAGGAAGTTAATGACTTCGCGAAGCCAATCAGAGTCCTGCGCAGCGGGGTCAAACCCCTCTGCAAGGACAAAATTGAACAGCTCCTGCTCTTCAGGGCCGTAGCCCTGGAGAAGATTCCATTTATTGAAAGCGCCGAGCTTGGCAACCATACACCTGAGTGTACTAGCGCGCTTGTTAATGCGCTTCCGCTCAGCCGGACTAGGACCGGTTCTCTTGGCTTTGGGAGCCTTAGGGGCTTGCGCCTCCTGGATAACATCATCCGATGCAGGTGCACCGGTGCGAGCTTCTTCAAGCTCTCGCCGCAAATCGGCAGAAAGCCACTTCGGAAGCTGCGGCGGCTTCCCGCTGTCTCCTTGCTGACCACGACGCTCACGCCAGGCTTTTTGCCTGGGAGACACAAATGGCTCTTGAGATGCGATGTGCGTCACTTTACCGGTCTGCGTGACCGGCGGCAGAACAACGCCACCAACAGTTACCGGGGCATCAACTGTCTTCGAATAACAAGCGATTGCTTCAGCAAGCCGCAGCTCTTCAGCAACGGCAGCCGCTTCAGCAGCCACTTTAGATTCTGCCACATCGCGATTCAAGCGAGCTTCTTCGGCAGCCTGCGCAGCCAGCACACTAGCTATATACCTCTCACGCCAAGCAAAAGCCTGGGCAAGAGCCTCATCAAAGTGTCCCGCCAGCGTTAGCTGCTCGACATCCGCGTCCTGCGGACGCCTACAAAGTGCCGACTTAATTCCACTGGGCATATTTTCCTTGTACTTGAAGAGAAGTTCTCCCCGCAAGGAGTATTTCTCCCCACCACTCATTGCGGCAACAGCACGCGCTGCAGCAGCCAGCTCAGCCGCCTCGGCGGCAACCATCACCGTTTGCGGCGATGGAGCAGACTGGCCAGGAAGAGCCACAGGCTTCGGTCGCTGTCTTCCTGCCAAAACAGCAGGAGAAGCAGGAGAAGCCGGAACGACAACCTCTCGCCCAGTAAAATTGCCCGAACCCGGGATAGCCGGGACAGTGCGGGACATCCGGGTGCGTGACTTACTCATTTCTTAACACTCCCTCCGCCTCTTTTGGCGAATAGCGACGTCACCTTATTGCAACGTCTGGATTTAAAAAGCCCATCCAATAAGCTTCTTAAAACCAGACGCTGCAAGCTAAATCAATAATTGCATACGTTGTCAAATTTCGCGACCGATAAGGTCGAACTTAAAAGATTCTAACACTTTATAATGATTATGTCAATACATACCAAAAAAAAACTATTTCTGTTAGAATATTTTTAGGGTCAATTGCTCTTTAATTCTAGGGGAAAACGTTGCGAACCGTGCCATTTGAGACCGCTGCTAAAGTCTTACGAGTAGACAACAAGGCCTTACAAGCTATAATAAGTTTCTATTGTATTGAGAGCGATCCTCAAAAAGACATATTCTTAGAGGACATTGAAAACAGCCTGTCTTCAGCATGGACCGGTGATATCAACAGCCGGCCATGGCTTACCGAGCTCACCAGTGCGCCGGGCAAAAGCCTGCTCACTCTATCTGAAGTTTGCCAACTAAGCCCGGAATACGTTTTTAAAATTGCTTCCGGCGAGTTGCCAGTTTTTAGGATTGCACTCCCAAGCTGCTCGATGGCCGACCTTATCTTAGTACCACTAACAGCAATAGACCAGTGCTCGCTCGACAGCGGCTTAAGCGCATGTCTAACTAAAGGCTTTGTTAGGCAATTCTTGTGCATTTCTAGATTGAACGATATCGCTAAAGAACTTGGGATCGAGCGTTCGGCGGCAGCATCGCTGTTTAACAGCGTACGACTAGCTAACAAGGAAACGCTTTACGCAAGTGTGGAATCTAGGCTTTTTGGCGAAGGAATGACACCCGAAGCATGGCACCGCTTAATAACTTTAAGCGGCCACACCGTCTCACCGACGGCTTCATATAGCGTAACGGGCAAAGGCATAATGGAAACCGTTATAAGGTTAAATCATCTCCCAGGTTTACTTTATGCAAATAGAAGGCGCGCCCTGTGGGAGCCGGCAGTGCAGGCCATGGTAAAGCCATAACCCTTGGGCGCTGCAGAAAATTTTGCAGCGCCCACCCATCAAACTAGTAGTTGAGCTATTAATCAAAATTAGGTATAATTACATCTGTTATGAACGCCCAACAAATACGCAAAGCTTATCTTGATTTTTTTAAAAACCGTGGCCATGCAATCGTGCCGCGCGCGCTTTTAGTGCCGCAAAACGACCCCACAACTTTATTCACCGGCTCTGGAATGCAACCAATTTTACCATATCTTTTAGGGCAGGAGCATCCAAGCGGAAACCGTTTAACAGATAGCCAGCCATGCGTCCGCGCCCAGGATATTGAGGATGTTGGAGACAATCGTCATACCACTTTTTTTGAAATGCTTGGGAACTGGAGCCTGGGCGATTATTTTAAAAACGAGCAACTGCCGTGGATGGGCGAATTTTTGCTTGACGTTGTAAAGCTCGATCCGCAAAAAATTTACGTCACCTGTTTTATTGGCGCGCCGGAGTTTGGTATTCCTAAAGACGAGCAAAGCGTGGGGCTTTGGCAAAAACTATTTGCCGAGCGCGGCATTAACGCCAAAATTGCCGACATCGGCAACGAGCAAGCCGGCTACCAGCATGGCATAAAAGAAGGCGAACGCATCTTTTACTACGATGCCAGCAAGAACTGGTGGTGCCGAGGTGGCAAAATGGCCGACATGCCCGTCGGTGAGCCTGGCGGCCCAGACAGCGAAATGTTTTATCGCTTCGACGACTCGCCGCACACGCCGGAAGAAGTTAAAAAATATGGCTCCCGTTGCCACCCAAACTGCGACTGCGGCCGCTTTATGGAAATTGGCAACAACGTTTTTATGGAATACGTGCGCACAAAAGATGGCTTTGCCAAGCTGCCAAAGCAAAACGTCGACCATGGCTCCGGTCTGGAGCGCATTGCCGCGGCTGCTCTTAACAGCCCAGACATCTTTAAAGTCAGCTTACTCTGGCCAATCGTTGAAAAACTTCAACAACTCAGCGGCAAAAATTACGAATCCAACACCAATGCCATGCGCGTTATTGCCGACCACCTCCGCGGCGCCACATTCCTAGCTGTCGACGGCGTCACCCCAAGCAACAAAGGCGAAGGCTACGCCATGCGTCGCCTAATGCGCCGCGCCATTCGCTTTGCTTTTGACCTTGGCGTAGAACAAAATTTTTGCGAAGAAATCATTCCGGTAATAGTAAGCCTCTACCAGAACGATTACCCAGAAGTAGCCGAGCGGCGCCAGCAGGTTGTTGATGTTTTGGCTCGCGAGGAAAAAATCTTTAGGAAAACTCTGCGCCAAGGCGTTCGCGAATTTAAAAAGCTTACCGCTGACGACAAGCTCACTGGCGAAATTATCTTCAAGCTTTATGACACCTACGGCTTTCCGGCCGAACTTAGCGTTGAAGAAGCTTATGAGCAAAATATCGAGGTACCAGAAAACTGGCAACAAGAATTTGAAGATCAAATGCAAACTCAGCGCAACCGCAGTCGCACCGCCAGCGCTGGCGATTTTAAAGGCGGCCTGGCCGACCATTCCGAAATCACCACCAAATATCACACCGCGACCCATCTGTTGCAAGCAGCACTAAGACAGGTTTTGGGTAATCACGTTACGCAGCGCGGCAGCAATATCAATGCCGAGCGAATTCGCTTTGACTTTAGCCATCCACAAAAAGTAACGCCGGAAGAAATCAAAAAAGTCGAGGACTTAGTAAACCAGCAAATTGCCAAGGATTTACCAGTCACCTGGCGCGAAGAAAATACCAAACAAGCTTTTGCCAGTGGCGCAATTGGCGCTTTTGGCGACAAATACGGCGAAATGGTAAAAGTCTACACAGTTGGCGATCCAAACGGCGAATACTTTAGCCGCGAAATCTGCGGCGGCCCGCACGTTGAACATACCGGTCAGCTAGCTGAAGGTAACAAAAAGTTCAAGATTAAAAAAGAAGAAGCTAGCAGCGCCGGAGTCAGGCGCATAAAAGCAGCGCTAGTTGCACAGTAATAAAACCGGCCATTGCGGCCGGTTCTTTTTATTTTTACCAATTTGTTTTTGGCTGATCTGCACCTTCTTGAGGCTGCTCACCTCCAGATTGTTCGCTGGGAGTTGGCGTTGGAGTTGGCTCACCAGTTTGCGGAGTTGGCTCTTCGGTCGGAACAGGTGGAGTAGCCGGAGCTTCGCCCCATTGTCCTGTTGCCTGGCCACCTTCTTCTTGCCCGCCTGTTTGTGGCGGAGTTGGCTGCTGTGACTGAGGTTGTTGCGGTTGCTCGCTTGTCCCCTGAGGTTGAGTTGTAGGCTCACCAGTCGGCTGCTGTGTACCTTCGTCCATAAATTCTCCTTGTTAATTACTGCTTATGTTTATTACTATAACAAGTTTTGGCAAAAGTGCCAAATACAAAGTCTAAATCTCTATAAAGTCCTCGGCCGCAACAAAATCTTTTAGCTTTAAAGCCCAGGCAACGCAATCTGGAATTGTCTCAACTTTTGGCTCTAAATCTGACAGCCCCTTTACTGGCGCCCAGATGTAATCACAATATTCTTCCTCGTTTAAAACAACCTTGCCGCCAACATACTGCGCAATGTAATGCGGCAGAATCATGGAATCGCCGGAGTTTTTGATATACAAAATATTTTTTGTTGCCGCCGGGTAAACGCGCACTTTAAAATCAGCGCCGACTTCTTCATCCTTTTCTCTTTTGAGGCCAGTAATAATTGAGTCGTCGGTAGTTTCAAGCTTGCCGCAAATAAACGAGTAGGTTTGGTCATAATCTGCCTCGCCACGGCGCTTGGCCAAAAAGACCTTGCTCCAGTCTTGCGAAAATAGCACAAGCTTTTGACAAAACTGGAAATTATATTTTAAATCACCCATATCAGCTCCTAACCGCCCAATTATACAAGATGCTGCCAGCAAAAACTAGCTACTAAACTACAATTCCGCCGCCAGCAACGCGGTTACCATCGTAAATTACAGCGGATTGTCCAGGGGTAATGGCGCGTTCTGGATCTTCTAACTTTAATCTCAAGCCGCTCTCTGAGATTTTGGTAATTTTGCATTTTATTAGCGGTGCGCGATAACGCATCCGCACTTGGTAAGTTACGCCTGGCTGCGGCGCGCCATTTATCCAATGCAGATGCGCCAGCTCTAGCTCATCACGCCAGAGGTTTTCATCGTTCAGGTTTGTAGTAACATAAACAATATTTTTGGCCATATCTTTGCCAACCACATAGTACGGCAAACCGCCGCCAACGCCCAAACCATGGCGCTGACCAAATGTGTAAAAAATGGCACCATCGTGCTGACCAAGGATTTTGTTAGTTTTCTTGTCCACAACGTCGCCAGGCTTGGCATGCACATATTGCTGCAAAAAATCCTTTATACCAACTTTGCCAACAAAGCAAATACCTTGCGAATCCTTTTTGACAGCCGTTGCCAAACCAAGTGCGGCAGCTTTTTGCCGAACTTCCGGCTTGGTCAAACCGCCCAGCGGAAAAATAGTTTTGGCCAGCGCCGCCTCTGTTATACGGTATAAAAAGTATGTTTGATCTTTAGCTGCATCGACAGCGGTCAACAATGCCGAAACGCCTTCAAAAACTCCAACCTGCGCATAATGCCCTGTTGCAATTTTCTCCGCGCCGTCAGCTAAAGCCGCATCCAGGAACACCTTAAACTTTACCTCTTGATTGCACATTACATCTGGATTTGGCGTGCGGCCAGCCTGATATTCGGCAATCATGTAATCCACAACCTTTTGCTTGTACTCGGTCTGAAAGTCAAAAACTTTAAACGGGATTCCAAGTTGTACGGCCACACGTTTGGCATCAGCCAAATCTCCTGCCCATGGGCATTTCATTCCTGGCAAGTCTTGCGTCCAGTTTTTCATATACACGCCAGTAACGTCATGGCCTTGTTGCTTTAAAAGTGCGGCGGATACGCTGCTGTCTACGCCGCCGCTCATGCCTACGTAAACCCTTGTCATAAAGAAGTTACCACCGATTTTACCATTTCGGACAGCGCCAGCCACCAACCGTTTGGTGTCAAAAACCAAGCCGATGTCCATTGGCGGTCATTGATGGTTGGATGGTTAAGGATGGTTACGTCATCGCCAAAAACGGCTTTAAACTCAATGTAGGCGCGGCGCTGGTGATACGGCGAGGTAACCAAAATTATGCGGTTCGCATCTGTTAAAATCCTGGCGGTTTTAATAGCATTTTGCGCGGTGTCCATGGCATCTTCCTCAATAATAATTGCGCTATCTGGCACGCCGGCCGCCAGGGCCTGTTTGCGCATGACTGCGGCATTGGATGGGCTGTCTTCATCCAGAGCCGCACCAGAAAAAACAATTATCGGCGCCCAGCCTGCTTCGTACAAATCAATAGCTTCTTGAGTGCGAGCCGCCGTGTCGCCACCGCTGATTGCTACAATCGCGTCAGCTGGCGCGCATTTTGCGCTTAAAGGATCTGGCTCGGCACAGGAGCTTAAATCATCTGGGGATAAATAAGTTTGGATACTCCAAATAACCCCAATTACCAATAAACAAATGCCAATAATAAAGCTTAGAAATTTTAACATTCTTTTACCGCCTGAATAATTCTAGTGGAAGCATCTTGGATTTGGCTGGGAGTAGTTGGGCGACCAAGACTCAAGCGCAAACTGCCTTGAGCTAAACTTTGGTCAAGGCCGATTGCTTGCAGAACTTGCGACTTTGTGTCTTTATTAGCTGCACAAGCTGCACCAGTGCTAGCCATAACGCCGCGTTCATCTAGTAGCATCAGCAAACGCTCGCCATCAATGTTTGGCCAGCTAAGGTGTAAAATGCTGGGCAGACGCTTTTTTTGACTGCCGTTAACCTGGATTTGCGGCAAGGCTTGCAAAATTCGGCGCTCCAGTTCCTGGCGCAAAATATTGAGATGAACAATCTCTTCTTTGCGATTTGTCTGGCAAATATCCAGCGCCGTAGCCAGGCCAATGCAGCCAGCAACGTTCTCCGTTCCAGAACGTAACCCGCGCTCCTGCCCGCCGCCAATATGCAGAGGCGCCAATTCTAACCCTGTTTTTACAAATAAAACTCCGGTTTGTTTTGGGCCGTACATTTTGGCGCCGTTAAGCGTCAGCAAATCCACACCCAAACGGCTGACGTGCAGATCCAAATAATATGCTTGACTGGCATCAGTATGCAAATACAGAGGTAGATTAATATTTTTTAGCTGACGCAGACGACGCGCTTCTTGCAAGATTGTTGCAATGTCTTTGAGATTTTGGATTGTGCCGATTTCGTTATTTGCATAACCAACACTCACCAAAACCGTCTTATCTGTCAACATTTTTTTAAAAGCGTCTACATCTAGCGCGCCATCTGGTTTTACTGGAATTAGCGCGTGGTTGTACTGTTTGGTTGTGGCCAAAACCGCATCGTGCTCAATTGCCAACGCCAGCACCTCGCACTTTGGATAATTGCGCATAACGCCGTTTATTGCTAAACTTATAGACTCTGTTGCGCCAGCCGTAAAAATGACCTCACCAGGCTTTGCGCCCAACCAGTGCGCCACGCGCGCGCGAGCTTCTTCAACATCTTGGCGAACTTTTTTGGCAGCCAAATAAGAGCTGGACGGATTGTAAAACAGCTCTGTAAAATACGGCTCCATAGCTTGCAAAACGCTTGCATCAAGCGGTGTCGCAGCGGCATAATCTAAATAGATTGAATCCATACACTTATGTTATCGCGAATTAGGCATTTACGCCAATTGCCAAAGGCATACCGGTGGCTGGGTTGTAGCCGTAGATTTGGCGCGCAACTTCTTCGTAGTACATGTGCATTGCCCAAACGAGGTTGTTCAGTTCCTGGCCTTCAACAAAAGTATACGGTTGACCCTCTTGAATTTTTAAAACGCCGTTATTGTGGACTTCATATCTTATGGTTGAGCTCATTTTTTTGCGAGTTGTGACATCCGTCCACTCTTCGTGCCAAACCCAAGTGCTATCATCTAAGCAGAAAAATTCGCGTCTGCGACCTTTTGGCACCGGGCCAAAAAGCTGACCGCCGATTTTAGACTCCATCCTAATTAAGTCACGACGAGTATATTTTGAACGACGCCTTGGCGTATCAGCAATTGGATCGCCAGTAATTAACGTGGCAATTTTGTTAAAAAACGACATGTTCTTCCCTTCCCGCGTCAAGAACGTTATTGCGCAAAACCACAAGATTGGCGCCAACAGTGCGCATAATTTGCTCTGGTGTGGCTTGAACTTCTTGCACCTCAACAGATTGAGCCACAGGTTCGGTACGAGAAAAAGCCGCCATAGCAGCAGTGCGCGCCACCTGCGCCTCTTGGTCACCGTTGTAACCCGAAAATTGTTGTTCGTAAGTTGTATTTAAGTTGTTTGGTTCGGGGGTAATTGCTTGTTGCCAAGCTACTTCTCTCTCGGCAACGTCATGAGGAACGCCTTTAGCCTCGGCAAAAAAATCAACAGGATCAGTGACATGCATATCTGGAAAATGGTAAATGGATTCCTGGTTATTCATAAACTCGCGCCTCTTAAATTTGAGTATTTGATTTTAGGGTGTTTATTTTTTGCACAATTAAATTGGCTTATGTTCTGGCAAGCAAAGATAAAAAGTGCAGATTACCCCAAGCCAAAAAGCTTGTTTGCGTTTTGCGTGGTATGGCGAGCGATGTTTTGCAGCGAATCATTTCTAAGATCCGCTAAAAATTCCGCTACCAACCTCACATTCGCTGGCTCGTTTATAGTACCACGAATAGACCGCGGCGTCAAGTAGGGCGCGTCTGTTTCAAGTAGTATTTTTTGCAACGGCAACTCCTTAGCCAGTTGCAATTGCCAGTCATTTTTTGTAAATGTCACAATGCCGTTTAAGCCAATCAAAAGGCCGCGTTCCAAGGCTTTCTCATAATTTTTTGGCGAATCCGTAAAACTGTGCAAAACACCGCGCACATTTTGGTAGCTATCAAACACTGGCCAAAAATCATCAAAAGCCTCGCGAACGTGGAAGCTAATTGGCAAATTGCACTCTAACGCCAACTGAATTTGATCGTGCAGTGCGGCAATTTGCTGCTCTTTTGTAGAATGCGCGTAAAAATAATCCAAGCCAATCTCGCCAATTGCCACAACTTTTGGCTGGGCAGCAAGTAACTTTAACAGAGGTAGAGCCGCATTTGCGTCTTTTGCTTCGTGCGGATGAAGACCAACCGCCGCCCAACACTGGCCATATTTTTGCGCAAAATTTACAGCGCGCTGACTATCAGCCGCAGTTGTACCAACGCACAAAATCCGTGTTACAGCTTGTGCTTTGGCGCGCTCGAGCATAACTTTTGGGTCAGGATCTTGAGCGCGCGACCACATATGCTCCGGCTCATCGCCAAATAAGGCTACCTCGGCCTCATGAATATGGCAATGCGAGTCAAAAATTTCCATTACTTTTGCGGCGCTGGCTCCGTTGGTTTGCGCACAACGGTGCGTGGATCTACTGTGTGCTTGTAAATCTTCGGGAACAGAACGCCGCTGTAGGCACTGATTTTGCCATCGTCAAAAATGTGCTTGATAGCCTCGGCAGCATTTGGCAAAAACGGCCACAACAGATCGGCAATTTGCATCAAGCTACTGGCCGCATATGCCAAAACTTCTTGCAAATGGTCAGCTTCCTCTGGTTTCTTGGCAATTTCCCAAGGCCTAACTTCTTCCAAATATATGTTGAGATGTTTAACGGACTGCCAAATATTTTCTAGCGCACGGTCCAAATGCAATAGCCTAATTTCATCCCGAAAAGCGCCGTTGTCGTGTTCTGGCCGTGGGATTTCTCCAATTACACCATTTTGGTAGCGCGTAACCATACTAGCCACGCGTTGCACCAAGTTGCCCAGCTCGTTGCCAAGCTCATTGTTATAAGCGTTTTCGAATTTTTCCCAAGTAAAATCACCGTCATCCTGCGTTGGGATGTGACGCAAAAAGTAATATCTAAAAGCATCCACACCATAATTTTTAATAATCTCCATTGGGTCAACAACGTTACCAAGGCTCTTACCCATTTTGTGACCGCCAGAAAGCACATGGCCGTGAACTAACAAAGTTTTTGGTAGCGGAATATTTAAGGCAATCAAAATCGCCGGCCAAATTGCCGCATGGAAACGCAAGATGTCCTTGCCCACAACTTGCATATTTGCTGGCCAAAACTTCTTAAAATTGCCTCCATCCGGATAACC
>JAEHDC010000033.1 GCA_016880595.1 Candidatus Saccharimonadota bacterium
ATTGACTACTACAACAATGACCGTATCCACACGGCACTAAAGATGTCACCAAGAAGCTACGCACAGACGCTAAGACAGCCTGCGAGGTTTCGAGAGTTGGTGTTCGGGAAGAAGGGAGCTTGACAGTTATGGCGCTACCAATAATTACCCCACCTTGGTTAGGCGCAGGCACATCAACTACCGGATTGCCCAGGCCAAGAGGAGTATTTGCACCATTAGCCAATACTACGTTCTGGTCTGCGGCTGCTGCATCAAGCGCCGTCTGTATTGCTGCGCTATCGTCTGTACCATAAATCATATGACAGTAAACGGTGCCACTAAGCGTTTTGCCGGCATTTGCCGCAAGCGTGACTTGCGTACTCGACTGAACGCTGGCGATAGTCGTAAAGACTCCAACAGAGCTATCGGTATACACTACCGCTAGTTTACCTACGTCATCTGATGTAAAATTGGAACCTTCTGCTCGAACTATCGGCGAACTACTGGAGCATGTGATCGAATCTGCTCGTACCGCATCAAGCTTTGCTCCATAAGCGATAGGATTATATGTTTGACTAGTGCCAGTCTGCCAGATTGCGCTGCTTTTTATGGTGCCGTCTGCATTGTGAGAAGTCAGCAGGTAGTCGTTGAGTATACTGCCCCAAGCGCCAGTATCTCCACCCAGTATCGGTAAACGAGTCATATTGTCCCTCAATTAGTTAAAGATTGTGATTTATTATAACCGATTATGCTTATAAACAAAACGTAAATTCGAAATAACATACCATAAAAACTTTTATGCAAACAAAGCATTACTTGACCATATGCCTCTTCGTACCGCTCCGCCGGTCTAGTCGCGCCCAAAAGAAAGACGTAATGCCGTCTTTTTTAAGAGCATAAACTACCTAGCTCACCTCTTTTGCAGAAGCATCTGCCCCAAATCAACTCCAATAAATACAAACTAATTAAATTCAAAAGTATTCGCCATAGCCTGCAAAGTGCTGGTATCTGAGGTGCTCGAGCTAGCACTATTGCTTAGCGCCACGCCAATGCTGCCGCTACTAAACAAAAAGTTTGTGCTTCCGCTACCACTGCCGCAGCCGAGCAGCATAACAAATTTAACAACCTGATTATCATTAATTGTGACATCTTGAATGCTCGACGGTCCAGCCTCTATCTGACTAAAGTAGCTATTTACAAAAGCATTGGCAGTTTGCCCATTCATATTGTAAACTTCTGCGCTGTATCCGGTATTGGCGCCGGCGCTCGCAAACGATATTTCGTAACTCCGGGCATCACCGTAACTTACGGCATTTTCTGCGACCGTCCAATCCGAAGGATATTTAAAAGAAAAGCCATAACTGGCATTTGTATAAGTTTTCCAGCTTGAATTATCGACAGCAGTAGCTTGTTCTGACTTCAAGCTATCAACCTGCTCTTGCAGGCTTTGAATTTGACTGTTGGCCGCAGACTTATCGCTCTGCGCCTGTCGATTTGTAAAGTAATACACCAATCCACCAACAATCGCAGCCGTAGCCAATACTACACAAAAAATAACAAGCACGTCGCCCCAACTAAACTTCTTTTCTGCTTCCATAGGATACCTCGACTAAATTTTTCTTACTTAATTATAAATTATTTCCGCAAAAATAAACTAAAAATGATATACTTTTGGCATGATTATTTTGGTAGATATGGACAATACGCTTGCCGACTTTGATGCAGCTTTTTTAAGCCTCTGGCAAAAAACCTACCCCGACGAGTTCTTTATACCGCTAGATAAGCGCCGCGGTTTTCATCTTGCAGAAGATTATCCTGACCATCTCCTCGATAAAATTCAAAAAATTTGTGACGGCAAAAACTTTGTAAAAAATCTTCCGCCAATTTCTGGCGGCATTGAGGCCGTTAGGGAGTTGCTGGATGCAGGGCATGACGTGCGTTTTTGCAGCTCGCATTTTAGAGAATATAAAAATTGCATAACAGAAAAGTACCAATGGATTGAAAAACACTTTGGCAAAGAAGCTGTAGACCGCATCATTATGACGCGCGACAAAACGCTCGTTCGCGGCGACCTGCTAATTGACGACAAGCCAAAAATCAGCGGCCTCGCTACGCCAACATGGGAGCATATTCTGTATGACCGCCCACACAACAGGCAAATTACAGATAAGCGCCGGCTCGCATGGGATAATTGGCGCGATATCATATTTGCGTAAACCAATTTGCTCAAATTACCATTTTATCGTACACTACCTCTAATGATTATCCTTGGAATCGAAAGTAGTTGCGACGAAACATCAGCGGCAATAGTTCGCGATGGTCGCGAAGTTCTAAGCAATGTTGTTGAATCGCAAATCGACATACATGCAGTGTATGGTGGAGTTATTCCGGAGATTGCAGCGCGCAGTCACATTGAAGCAATTCTGCCAATTATTCAGCGTGCATTAACAGATGCAAAACTAAACTGGAATAAAATTGATGCAATTGCCGTCACCTACGCTCCAGGTCTAGTTGGCTCACTCCTAATTGGCGCCACTACAGCGCGCGCTTTAGCCATTGTCAAAAATAAACCGCTGTACAAAATACACCACGTAGAAGCGCACGTTTACGCCAACTTTTTAGTTGAGCCACAGCCAAAATTTCCAATGCTAGCTCTGATTGTCAGCGGATTACACACACAATTGGTATTATTTAAAAATCACGGCGACTTTGCGTTGCTTGGCCAAACTCAAGATGACGCAGTTGGTGAAGCATTCGACAAGGTTGCCCGCCTACTCGGCCTCCCCTACCCTGGTGGCCCAAGCATTTCCAAAGCCGCTGCAAACGGCAATCCGCAAGCCTTTAAGTTTCCAAAGGCGCGGATGCAGGGCAAGTACGATTTTAGTTTCTCTGGCCTTAAAACCGCCGTGCTGCGCCAAACACAAGCGCTTTGTAATAAACCTCACGACTTCCCTTCTCCGCGTCTTGCAGCGCTTCTCACGCCAGCTCAATGCAATGATATTGCAGCCTCATTCCAACACGCAGCCGTAGAAACTTTGGTAGACAAAACTGCCGTCGCTTTTACTGAATACTCCCCTGCTTCTGTAGTAATCGCCGGTGGCGCTGCTGCTAATCAGGAGTTACGCGAGCAATTGCAAAAACGCCTACCAATTCAAATTACCTACACTTCACCCTTGATGTGTACGGATAATGCGGCCATGGTTGCTACACTCGCCTACTATCGCAGCAAGCTTGAAAAACCAAGCGACCCCTACACACTAGAGGTTCAACCAAGCTTGGCAATGGCTAGCGTTACTCCTCAATCCCAATAGATTGTAGATAATTGCTAAACCCACTTTCAAAATAAGTTTGCGCATTGCCCATGCCGCAAGTGTAATTACGGAATGCTATGAGCTTTTCTGAATTGTTTGCAAACAGCCAATCATCGGCCGTTGAACAGTAACGGCTCAATCCCTCTCTTATAAACAGTGCGTCTAGCGCATTTGTTGTTATCATTGTAATTAATAAAACAATAAAAGCAACGTTCAAAACTACTGACGAAATAACAAAAAGGCGCTTCCAACTCATCTTGCCTTTTGGATTAGATCCACTCTTATCAACAGATGGTTTTTTACTTTTTGCGGATGCCATAATACTCCCCCTTTTAGTTATTTATACCACACTTTTGCTCAACAATCACTAGCGTTTTACTGTGGAAAACTTTATATACCAAAAAACTTGAACTTTTAGGCAAGAAATGCTACCTTTTACTTGCACAGATATAACAGCCTGTGAGTAGAGAGTTTTATGTGATATTATGTACTGGAGAAAATCCAGATTTATTTGCGTTTTCGTGTGAAAGAAGTTTTTTATGAAATTATCAAAATCCTACGAACCACAGGCTTATGAGCCGAAAATTTATCAACTTTGGGAGTCGGCAAAAGCCTTTTCTGCAACAAAAGGGAAGAATGCGAAGCAACATTTTAGTATTGCGTTACCGCCGCCAAACGCCAACGGGAACCTACACGCTGGACATGCCTTAACGGTGGCAATTGAGGACGTTGCCGTACGTTATCACCGCCTGAAGGGGGAGCCGACTGTATTTTTGCCAGGCGCTGACCATGCCGGCTTTGAAACCTGGGTCGTTTTTGAACGACAGCTAGAGCGGGAAGGGAAGTCGCGCTTCGATTATCCACGCGAAAAACTATACAACATGGTCTGGGATTTTGTTGCTGCGCACCGAGGTAATATGGATGTTCAGCTACGTCAACTCGGCGCCAGCCTTGATTGGGACAACTTGACCTTCACGCTTGATGACAAAGTCATAGATACGGCGTACCAAACATTTCAAAAGATGTGGGATGAGGGTCTAATTTACAGAGGTAAGCGGCTGGTCAACTATTGCACAAAGCATCAAACCGGCTTTGCAGATATTGAGGTTTTGTACGAAGATCGTACAACGCCACTTTACTACATGAAATATGGTCCATTTACTCTTGCGACAACTCGGCCAGAAACCAAGTTTGGTGACACCGGCGTGGCAGTTCATCCAGACGATGAGCGCTACAAGCAATTTATTGGCAAAGAATTGACAATTGAGGGCGTTAACGGTCCGTTCAAAGTTAAGGTTATTGCAGACGAGCTAGTTGATCCAAGCTTTGGCACAGGCGTGGTTAAGGTTACACCAGCCCACAGCTTTGACGACTTCGAGATGGGTGAGAGGCACGGCCTTCCGTCTATCAGTGTAATCGACCTTGACGGCAAGATGAATAACAAAGCCGGTCGTTTTGCAGGCATGACAGTTCTGGAGGCGCGCCAAGCCGTTGTTGAAGCTCTTGATAAGATAAATTTACTAGAAAAAATTGACACGCATTACAAAAACCGCGTTGGCGTTTGCTACAAATGCGGTACAGTTATTGAGCCGCTACTGCTTGACCAATGGTTCATCAACGTCAAACCTCTGGCAGAGCGCGCGGTCAAAGCTATTGAGGCAGGGGAGATTGAATTTTTCCCAACCAACAAAGGCAAAGTTTTAATTAACTATCTTAAGAATCTTAAAGACTGGAACATTAGTCGTCAAACACCCTGGGGTATATCAATTCCAGCTTTTCAAAATCAAAAAAATCCAGCTGAATGGATTTTTAGCGATGTCAAAAACACTGACGAAATTGAAGTTAACGGTAAAATCTATACGCGAGATAAAGACACTTTTGACACTTGGTTTAGCTCTGGCCAGTGGCCGTACATTACAACAGATTATCTTCCTAACGGCGACTTAGCCAAATTTTATCCGCTCAGCGTTATGGAGACCGGCAGCGACTTACTATTTCCGTGGGTTTCTCGCATGATTATGCTGGGTCTCTACCGCACCGGAAGGGCGCCGTTTAAGCAGGTCTACATGCACGGTATGGTGCTGGATGAACATGGCCATAAAATGAGCAAAAGCAAAGGCAACGTGCTTAATCCACAAGAGATATTGAGTGAATTTGGTTCAGATGCCACGAGAATGGGTTTGCTTGCTAATCGCAGCGCTGGCGTCAACCAAGCCTACCAGCCAGCCACTGTTATTGCAGCACGCAACTTTGCCAATAAAATCTGGAACATTGCCAGGTTTATTGAGAGCAAGCTTGGTGACGAATATAAAAACCGCACACCAAAACCACTGTCAATTGCTGACCACTGGGCTCTAAGCCGCATAAACTTTGCTTCCAAAAAGATTAGCGAGCTCCTAGAGGCGCATCGCTATGCAGAAGCATACGAAATTCTATACCACACCATCTGGGACGACGTAGCGGACTGGTACGTAGAATGTAGCAAATCAGAACTTAACACCTCTGTTTTGGCGTACACACTGCAAGCGATGTTAACTATTGCGCACCCGTTTGCGCCATTCGTCACCGAGACAATTTGGCAAACGCTTAAGTGGGAAGACGGCCTGCTGATGCTAGGTTCTTGGCCAGAGCAGATTAAGACCGACAAAGCAAAAGTTAAAGAGTTTGAGGATGTTCAAGCGCTGGTCAGCGAAGCACGCTTTATTTCTGCTGAGCTTGGCGCTGGCAAACAAACGTTAATTTTTACAGATGACGTCACAATCTTAGAGCACCAAGAATTTATTAAACATCTGGCTCAATTAAAGGGCGTAAAACAAATGAAGCAGGGGAGTGGTCTTCGCCTAGCTGCGGCAAAGCACGAGGCCTGGCTAGAGATCAGCCCCGACGAACTCCGTAAGCATCAAGAAAAACTTCAGGAAAGACTTCAAAACTGCCTAAACAATATTAGGCAGCTAGAAGCGCGCCTGGCAAACAAAAGCTATGTAAATAACGCTCCGGAATCTGTTGTATCGCAAACCAAGCAGCAGCTTGGCGAGCAAAAAACAATTCAAGCTCGCCTGGAGCGCGAACTTGAAACTAGCAAAGCTTAAAAATTAAGAGTAGCGATACATCGCCGCATACCACCAGTGCTTCATGCGGTTTGCAACGCGGTCGCGCAAAGCGTCCTTCTTTTGAGAATGCAACAGCCGCAAAGAACGCGTATCAACCTGGTGGTCATTTGCCAAGTTCTGAATTTTTACAGAGGTGTCACCGTGGTGGTGCAGCTCAGCACTAACCTTAACAAAATGCGTGCCTTGGCCATCTGTTGTTTTATAGAGACCATAGTCAAAATTGCCCAAAGAAGCCGTGACGTCTTTGGCGTGCAGGCTGCAAAGTACTACCGCAGAGGCGATAAAGAGACAGGCAACAGTGATGGTAATTTTTTTTGCAACACGCATTTTTGTTTTTATTTTTAAGCTTGTTAATTTAAACATTAGCACTAAAAAGCGGTTATGTCAACCATGCTGTCCCAATCACAAATTAGCCCCATCTAATACCCAGTAGTTATTGCCTTATACCAGTTCGTTAAGCAGTTTGCCCTGGCACC
>JAEHDC010000001.1 GCA_016880595.1 Candidatus Saccharimonadota bacterium
GCTTACGCCGCTAGGTTTGAAGATAATATTAAAAATTTAAAAAATAAAACTAAGATTAAAGAATTCACTCAACAGATTACAACAGGGGTGCGAGACAGGGTGTTGCGGGAAGTGGGAGCTTGACAATCAATACGTCAGTTTCTCGACGAAGATATATAGAAATTTAGTGCCTCTAAAACCACCGTTTTTGATACGATCTGAACGTGTCTCAAAACCAAAAGCTAAAAATACCCCAAAAATGATAGTACCCCGCCGCTGAGAGGCGAGGCACTATCATGGTGCTGCGCCGTCATCAGAGACGGGGTGGTGCTGTCATACCGTGACAGTCATCGGGTTGGTAGCGGTGGCACGCCGGCCTTCTCTGCCGGTGAGCGGGTTTCTCCCGGGCACGGCGTGTAGCCGTCGTGCACCATACCGCACTTCCCGCAAAGTGCCAACATAGACATCAGTATTTGTTGGATAGTTGGGGGTGTCGGTTCGTTTGTCACAGCGCAGCTCCTTAGCTACTCAGTAGTGCGTGATCAGTCGTAGGAGACGGGGCTGTCGAGCTGAGTCATGTTTCCCTGATCGTCGTACATGTACGCGAACCAGGTGACGTATCCCAGCTTAGCATATTCCTCCTTCGCGTCTGCGAAGGCCTTGCAGGCGTCCTGTTTGGAATCATGAATGGTCGGTTCTCCACAGTCGCGACTCGTGAAAGTCCGTCGGTGAATACCATAACTCACCATGAACTTGCCTGCTGGTGCTTTGGGGCCGGATGTTTCCATTGAACGGCTCACTTTCAGTAAAGAATCCCTTGATCAGTAGTGGAATACACTTGAGTGGATATAAATTCCCGAACGAAGTGCAACCAGATAGATATTATATAATCGATTAAAATAAAATACAAGTACAATCGCCTTTGTATCTGAATCTTAAGGATAAAATAAATGGAATGGTTACGGTTATATTAGTTCTTGGCAAGATTATCTAAGGGATGTCCCAAAAACCAACGTTTTTTAGACAGTATTACCTATTCACCAACCAGAAACCTCCCCAAAGAGCAAGCTCCGGTATAAAAACTCATTTCAAAAACAACGTCTCAATATTGGGCTATATTCATGAGTTTTGAGACATCATTACTACACTACAGGTATTTATATGCGGTCACGTTTTGAGCTGTGGAGTATGCAAATTGATTGTCGTAACGCACCTAGACACAGAAAGGAGATAAGGTATTCGAACTTTTTAGTAGCAAAAAAGTCTACAGATTGATTTGTAGACTTTTACATAGTATCTTGGCTGGGGAGGAGGGATTCGAACCCCCGAATGCTAGGACCAAAACCTAGTGCCTTACCACTTGGCCACTCCCCATTATTTTGTTGCGTGGTGTTTACAGGTGTAAATTATACAGTATTTTGCGCGTTTCTCCAATACCATTTTCTTATTGCGCCAGGAATGCAACTCGTGCTATAGTAGTTTCCAACGGCCAGAGAATAGAGGAAATACGGATAACACTACATCACTTGCGCGGTTTCGTGAGCGGATTGATACTTTGGATGCGCAGATTGTTAAGCTTTTAGGCGAACGCGCTGATGTCGCTAAACAGGTCGGCATTATTAAAGGCGGCAAAAACGTGTATCAGCCGGCGCGCGAGGCAGAAGTTTTGGCTGGCGTTGCAGCTGCAAATCACAGCGCACTGCCCAATGAATCGCTCAAAACCATTTATAAAGAAATTATTTCGGCTTGCCGCCACATCCAAAAGCCGCTGCGTGTTGCTTTTTTGGGCCCTGCCGGAACATATTGCGAGGAAGCAGCGCGTAAAATGCACGGCACCAACAGCGAGTTTGTGCCGTGCGTCGATATCGAACAAACCGTGCGCGCCGTAGAAACCGGTAATGCCGACGAAGCAGTTGTGCCAATAGAAAATTCCACCGAAGGTTCAGTGCGCCAAACACAAGATTTGCTATTGCAAACTCAGCTTAAAATTTACCAAGAAATCGCGCTGCCGATTCACCATCAGCTGCTCACCAAAGCGGCTTTGCTGCAAGATATTCAAGAGGTCAGCGCTCATCCGCAAGCTCTGGCACAGTGCCGAAGTTGGTTGGCCGAGCATTTGCCAAAAGCTTCTCAAACCGCTACTACAAGCAACGCCGATGCCGCGCGTCAAGCTTTCCACAGCCCAAGGATGGCCGCCATAGCTAGCACCAACGCAGCCGCAATTTACAATCTGCCAATTTTAGCCGCCAACATCGAAGACAGTACCAATAATACAACACGTTTTGTTGCGCTCGGCGCGCAGGTCGCTCAACCAACTGGCAACGACACAACCATGCTTATCTGTACGCTGCCGCACTGCACCGGCTCGTTACACAAATTGTTGAGCGTATTTGTTAATGCCAATATCAATTTGACCAAAATTGAGTCGCGTCCAGACCCAAGCGCAAATTGGAAATATTTATTTTACATCCAGATTGACGGGCACCAAAGCGACGCCACTGTAAAAATAATTGGCTCATATCAAAAGGCTGACGATGCGCGCTAATCCTCACATCTGTAAACTCTTGCCGTACCAACCTGGGCTGCCAATTAATTTGGTCGCTCGCAATTACGGCATTGAGCCAAAAAATATTATTAAACTAGCGTCAAATGAAAATCCGTTTGGCATGAGCCCAAAAGCTAAAACCGCTCTGCTAACTTCTTTGGATGACGCTCATCGCTATCCGGAACAATACAATTTGCTGCAAGCTTTGAGCCAAAAATTACGTGTAGCGCCAGAACAAATTGTGCTTGGCAATGGCTCCAACGATGTGCTTGATTTCGTCGCCAGAACCTTTTTGCACACTGGCGATCAAGCAATTTTGTCGCAATATTCATTTGCGATTTTTAACATTGCCACGCAGTCAACAGGCGCAAAAAGCCTGATAGTGCCTGCAAAAAATTACAGCCACGACTTGCCAGCGATGCTGCGCGCAATCACGCCGCAAACTCGCATTGTTTGGATTGCCAGCCCAAACAATCCAACTGGCACTTTTGCAAAATACGCAGACGTCAAACAGTTCTTACAGAGCGCGCCACCAGAGGTAATTGTGGTTTTAGACGAAGCATATTTTGAGTACCTGCCAGCCAATCAGCGCGCTGACGCGACAACCTGGCTGGAGCAACATCCAAACCTTATAATTACCCGCACTTTTTCTAAAATCTACGGGCTGGCTGGTCTAAGAATTGGCTACGGCATTACGTCGCCCCAGGTTGCTAATCTGTTAAATCGTGTACGGCAGCCGTTTAACGCCAACAATTTAGCAATTGCCGCGGCTGTTGCTGCGCTAAATGATGATGATTTTGTGGCTAAAAGTTTTATCGCAAATCAAGTTGGTCGGCAACAATTAATTGATGGCCTGCAAAAAAACAAGCTAAGCTGTCTGCCGGCCTACGGAAATTTTGTAACTTTTGAAGCCAAAAATGCCACTGGCTTAAACGCCAAGCTCCTGCAACAGGGAATTATTGTACGCCCGCTGGCAAATTACGACATGCCAAATCATTTGCGAGTAAGCGTTGGTACAACAGAAGAAAATACAAAATTCTTGCAAAGTCTCAAAAATGCAATCTAATCTGCTACCGCTGGAACAGGGGCGTAATATTCAGGAGATAAACGCTTAAACCTCTTCTTGGCCTTGGCAAATACAAAAATGCTGGCGTAATATGCTGCCACAGCATAGATTATGCCAAGCACAACATCCATAACATAATGTTCGCCCATGTAAACCACTCCAATCCACATGGAGATTGGATAAAAAATTACCCACCAGGTACGCTTAAATCCAAAAATTAGCCAAACAAATTGCGTAAATAACAGGGGATAGGCCGAGTGCAGCGATGGTACGGCAGCCACCAAATTAGGAGAAAGGTTATTGTAAACAGTCGAGAAATTTTGGATGCCCATTGCACCCCAAACATCGCCAGATATCCGATGAATCTGTTGAATAAGGCCCATGTCGGACGCCATCCACGGCGGTGCGGCTGGAAAAACCACATAAGTAATAAACGCCGCAAAAGATAGACCAACTAGCGCAGCCACAAACTGCCAATAAAGCCATGGCCGGATTTTCCAAATCACTACAGCCAAAACCAGCGGCACAACAAAATGAATGGTATATAAGAAGTAAAAATAAAAATCATACCAGCTCAGTGCGCCATGCCACAACCAACTTTGCAGCGCAACGGTTGGTAACGTACCAAAAATAGTAATATCAAAATTTATCATCGGCCAAAAGTTAACAGAGGTATTGAGATTGTCGGCAATGCTTCTAAATGATTCATAAACTAATAGCAGGGCACAAAATGGCGCAAAACGCAAAACAAAAGTGCGCGTCTGGCCAAAAATCATAAACAATGCCAAAAAAATTACAAACAAAGTGTCTGGCGTCCAGAAGCTTCTCTTAAAAATACAAAACAAGGCCAGAGCCGTCACAAAAAAAATACGCAGCCAAAAAAGGATAGGCTGTGCGCGGCGGCACTTGCTGATACGCGTTTTTACAGAGCTAACAGATGGAAATGTCACGGTAGAGTTATTATACACTATTTTGGGGTAATGTCACCATGATTGTAAAAATTACACTTTACGACCTAGGCAAAAAAGCTTATACTTCCAAGCGGAATTATGGCAAAGATTCTTGATTAAGAAGGGTGAAAGCTATGTCCAAAGAGGAGAACAGCTTTCCGATTGACAAAGCTCCAGACGCTCGACTCGTCGACGGAGGCCTACTATCTACCGGTAGCTGGCCTCCAGTGACAGGCGGGCGAAGTCTGGCTGGCAAACCAACAACAGATGGTAGCGACGTCGACCTTGGTGGTGGTACCGGCAGGGCAACAACGTACGGCGCACACTTTTAGTCGCTAACTCCTAGGCAAAATGGCGGCGTCCAGGCTTTGTCAAAAACAAAAGACGGGCGCCGCCGCGTTATAGTTCCAACCCTGGCAGCTCGTTACGGCTCTCAGGGTTTAATCTTGCTATATGTGTAGTCCTTGACTTTACGCCAAGTTTTAGAAGCGGCATCGTAGCCACGGATTTCGCCTTTAACTTTTGCAATGTGCACAAGCGCTGGATTATACGGAGCCAGGCTCTTGTAGTACCTAAGATCATCCTCGCCAGTAATACTTTTACCAGGGAACATCACCTTAAATTTGTTGCGGGCGATACGGTCAAAATAATCTGCCTCACTATACGGTGGCAGAAACTCTTTGGCTTCGCACTGCATCCTACAAATTATTTTTCGCACGTCGTCAAGCACCATGCTACTCTGAGAAGCAATAAAAACATAGAGCTGATGATTGTCTGCCATAAAAACGTTGGCCTTTGCACTAACACTTACGGGCACGGCCTTTAGTAGTGTTTCGGTGGTATTTAAAATGATGCCAAAACGCTCGTTGCAGGCTTTCTCGATAGTAACTTCGTCTAACACAGCTTCGTTCATATCTATAATTATAGCAAGAAGACGCCACTTAAGCGCCTCCTTTTGCTATTACTATACACTAAAAGCTATTTCTTGTCGACTGGTTTTGCTGGAGTCACTGGTGAAGCGCCGCCACCCATAAAATTCGGTCGAACCTGGAAAAGGAAGTATAAGGCAATTATCACCCCAAGCAGAGAGAACAATAGTTGGCCAATATTCATGTAGCCACTAAATAAATCATAAACTACATCATAAATGACGTTAACAAGAGCAGACCAGAACAACAAGTCCCACCCCATCTTCTTGCCCTTCCTTAAGTATGGGAAGGCAACTAAAAGCAGCACCGCCTGAATAACTAATATGCCAAGACTCAACCACAGGAACAAGCCAGCGCCACTGGTTGTAGTGCCATAGCCCATGCTAGTGTAAAAACTATCCGCAAACCCAACCCACGAGTTCACAAAAATTACCGCTTGGTAAATTGCAAATAACGAAAATAACGTTAAAATGCCACCAGCCAATGCAAGCCACGGTAACGCCGTTGCCAAACCCTTACGAAAGCCTGCCGGCAAAGGCGGAAGCTTCTTAAACAAATTATCGAGACCTGTTTCTAAACCGTTCATTATTTCCTCCAATAACGCTTATACTTTAAGTTTACTCTGCAAATCACTACATAACAAGTGCTTTTTACATCAAACTCTCAGGTTTAGAGATTTAAAGATGAAATAAGTTCTACAACCACTCGCAACCAGTATTAATAGCGTTACGCGCCAGTTAAACCTACATTAAACTGGTTAGCTAGATCAATAAAATTTCACGCTTCTTGCCAACTTGCGGTACAATAGTCCAAGATGGATTTTCAAAAATCTTATAAACAGTTAAACCCGGCGCAAAAGTTGGCGGTCGATACTATTGACGGCCCAGTTTTAGTTGTAGCCGGACCGGGAACTGGCAAAACTCAACTTTTGAGTATGCGTGCCGCCAATATCGTACAACTAACAGATGCAGCACCGCAAAATATTTTGTGTTTAACTTTTACCGAATCCGGCGCCGCCAACATGCGCCAACGCCTAATTAATCTGATGGGCGCCGAGGGCAACAGCGTAGCCGTGCACACTTTCCACAGTTTTGGCTCGGATATCATCAACCGCTACCGCGAATATTTTTACAACGGCGCGCAGTTTGAGCCGTCTGACAATTTAACGTCATACCAAATTCTTCAGGAAATTTTTGAGTCGCTGCCGCACAGCTCGCCCCTAACCGTCAAAATGAACAACGAATTTACGTATCTACGCGACACGCAAAAAGCTTTGTCTAACCTCAAGCGCGCTGGTTTATTACCGGATGAGCTTTTGGCGATCGTCGATCACAACCAAACTTTTTGCGATGCCGTAGAGCCGCAAATTGGCGCAGCTTTTGCCAACCGTTTTAGCAAAAAAGATTTGCCAAACTTTGCCAAAATCGCTGAGCAACTAAACAGTTTTATGCCCAAAAAACTTGACGTTCATAATATAAAACCACTTGATATTCTCTGCACAAACGAGTTTGAGGAAGCTCTAAGCCAAGCCACCGAATCTGGCAAAACCAATCCGCTAACCACTTGGCGCAATCGCTGGCTAGAAAAAAACCACGCTGGAAACTTTGTTTTTAAAGATCGCAAACGCAGCAAAAAGCTGCGCGAGGTAGCAAAGATCTACCAAAAATACAGCGACCAGCTGGAAAAAGACCAGCTTTTTGACTTTGATGACATGATTTGCCTGGTAGCGCACACTCTAGAAACAATCGCCGAGCTGCGCTTTAACTTGCAAGAACAATATTTATATATTATGGTTGACGAATTTCAGGACACCAACGGCGCCCAACTTCGTCTGCTAAACGCGCTAACAAATAACCCAATTCATGAAGGCCGACCAAATATTTTGGCGGTTGGTGATGACGACCAAGCAATTTATAGTTTTCAGGGTGCCGAGCTGAGCAATATTTTAGACTTTAAAAACAGCTACCGAGATGTGGCCGTCATTACGCTAACAGATAACTATCGCTCTGCCGCGCCAATTTTGCAGCACTCGCGCGACGTCATTACACTTGGTGCTGAGCGCCTAGAGAACACTTTAGAGAACGTCAACAAACAACTCAACGCCAAGAATGCTGTGCAAAAATCTACAACCGAATGCCACATTTTTGAAAACCCGCAAGCCGAAAATAATTGGATTGCCAACAAAATTGCCGAGCTACTAAAAAATGGCGAACCGCCAGAAGAAATTGCGATTTTGGCGCGCCACCACAAACAGCTTACCGAGCTAGTGCCGTATCTGCACGAGGCCAAAATTCCGCTGCAATACGAACGTCGCAGCAACGTGCTCAAAAATCCGCAAATCCAACAAATTCTAACCATTGTGCATGTCATAGTGCACATTGCCGAGCAACGTTTTGATCTGGCCGAAAGCCATTTGCCCGAACTTTTAAGCTACGAATTTTGGGGTCTCAAACCCAGCGACGTTTGGCAACTTTCGCTCAACGCCTACAAACAACGGCGTTTGTGGCTAGAATTAATGCTAGACGGCGACGGCAAGTTGCGCCAGATTGCTGATTTTCTGATCTTTGGCTCGCATTTCTCTCAGCATGTTCCGCTTGATATCATGCTAGACTACGTTATTGGCAGCACCGAAGCGCAAGCACCGAATAACTACACAGACTCCGCAATGGCTGCCGAGCAAAGGCCACCGCTGGAAGGCTACTGTTCACCATATCGCGCTTATTATTTTAACCAGCAAAATCTTCAAAACAATCCGGCCGAGTATCTTGAGCTACTCAACAATTTGCGCACGCTACGCAGTGCCCTGCAGAACTGGCAAGGAGAAGATAGCGAAGCGCCAGTGTTATCAACACTTTTGGATTTTGTTTACCTGCATGAACGCACGCAAACTCCGGTCACAGCTGCGTTGCCCCTCAACGAATCTGGCCAAGGCGTAGCCTTAATGACCGCACACAAAGCTAAAGGCCTGGAGTTCAAAACTGTTTTTGTGCTGAGCTGCCAAGATGAAATTTGGGGAAGAAAAGCGCGCCAAAAACCAAATATCATCAGCTTCCCGCATAATTTGCCAATTGAGCCAGCTGGTGCAAATTATGACGATGTGCTACGGCTATTTTTTGTGGCTATGACCCGCGCCAAGCAAAATTTACTACTAACCGCCCACAAAACCGATTCCAAAGGCAAGCCAAACTAGTTGGCAGAGTTTTTAAACAGCCACAATTTGGATAATTTTGAGCATCAAAAAACAGAGGTAGCGCCGCTTAATCAGCTTTTGCCTAGCTGGGAAACGCGCCATTACAATTTGCCAAAGCAAGAACAAAAAACCCTGCTTTTGCCGCTTCTGCAAAATTATAAGCTCAGCGCAACGCATGTCAACAATTTTGTGGACGTTACGCGCGGCGGACCGCAAGCGTTTTTGTTGCAGAATTTACTGCGTTTTCCTCAAGCCATGACGCCAAGCCAGGCGTTTGGCACAGCAATCCATGCAGTGCTGCAACGAGCGCACACGCATCTTAGTGCCACTGGCGAGCGCCGCCCAGTAGAAGATATTCTGCATGATTTTGAACAGCAATTGCAAAATGGCCGTCTGGCCGAGCGCGACCTAGCCTATCTTTTAGAGAAGGGAAGTGATGTTTTGCAAAACTACCTGGCGCATCGTTATGATAGCTTTTCTCCTGAACAAAAAGCCGAGCGCAACTTTGCCAATCAGCACATCACTTTGGACGACGTGCAAATAAAAGGCGTAATTGACCTCATGCATGTTGACAAAGCCACAAAAACTATCACGGTAACAGATTATAAAACCGGCAAGCCAGCGACTTCTTGGCAAGGCAAAACTGACTACGAGAAAATAAAATTACACAAGTACAAGCAACAATTGATGTTTTATAAATTGCTAGTGGAAAGCTCACCAGATTTTAAAGGCTACAAAATGGAACGTGGCGTGCTGGAATTTATTGAGGCGGATGGCGAAAACCAACTCCACCATCTGACTTTGGCAATCTCAAATGATGACTTAGCCGAGTTTCAAAAACTGCTCAAAGCTATTTGGCAGCATATTCAAGCATTAGATTTTACAGATACCAGTAGCTACGAACCAAGCTACAACGGCATCTTGCGTTTTGAGTACGATCTGTTGCATAAATAGCTTTTACTAGATTCGGTAAATGATGTTAATATGACTGTTTTTAAAGCTAGAGCATTTTTGGCGTTCCAGATACAATTAATACTTGTCCAGTATGGCTAAAATATTTTCAGCAAGTTCGCCAAACTCTTCTTTAGCTTTTTCGATATTTTCTCTGGTGCCCATTTGACTTGCCTCAACTTTTGCAGGGTCAATATCAAAAATCGCTTTACCGTACTCCTGACACAGCGCAGGTATACGTCCGTAGTCCTGAATGTCATGAAGCGATTTCTCAGCGCTTGATGCCACCAGTCCATTTTTGCAATGCTTATCGGAGAGATAAGTTTTCACCTTAGACGGTATCTGCTCAATCCACTTACGATGGTCTTTAATGGGCTGCTTTCCATATACATTGTACGAATTAAGAATATATCCGATAAATAAGCCTTCGCTACCAAGGACATATTTATTTTCGATATCACCTGACAATGCTTTGCCAGTGTTCTTCCAATTTGTCTTCCACTGCTCAAAGATGGTGCCCAAATTTTCGATACCCTGAAGGCTAAAAGCGTCAGGCATGACAGGCACCGCAAAGTAGTCAGCGCCCAGAAAGATAACTCTGTTCAGAAGATTTAGGTTAGGTGAGGTGTCGATTATAAAAATATCCACCTGGTCGGCTAGACCTTTTTCGCGCAAAAAGCGATCGATAGCACTAGTCTGAAAATAACCAATTTGTTGACCGGCTGCTGCCTGGTTGTAAGCTGTAGATAATAAGTTTTCGTACTCTGAAAGCCGTAAATCGCCACGCAATAAAAATAGGTTGTCCGAACCATCCTTTGCTGGCTCAAAGGTTACTTTGCTATCCACATCTCCGCCACCTCTAACAACGCCGCTTAAGACATCATAAATACTTTTCGAGGTTGCTGAAAATATAGTGTTTTCATAATACTCATCACCAAGCGCAAGACGCGTCAAGTTACATTGCGCATCAAGATCAATAAGCACCGTTTTAAAGCCGCGCTGTGCAAATTCAACAGCACAATTAAAGGCGAGCGTCGTTTTGCCAACGCCACCTTTATTATTAAAAAATGCTAGTTTTTTTGTTCTCGCGTACTTCATCTTATCTTTATAGTATCACGTTGAACGGCTTTATAATAACGTTGCCAGATTTACAAATCCTTACGTAGCGTGTTTGTAAATCGGTAACAGGCAAATTGTGCGAGTTGGATAACTTTTAGATTAGGCTTAATGCGTAAACACCACCGCTCCTAATGGTTTCAAAAATTTTAGCGTGAGGAGGGAAGATTTTATTTGGCATCTCATTTAGCAAAAACCAGCGCCATTCTTCGCAGGCTTCAGGCTCAAGTAATCGAGGCTCTTGATTGCCAATATCTACAGAATCTTATCATTTTTAACGATATAGGCTTCACAGCCGATCTTTGTGTGTGACATAGTCATGAAAGCATGATAACAGATGAGACATTCAGCAACAAGATGGCTTTGCGAATGCCTGTTTAAACTGCTTGGCGATTAATTTCATAGTAGAACGTATACAATCAGTTACAAGATAAGCCTTGCCTTAAACTCAAAAAAATTATATTATAGCTTTATTGGCAAATAGCCAAAACCCTTTGGGAAATCGCGCGAGTTAGGTCGTGATCTTATGTCTTGGTGGATAGGCACTGACAGCACAAAAGGCACAAAGAAGTGCCCTGGCTGCTGCCCGGATTGCGCACAAGGCCAAAGCACAACAACGATTTTTGGCGATAGGCGCAGTTGTAGCACATGCAATAGCACAAAGCACCAGGCAAGCTGCGAAGCTCGATAGGTCAACCGGCGCTCCAAGTCACCACTTGGAGCGCCTCACAAAACTATAAATATGAATTTTTGGAACAATCTCCCCAAACCTTTTTTTGTTCTGGCGCCAATGGACGGCGTAACAGATGTAATCTTTAGGCGCGTTATCGCCAAAGCTGCACGGCCAGATGTTTTCTTCAGCGAGTTCACCAATGCTGCGGCGTTCTTTAGCGATTTTGGTCGCCAAAGTACAGAAAGCCGTTTGGCATTTTTGCCTGACGAGCAACCGCTAGTGGCACAGATTTGGGGCACTAACCCAGATCACTTTGCATTTATGGCGCAAGCTTTAGCCAAAAAAGGTTTTGCCGGCATCGACATCAACATGGGCTGCCCGGTTAAGGACGTGGTCAAAACTGGCGGCGGATCAGCGCTGATTGAGCAACCAGAGCTGGTGGCCAAACTAATTTCTGCGGCCAAACAAGGTGGCCTGCCAGTCAGCGTTAAAACGCGAATCGGTTTTAAAACCAAAAAAACAGATGAGTGGATTAGCTTTTTGCTGCGCCAAGATCTCGCAGCACTAACCGTTCATGGCCGAACGCAAAAACAAATGAGCAAAGTTCCAGCCGACTGGGACGAAGTTGCCAAAGCTGTTAAACTGCGCAATAATATTGCGCCGCAGACTTTGATTATCGGCAATGGCGATGTTACTACTCGCGCCGACGGATTGGAATTAGCCAAAAAAACAGGGGTAGATGGTATAATGATCGGTCGCGGAGTTTTTGCAAATCCATTCTGTTTTGAAATAGAACAAAAAATGCATAGCAGCCAAGAACTTCAAGATCTGCTAAATTATCATCTAAATCTGATAGAGAACTCTGAGCATATAATGCCGTTTGCGCCGCTAAAACGCTTTTTTAAAATTTATATTCGAGATTTTGACGGTGCCAACGAGCTACGCACCAAATTAATGGAAACAAAAAGCATAACCGAAGTACGTGAGATATTAACAAAAAATTGACAAATCAGATCAAATTTAACATAATAAGTACGCTCATTAACACTTCTAGGCGAAGTAACGAGGTGTAAAATGCCGAGCGTTGAACAGCAAGAAATAGATTGCTGGACCGTTTTGCGCGTGCTGCTTGATGCGCATGAGAGCCAAGATAATCCAGACAGCGGTGGGTGGATGACGGCTGTACAAATACTTGAAAAACTTGGCCGGCGTAGACTGCGGAGTCGTGATTTCATTAGAATCAGCACAACCCTTGATTATCTGAGGAATTGCGAAGGCTTTTTAGAATACCGCCTCAATCCATCTGGACAGACGGCACACGCCAAAGTCAACGAGCAATATCGCATCGTCGCGGACAAAAAGCAAGAGATTGTCCAGGCGCTTGCATCGTCGCGACCCATCGTCCACCACAGGCGCAAGAGGCATTTGCGCAAGCCTAAATAACGTGAGCAAAGCCGCGGACTTTAGTCAATAAGACAAAGTCCGCGGCGCGCAACCGCTACAAATCGTTACCGGTATAAGAAAGATTGTAGCTCTTATTTATGAGCGGAAAATCTGGCACGACCTGCCCGCATCCAGAATAACCAACGAGCTGCCAGTTAATGCAAGACGGATCGCGCACAGCAACGCGGGAAATCTCACCGTGCTCGTTAGTTGTGACAAGATGCAAAATTTCACCGCGCCAACTTTCGACGCAACCAATTGCCACAGAATCGGGTTGAAGTTTAATTTTTTTAGCTGTTAAAATCTCGCCAGCCGGCATGGTTTTAAGAGCTTCTGTAATTATCTCAACCGAGGTCTGCACCTCTTTTACGCGTACACAAAAACGGGCATATACATCACCGGTTGTTTCGCAGGCAATTTGCTTTGGCGGAACCTTGGCGTAAGCTGCATAGGGATGTTCAACGCGTGCATCCGTGGCAATACCAACAGCACGGGCAGCCACGCCAACTGCGCTATAATCCTGCGCCACAACAGGATCGAGCGGCCCAGCAGTTTTGACGCGGTTCATAAACGTTGCGCTATTCTCAGCAATTGCAATAACCTCGTTGGCGTCGCGCAGCCAAGACTTTAGCTCTTTAACAAGCTTGTTCTGATCTGTTTTGGAAATATTTTTTGTGACGCCGCCAACCGCATTTACGCCGCGCAAAAAACGGCTGCCAGTAAGGCGTTGGTTGATGCGCATAATGATCTCACGCAAACGTTGGCCATTTGCGCCACCAAAGTTAAAACCAGTATCCAGCATCATAAAACCGATGTCGCCAATGTGGCAGGCCAGGCGTTCTAGCTCGGCGTAAATTGTACGCAAATATTCGGCGCGCTCAGGGATTTTTATGCCCGCAATCTGTTCCACGGCTTGGCAAAATGCTAGCGAGTGAGAGAAGGAGGCGTCGCCCGAAATTTTTTCTGCCAAACGTACTTTTTGCGCCAATGGTAAAAATTCAAACAGCTTTTCGTGACCTTTGTGCACGTAGCCAAGTCTCGCCTCAAGAAGCGTGATTGACTCGCCAGCCATGCTAAATCTGAAGTGGCCCGGCTCAATAATCCCAGCGTGGATTGGCCCAACTGGAATTTCGTAAATGCCTTCGCCGTCAACTTTTGCAAACTCGTAGGTGCCGGTTGCCGTTTTTGGATGAGTGTCTATGGCAAAATCTTTGCGCAACGGGTATAAATCTTTTGGCCAGTTTTCGTGCAATAGCAATTGGCGTTGGTCTGGATTACCAGTTGGCGTCAGGCCAAGCATATCCTTAATTTTGCGCTCGCACCAGCCCATTGCCGGAGCAATCGCCGCCACCGATGGAAACTGCTCTGTTCCGACCAGCCGAATGTAGGGGATGATAAACAGATTTTCAGTGGGCGCACTAAAGACGTACCAAATTTTAAAACACTTTTTTGTAGTGCGCTCATCGGTGGCGTCAATCATTGCCAGCGACAAATTTTTGCTTTGCAGCGCGCTGATAACAGATGAAATATCGGCAGGCGCAACCTCAAACATGGCAATGTTGCCAGAATGTTGCACTTTTGTGCCCTTGGGTAGATCTATTAAAAACTCTTTCATATTAATATCGCAATGCGACCTCGTTAATTATTGCTTGCAAAAAATGCGGCATATAAAAGCTTGCAACAAGCGCAATTGCCAGCAGTAGGAGTGGTGGAACAATGAGCCATGGGCTGCTTTCGCCAGGCTTTATAGATTGGTCAGTCGGCTTGGCGGTCATGACCATAGAGTTGACTCGCCTAAAGAATCCAATAAAAACCAGAGCAATTGCCATCAAAGCAATTACGGCAACAGCTGGTCGCGTTTGCAGGCCAGCTGTAATTATCGACGCCTCTGTTAAAAACATGCCAAATGGCGGAAAACCAGTTACAGCAAATAAACCAATTAGTAAGAGGATGCTGGTAATTGGGATGATTGCCATGGTGCCGCAAACTTTTGCGATCCGTGCTGAATTGTATTTTATAAGGACGTTGCCGGTAGTGAAGAATAGTGATGGTTTTATTAGCGAGTGATAGACCATGTGCATTACCGCTCCAAATGCGCCCAATCCTCCAAAACCAAAACCAAGCGCCATGATGCCAGCGTGCTCAATGCTCGAGTATGCTAAAATACGTTTGTAATTATGTGAAGTTAAGATACAAAACGCAGCAATGAGCATTGACATCATGCCAAAAATGATAAACAGATTGTCGCTAAAGGTTGAGCCAATTGCTGTATCGGTAATCAGCTTAAAGCGCAACACCATTGCAAAAGCAACTGGCAATAACGCGCCAGAAAACAGAGCACCAAGCGGTGCAGGGGACTTGCCATATGCGTCGGGCTTCCAGGTGTGCATTGGCGCAAAACCAATTTTTACGCCGTAACCAACAATCACAAATGCAAATGCAGTTTTGGCGATTGCCGGATCTAAAACCGCAGCATTAGCAACAAGCTCCTGCCAGGTTGCAGCATTCTCGGAGCCACCAATTGTAAAGTACAAAAGCGTACCCAAAAAGGCCAGCAATAATCCAATGGCGTTGATGATAAGATACTTCCAGGCGGCCTCAATTGTAGAGCGGCGGTTGTAGTAGCTGATTAAAAACGCCGTGGAAAGCGTTGTGACTTCCAAAAAAATCCAAGCAACAACCGGGTTGCTTGCAGTTGCCGCCAAGAACATTGCAGCCAAGAACAAATTGGTTAGCGCGTAATATTCACGAATGCGCCAAGGCCCGATTATCTTTTTTGCCGACTCCTTACGAAAGTAAGGTACAGCGTAAATAGTTGCAAAAAATGCGACCGTTGCAACAATCAGCACCGAGAGCGCAGCAAGTGCATCTACAGTAAAAGTATTTGCAATGCTAACGGCGCCAGTAGTGCCAACCTTGTAAGCAATTGCCGATGACACAATAAGCGCAAAGGTACTAGCGCCAACCGAAGTAACCTCAATAATCTGCTGCTTTTTTACTGTAAACGCAACCGTCGCTGCAAGAATAAAACCAAGTACAATGGCGAGCAATAGCATGTTAACCTCGCAAATCCTTCATTTTTGTTACATCAAGCGAGCCGATATGTTTGTAAATCATTGACACCATGACTATAGCAATCACCAACCACACAGATACATCAAACAGAATTCCCATTTGCAGCGCAGCAGACTGCTCCAGCCCAGCAAAAATGCCAAAAGCAACAATGCTATTTTCTAGCGAAAGAACACCAGTGGCTTGAGATAACGCACCTTTGCGGTTTGCCATCAAAAGAACAGAGGCGAAGATCAACCACAATGCCAATACCAAATATTCGCGACTATCACCTGCAATGTTAATTATTGGAGCAAAAATTTGCGTATTTATAAGTAGAAACAAAGCAGTCAATGCAAATAAAGTTTCTGGAACATTGGCGTAGGTGTGAGATTCAAATTTAATCTTGTGGCGCCTTATCAGTTTGCTAAAAAATATTGGCGCAAAAATCACTTTTACTCCTAGCGTCACGGCTGCAATCAACAATAATTCCAGTGAGCTATTTTGAAGCAGTGCTGCGACCAACAGTACAATAATCGCAAAAGATTGCATGCTGTATAAGATAACCTCGGTGTCATTTTTTTTGGCCACGTGCAAGCCAATTGTTGCCAAACAAAGCAGCATTATACCTAATTGTGTAATAATCTCGATCATAGCGTTATAACCATCCCAATTGCAATTACGTTAAAAATTATTGCCGTAAAAATAAGATGCGAAAGGCGGAAGAATCTGAATTTAGCAATTAACGATTCCAGCAAAGCAATGCAAATATAAACCGCCAGAACCTTAGCAAACAGTACCAATAGACTTAAAGCGATTGCTCCAAAACTTAGAGTAGTTGCTATGCCAACAGGGAAAAATAGGTTCACGCCAAGCGCTGCAAAAATAAACAGTTTGTTGGCTGCGGCCCATTCCACTAGGGCGAGCCGCTTGCCAGAATATTCTAAAATCATAGCCTCGTGAATCATTGTTAGCTCAAGGTGAGTATCAGGATTGTCAAACGGATAACGCGTGTTTTCTGCCAAAAGAGCAATGGTAAAACCAACAAAGGCCAGCAAAATTGGCGCAATAAATTGATGGTAGCCACCGGACACGCCAGCGGCAATATCAGCAAGATCAGTTGTGCCGCATAAAAGGGCTAATGGCACTATCGAAAAGATCAGCGCGCCTTCGGCCATTGCCGAAACCGTCATCTCACGACTAGAGCCAAAACCACCAAACGCGCTGCCTGCGTCCATCCCTGCCAATGCTAAAAAGAAGGTGCCAATAGCAAGAGTGTAAATCACAGCAAACAAATCTGATGCTGGCAAATGAACAGAGGTACTAAACAGCGGAATGCACGCGCCAACTACAAAAGTTACGGCAAATACGATAAATGGCGCAGCTTTTGCAATCCAAGATGCATCTTTGCTTATTACTTCATCTTTGTGCAGCAGCTTTACAAAATTGCGGTATGGCTGGAAAATACTTGGGCCTTTACGCCGCTGCATTTTAGCTTTTACTGCGTTTATTATGCCAATGCCAAGTGGTGCTACCAACGGCACTAACAAAATCTGCAAAATCCAGGCAAGATATATCATTGTAAAACTCCTACAAACAAAGCCAACAGTAATGCGCCAAAAATATAGAGCACATAGCTGTTGAGATTGCCATTTTGAATACGTTTAACAAATGCAGAAAGTTTTAGCAGGCCAGAATATAATGGCGTATAAAAATTGGTCTGGTAAACATCACGCGTAGTTAAAGCTACTGAACGAGATTTTACCAGATATGTGCTGTTTGCATCACACACAACGCGCTGCTCTATTTTTGGTTTGACAAACCGGCCAAAGATCAGCAAGATCGAACGCGCAAAACTAGTAGCAGTAATTTCCATACGGCCATTGAGCGGCGTGCCACAATCCCACGTTGGCGCAACGCGCACTTTTTGCTGGCGATTGACTCCAAAACGAACCACCAGCCACGAACCACCAATAGCCATAATTAAGAGCAGAGCGATTGCAAGCCCAGAAACATCGGCAACCTGGCCGAGAGCATTTACATCAATACTAAAACCGCTTATGGCCACAGCGCTGGCATTATGCACTAACTGAAAACCAATCTGTTGCAAGGCTACTGTAACAGGCGCAGAGAATACACCAAGCAC
>JAEHDC010000034.1 GCA_016880595.1 Candidatus Saccharimonadota bacterium
CTCGACTTACGCAAAATCATTACCACCATCCCAATTCTAACTGGCTATAAACTATTTTTTCTTCCTCAGCATAGCTACGGCTATGCTTTGTCAGAAGAAAATAATTTCTATCTCAGTTAGAATTTAAGGTGGAGGCATTGATTTTGCGTATGTCGAGTCGATTGGCTGACATCTTCGCTTCATTGCACAACTTCCAAAATCACCAATAGTATTGTACCTATCCATTTTTGCCTTGCATAGCGCTGAGAAAAAATTGTATTCTATAGTTAAGGTATTTAATAAAAAGAGGGCATATCAATGGACGAAGAGCAACAGAAGCAAATTAAGCCAGATCCGCAGCCAGGGGTTCCGGAGGCGGTTACGCCAGCTCCGGTTGAGCCTACTATAGGTGGACGCAAGAAGAAAACCGGCCTTGTCGTTAGTATAATAATTATTTTGCTAGTTATTGCGGCTGGCGTTGGCTTTGGCGTTTACTACTATCTAACAAACACTCCAGAAAATCTAATGAAGGCTGCTGTCAATAATCTTAGTAAGCAGAATACAGTTTCGGCGCAGTATGAGCTTGCTGGCGATTCTGTGTTGGTTTCGGGCGGTTTTGCATATACAAGCGATTCGTCAAATACAAATAACAGCGAGGTAATTTTTAGTGTTGACGTTGACGACATAAGTGTTGACGCGCGCGCATTGTCGTTGGGTAACGATTTGTATATTAAGGCTTCTGGTCTCGGCAGCTTGGGGTCAATCGTTGCCTCAATGAGTGGGACAACAGATGCGGATGTAATTGCGCAATATGTGGCTTTGTTTGAAACTTTGGATAACAGGTGGATTAGCATTACTGCTGACGAAATCGGATCTATGATTTCGACCGACACCAGTGTTGAAGGCGTTCCGACCAAAGCAGAGCTAGATAGGGTCGTTAGCATTTACAACAAACACACGTTCATAAAAGCAGACACAGTTTACTCTGACGAAACAGTGGACAGCAGCAACTGTGCTCACTTTAGCATTATGTTTGATAAGGCTCAGGCCGTGGCATTTTTACAAGAACTGCAAGATGCAAACTTAGCAGACATAACTGTTACCGATGACAACATCACAGAATTGCAAAACAGTGATATGGCTATAGACGGCACAGTTGACCTCTGGATTGCGCGTGATTCCAAGACATTTAAGAAGATTGTTGTAGACAGCACGGCTGAAGACGCCATGGGGAGTTTGACGCTTACATTCACGTCGGCAACTCCTAGCTTTGACGCCTTTACTGCGCCAAGCAGCGCATCGTCAATAACGGATATACTTACGGAGATTTACGGCACGACTGTTACAACAGAAACAATAGAAGACACAACAGTCTACTAGCAAGATTCTTCAAAAATTCCGGGCAATGTAGGTTATACTATATGCAAGATGCTCAAAAAAATAGTCACTAAAATGCTAGAAAAGCGAGCTGCAAAGCTCCTGCAAAAAAATAAGCCAAAGGTGGTAGCGGTTGTTGGCAGTGCTGGTAAAACTAGCACCAAGCTGGCAATCGCTGCTGTTTTAGAAGAAAAATATCGCGTACTAACGCATTATAGCAATTACAACACGCCTATTGGTTTGCCAATGTCCCTGTTTGATCTTCACATTCCGCCAAAGGTACATAGTATTGCGGCTTGGATAGGCGTTTTTAGTGAGATTTCTAAAAAGCTGCGCGAGCCGTATCCGTATGACGTGGTGGTGGTTGAGCTTGGCGCCGATCATCCTGGCGATATTGACTATTTTAAGTCGTACATCAAACCAGACATTGCGGTTGTTACAGCTGTTGCCGAAGAGCACATGGAGTTTTTTGGCAATCTGGAAGCTGTTGCTAAAGAGGAGCTTGGCGTTGCCAGCTTTGCCAATTTAACACTTATAAACCGCGATGACGTTAGCGCAGAATACGCAAAGTTTGTGCCAGACGGAATTAACATCGACACCTTTGGTACAAGTGGCATTGCAGAATACCATTTTTTAAGTGATAGCTATAAACCGGGAGAAGGCTTTAGCGGCACGTTTGTCTCGCCGGAGTTTAAAGAGCAAAAAGTCACCTTGCATGTTGTTGGCGAGCATAATATTCGCGGCGTGGTGGCGGCCGGTGCAGTTGGCATAAAAATGGGCTTGAGTGCCGAGCAAGTGATTGCCGGAATGCAAAAAGTCGTACCAGTTTTTGGCCGAATGAACCTGCTGCGAGGTCTGGACGAAACCATAATTATAGATGATAGCTACAACGCCAGCCCAATTTCTACCATTGCGGCGCTGCAAACTTTGTATGTTTTTCCAGCAAAACAACGCATTGCAATTTTGGGCTCCATGAACGAGCTTGGGCAGTTCTCGAAAGAAGCTCATAGACGCGTTGGTGAAGCCTGTGATTCGGCGCTGCTAGATTGGGTCATTACAATTGGTCAAGATGCGCAAAAATATTTAGCGCCAGTGGCAGAAGCACGCGGCTGCCGCGTAAGGTGTTTTGTTAGTCCTTATGAAGCTGGCGCGTGCGTCCATCAACTCATGCAACCCGGCGCTGTAATCCTGGTAAAAGGTTCGCAGAACCGAGTTTTTGCCGAGGAAGCAATTAAAATTTTATTGCATAGCACAGATGACGAAGAAAAACTGGTTCGCCAAAGTCCAGATTGGTTAGAAATAAAAGAGAAGCAATTTGGTAAATTCTCAAAGCCCGTAGATGATGATTAATTTTTCGGGCGCGCAAGGTTTCCCTGGCGCGCCCTAGATCAGCCCCTCTTTTTGTGCAGGTACCAAAGTATATAAACGCCGATGCCGATAAGCAAAAACCCAATGAAAGTCAGTGCAATAGTGAAGCTATTAAAAAACTGATGTTCTTTGCCGCTACTAGCCCCTGTAGTTTTGGTCGCTGTAGCATGAGTGCTTGCTCTGATGCTGGGCGATTTTGCCTCAGCTGAAATCGAAGCAGAAACTGAGGCCGAAGCCGATGCTGATGCTGACTCTGAACTCCTCGAAGCTGATGGCGTTGGCGATGCGGAGCTATTACAATTCACTAAAATATTATCTTGTGCGCTATCGTTAGCCCAACTTACAATCACGCCGTACAAGCCATTTGTAGCCGGCCCAAAACTAAAAGTTTTACCACTGCCGGCTGCTATGTTAGCTGTCTGCGTGGAGAAGTTCTCTACTTCAATTGTAAAATTCAAGCTTACAGAACTGTTATTTTTGATTGTTACCGTAATATTTGCCGCGCCATTGCTGCATTGCGAAGCATTTATCGTAACGCTAGGCTCTGCCAAGTCTTGACAGGTGACTGTTTTGAGTTCAAAGCTTCCATTCCAGTCAGCCAAAACAGTGGCAGCTGCCATATTGCTGCGGTCAATTGGCGAGGACAGCGAGACGTTGTAAGACGCCGTATCGCCATCAATGCTGGTAGCTGCAAAATCGCCAGAGCCATCTTCCATAAAAACCGTAATAACCGGTGCATCATAGATTTTTGTAATAACAAAAACGGCTGCGACCTCAAATTGGTCCCCCCCGCATCTTGCTGAGCTGACTGCCGTGATAGTCTTTGTAGAATCTGCAGCAGCCGGAGTTGCTAAAGCAAAAATGCCAAAAAAACAGATTAGAGTCACAAAAAAACGTCTCATAGCCGCTCCAAGAATTAAGAAGAAGGCTGATTAGATGCGTGCGAGGCCAAAAGGCAACGCAACTTGATATATTATAACATAAGAATTTGCAAGGTGGTTATAATTTGGTGGCTGTTTGAATTTAAACCCGCTAAACTGTATAATATTTATAAATATGTTTGTTTTTAATTGCTCAGTTGTCGCTCTTTTGCTCCCCGCGGGGATGTAATTTTTTGCCACGCCAACAATACAAAATTTAATTTTTAATTTTATGAAACGATACAATCCTTCCCAAATCGAACCAAAATGGCAAAAAGAGTGGGCTGACCAACAAGCCTACAAAGCCAAAGATTCTAGCCAAAAACAAAAGTATTATGCGCTGAGCATGTTCCCGTACCCAAGCGGCGTTGGGCTGCACATTGGTCACGTTCGTAATTTTACAATAACAGATGTGGCGGCGCGGTTTATGCGCATGCAAGGCCATGAAGTTTTGCAGCCAATGGGTTGGGATAGCTTTGGTTTGCCGGGCGAAAATTATGCCATTAAAACTGGTCAAGCGCCACAAATTACCACCAAAATCAACACAGACAATTTCCGCAAACAAGCCAAGCACCTTGGTCTTTCAATAGATTGGAGTCGGGAGATTGGCAGCTCTGACCCAAGTTATTACAAGTGGACACAATGGTTCTTTTTGCTTTTATATAAACGCGGTTTGGCTTATCAAAAAGAAAGCGCGCAGTTTTGGTGCAACGAATGCAAAACCGTTTTGGCTAACGAACAGGTTATAAATGGCTGTTGCTGGCGGCATGAAGATTTGCCAGTGGTCAAAAAAAATCTTAAGCAATGGTTTTTTAAGATAACAGATTACGCTGATCGGCTAGAAAGCGGGTTGGAAGATTTGGACTGGCCGCAGCCAATAAAAACCATGCAGCGCAATTGGATTGGTCGTAGCAAAGGCGCAGAGATCAAATTTATGGTCGGCAACGAGCCGCTTACGGTTTTTACCACGCGGCCGGATACTCTGTTTGGCGCCACTTTTATGGTTCTGGCGCCAGAGCACCCGCTTGTTAGCAAGGTGGCGACAGAAGAGCAAAAAGCAGAAGTCAGCAGATATATTCGTCAGGCTCAAACCAAAACTGACATCGACCGCATGGACGAAAATCGCGAAAAGACAGGTGTTTTTACTGGTAGCTATGCAGTTAATCCAGTTAATGGCACGCAAATTCCAGTTTGGATTGCCGACTACGTTTTGATGGGCTACGGCACTGGTGCAATTGTGGCCGTGCCAGCGCACGATGAGCGCGACTACGAGTTTGCTAAAAAGTTTGATCTGCCAATTATTGATGTTATCAAACTAGAAGAGTCTAATTTAGCTGGCCAGGATCTTTGTTATTGCGGCGAAGGAATTATGGCCAACTCTGGCAAGTATGACGGTCAGCCGAGCAGCGAAGTTCGTGAAAAAATTGTGGCAGATTTGGCTGTGAGTGGTGCAGCTAAGGAGAGGATTAATTACAAAATTCGCGACTGGCTGATTAGCCGCCAGCGTTATTGGGGCGCACCAATTCCAATTGTTCATTGCCAAAAGTGTGGCGCAGTGCCGGTTCCAGATGATCAACTTCCTGTGGTTTTACCTGAGCTTGAGGATTTTCATCCAACTGGCGATGGTCGTTCACCTCTGGCGAAAGCTAAAGATTGGGTTAATGTGACTTGTCCAAAATGCGGCGGCCAAGCTCAGCGTGAAACCGACACAATGGACGGTTTTGCCTGTAGTAGTTGGTATTTTTTGCGTTTTGCTGACCCACATAACAACAAACAGGCTTTTTCTAAAGAGTTGGCTGAGAAGTGGCTGCCGGTGGATCTGTATGTTGGCGGCGCCGAGCACGCCGTCATGCACTTGCTTTACGCTCGAATGTGGACAAAAGTTATGTTTGATGCTGGGCTAATTAACTTTGATGAGCCGTTTAAAGGCTTACGCAACCAGGGATTGTTGCTGGCGCCAGATGGAACTAAATTCAGCAAAAGCAAGGGCAATGGCGTTGACCCAGAAGATATAATTAACAGTGGTTACGGCGCTGATGCGCTGCGCACAACCATGATGTTTTTGGCGCCGTTTGACCAATATACTCCGTGGAGTCCGGAGGGTTTGGGCGGAGTTTATCGCTTTTTGAACCGCGTTTGGACACTCGCGCAAGAGGTGCTAGAAGCTGGTGAAGGCACAGGGGAGGAAAATTTGGAGATTCGCCAGGTTGTTCATCAAACCATCAAAAAAGTTACTTCAGACATGCACCGCCTTGGCTATAATACGGCAATTGCTGCGCTTATGGAGTTGACAAATCAGCTATACAAGCTGCGGTCAGACGCACCGTTTGCTAAGCATCAAACCGAGTGGCGCGAGGCGATTTTGGCCGCCACCAAGCTGTTGACGCCATTTGCACCACACATGGCCGAAGAACTTTGGCAACAATTTGGCAACCAAGGCTCAGTGCACAAAGCCGACTGGCCAGCTTGGGACGAAAAATATTTGGTGGTCAAAAATGTTACAATTGTTGTACAAGTTAATGGTAAGGTTCGCGCTCGTATAGAAGTGTCTGCTGACGCTTCGCAAACAGAGGTAGAAAGTCAGGCGTTGGCTAACGAAAACGTTACAACATACGTTGGCAACCAAAAACCGCGCGTATTTTACGTTCCAGGCAGAGTGATTAATTTGGTGGTCTAGCAGCAGCCATCGTTAAGTCTTGGCCTGCGGGAAGCACAGTGTTGTTTGGAGAAGTTTTGTGACTCAGGTGTATAGACCTTGCTGTTTTCGTCATTTTGCCGTATAATTAACGACAAGTAATTACAGTTTTAATACATAAGGAGGTTCCCTTAAGATGGGTAAACCAAAAAAACAGACCTCACCACGCAAAACCGGCCTGCGCCGAAGTCACTTGCGCTTGGACTTGGCTCGCCGAGTGAATGGCTTGCTTTCCAAGGCTGGTGAAAAAGCAAAAGCATATACAACCCGCCGTGAATCAGGCAAAAAATTTGCAACTCACAGCGAATCAGATAAAAAGCTTGCAGCTAAGAAGTAAGCTAATTCTAAGAATTTTAATGTAATCTTTAACAAATTTCGAAAATATGGCATCTAACCGTCACCTTGGTCGCATTATTGCTTTACAGACTTTATATGAGTTTGAGTTTCGGCAAGCTTTAGCAGATGCTTCTGCTGATCTTGACGAGATCTTAAACCGCAATCTCGAGCGTTACGACGAGACAATTGAAGACAAAAAATTTGTAACCCAAATTGTGCATGGGGTAGAAAAAGAAAAAGACCGCCTCGATGCCATTATTCAGCCAATTGCGCCTGACTGGCCGCTTTCGCAAATTGCCAGGATTGATCTTGCAACTTTGCGAATTGCTTTGTATGAACTAACCTCAGATAATGAGGTACCGCCTAAAGTGGCGATTAACGAAGCTGTGGAGCTGGCAAAGGCATTTGGCTCGGATAATTCCTCGAAGTTTATAAATGGAGTGCTTGGTACGGCGTACCGCACTATCCTCGAAGGAAAAACCGATGGCAGCAGCAATGCAAGTACCGAAGTTTGAGAGGTTTCGCAAGTACTTTACTCGTAAAAAACCACTCATACAAGAAGTTATACGTGAACAGACCGCAGGCGGTGTGGTTTTTAGGCGTAATCCAAAAAATAATGAATTAGAGATGCTATTGACTCAGGATGCCAAGAATCGTTGGACAATTCCTAAGGGCCACATTGAAGAAGGTGAAACTGCCAAGGAAACTGCTGAGCGTGAAATTCGCGAAGAAACCGGCCTCAAAGAGATGGAGGTTATGGCTTGGCTTGGCAAAATCCATTTTCGTTATCGCCGTCAGCAAAGTTTGGTTTTAATGACAACACAAATTTATCTGGTTTGGGGCAAGGGTGCCACTGGTGATCTTAACAAAGAAGAGTGGATGAACGGCATTGGATGGTTTAAAGTTAACGAGGCTCTTGATATGATTGAGTATGAGGACATATCTAAATTAGTATTAATGGCAATGAAGAAAATTCGTCATGCAGGATTATAACAAATTTCAAACATTTTCTAAGGAAGCTTTTGGATTCACTTTTGACAATCCAGAAGTTTTGGCAACAGCATTAACCCACCGCTCATACGTCAATGAGCACAAGAATAGCGTAAAAGAGCACAATGAGCGTCTGGAATTTTTGGGCGACGCCGTACTAGAGCTTGTTGTTACGGAGTATTTGTATCTTAATTACAGTGAGCCAGAGGGCATCCTAACAAACTGGCGTTCGGCTTTAGTGCGTACAGAGTCAATTGGCGCCGCTGGCACAAAGCTAAATTTGGGAGAGCACATGCGCATGAGCCGCGGCGAAAAGCATGGCGTTCAGCGCGCGCGAGACCAAATTTTGGCAAATGCATTTGAAGCTGTAACCGGTGCAATTTATTTGGATAAAGGCTATGGGGTGGCAAAAAAATTTATCAAAGAAAATATTTTGAGCACCTTGCCAGAAATTCTGAGCACTGGCTCATGGCGCGATCCAAAGTCGCATTTGCAAGAGGTGGCGCAAAGCGTTGACGGCCAGACGCCTGCTTATAAAGTTATAGAAGAGACTGGCCCAGATCATGACAAAATTTTTACACTTGGTGTTTATGTTGCTGGCCAGCTAAAAGGCCAGGGAAGTGGCCCGTCAAAACAGGTAGCCCAGCAAGAGGCGGCGCGCGCTGCCCTTGAGGTTTACGAAAAGAGCCACCCCCGCGTACATCGCAACAAGAAGCTAAAGATTGAAGAAAAAGATAAATAGATTGACAACAGAGGCGATTGCCTGTAAAATTAACAGGAGTCTATACTATTATTTAAAAGGATTTTTAATACATGCTCGCAATTCGTTTGCAACGATTAGGCCGAAAGGCGCTGCCTGTTTATCGCATCGCAGTTCAAGAATCACGTCGCCATCCAAGCAGCGGCCGCGTGGTTGCTTATGTGGGTTCTTACAACCCGCATACAAAAGAGGTAAAACTCGTTAAAGAAAAAATTGATTTTTATTTAAAAAATGGCGCTCAGCCATCTCCGCGAGTTGTGCATTTGCTAGTAGAAGAGAAGATTGACTTACCAGAGTGGGTTAAAAAGGCTACGGAAAAATCTTCTAAAGCCCGCAATCCAGAGAAGCTCAGGAAGAACCAACCAAAAGAAGAGCCTAAAAAAGAAGAGCCTTCAGAGCCAGAAGTGGAATAAATACAATCGCCTCGCTTAAGCGGGGCGATTTTGCAGCTAATTTTAAGTATAATTGCCGAAAGCAGTTTGCATAAGCCATACATAATGCGCTACAATAGGCATTACACAGTAATTAACGGGAGTCTGTCATGACGAGCATCGACCAACAATTTGTGGAATTTATCGTAAAATCATTAGTCAGTAAGCCAGATGCCGTTGTTATTAACCGTCGCATCGACGAAAAAGGCGTTTTGCTTGAGCTTACTGTCGATCCAGAAGATCTTGGTCGAGTAATTGGCAAGCGCGGCGCCACGGCTCAAAGTATCCGCACTCTTCTTAGGGCTTTGGGAAAAAAAAACGACGCGCGCTATAATTTAAAGATTGTAGATGTTGACCGTCCAGATGGTGGATACAGCGGTGGCGATGCTAGCAACGGAGATTTTCCAGTATCAGAACCAAAAAGTGTAAAACCTGTGGATAGCCCAACAGATCAGCCTGTGGATGAAGGTCATTCTATGGCAAGTCGGACAAGAAAAGAGCTTGCAGATTTAGACGATCTCGACATATAATAAAAGCAGGTTCGAAGATAAGCGAACGAAAAACAAAAATACAAAGCTCATGCGAGCAACCTACAAAGTTGAGAGCTTTATGTGGCAAAACTACCGGCAATTTAGCCGGTAGTTTTGTTTGTGGTTAAAGCTAAGTTTTGCCTACAAGGTTTTTGTATCAACGAGAACTGTTGGCCGGCATTGTTACGGTTAGAGTATGCACATTACACTCACAAATGCTCCAAGCAAAGCCTAATCAACTTCTCTCTTATAAAACGTTATCCCAAGAAGAAGCATCTGTGATACACTGCCGAAGGAAACGTTAGGCGGGGGAAATTGTCGGGTTTTGTGGGTCAGTTACTAGGATAAAGTTTGCTTAGCTAGTTGCAGGCCTTGGAGAGCTGCTTTCTAGCGATTTTATCACCTCAAGGATATCACTAAGCATTATATCGGCTTTAACTACGTAGCCGTCCATGTCTTGGCGTTGCTCTGGCGTAACTTTTGTGTCGCCAAGGTTGGTGAGCATGACGATTTTGGCTCGCGTGCAGTTATAGTCGGGATTGTGTCGAAGTATTTTTAGCACTTCAAAACCGTCTTTTTTTGGCATCATAATATCTAAAAAAATCAAGTCCGGCTTAAAGTCTTGCGCTACTTTTAAGCCTTCGTCGCCATCTGTTGCTACGGCAACTTTAAGCCCATTGAGCTCTAGGAAGGTCTCGTACATCTTGCGTAGCTCAAGGTTATCCTCAACGAGCAATATTTTTTGTAGTCCAGCCACGGTTGCCTTTCGATAACGTTTTTTTAGGTTGCATGGTTTTTTTAATCTCGTCAAATTGTTTTTGATCGAAGACGGGCATTGTGATTGTAAAGGTTGAGCCAACGCCTTCTTCGGATTCGACATCAATTGTTCCGCCATGGCGCTCAATGATGGATTTTGCAATAAATAGTCCTAATCCGGTGCCAGTGCTACCACTGTTTAAGCCGCCCTTTACTCTGTAAAACTTGGTAAACAGATTCTGTAGTGATTTTTTGGGAATGCCAATTCCAGTGTCTCTGAAGCTAAGAATATATTTGTTGCCTTCGCGACCTAATAGAATGTTAACCGAGCCGCTTGGGTTGGTGTATTTGATAGCATTGTTTAAGAGGTTGTTAATGACTTCGTGCATTGCAATTTGGTCAGCAAAGATGTAGCATCCGCTGATTGGACCATCGTAAGTAATGACTACGCGTTTGTCACTGGCGGCAAAGCTAAAGTTTTTGATCGCTTGTTGGATGTCTTCGGCGATGTCTACTTTGTCTGGCTGTAATGTTAGGGTGCCGCGTTCGATTCTGGTGACGCCCAGTAGGTTATCTATGAGACTTCCAAGCTCGGACGTGCTTTTAAGTGCTTGGTGCAAGTAAGTTTGCGTTTCTGATGACGTCTTGTCTTTTTCTTTGAAAGACATTAGCTCGAGGTAGCCGCGCGTGGCAGCTAATGGCGTGCGAAGTTCGTGTGCAGCCATTGACACAAAGTCGACTTTCATGTTCTCCAATTCTTTGCTGCGCGTTTCGTCGTGAATGGTTATGATTGTTTGTGGCGCAGCCAATGAGGTAGAGCCGCCGCCGCTGGCATGGGCTACAATTAGCTTGACGTAGTGAAGCGTCCCTAGCGAGTCAGTGTATTCTAGGTCGGGATAAGTGTTTGTGCCGTCGCGAGTGTAGTCTATCTGATATGCGTGCATATTTTTGTTGAATCTAAAGATTTCGTTTACGTTGCGGTTAACAACATTGCGCTCTGGCAGGCGAGTGAGCTCTCCTGTAGCGGCGTTTGCTAAAATGATTGTGCCTCGGGAATCAACAGCAAGAATACTTTCATTTATACTGTTGAGTATTATGGATAGGCGATTACGCTGGGCTTCCAGGCCAGAAATTGTATCCTGTAGGTGCGCGCCCATTGAATTGATGCTAGCGCCAAGGACGCCAATTTCGTCTGAACCACTGAAGCTGACGCGAGAGCTAAACTCGCCGCGGCCAAAGCTTCGCGACACTTCTACGATCTTAAGAATTGGCCCAATGAAGAACTGCGTAAAAAAGAGCGACAGGGCAATTATTATAAGAGACGAGACTCCAACGATTGCAAAAAGCTTGGTTCGTAGCTGGTCAATTGGCGAAAAGGCTTCATTTATATCTATTTTGGTTGCCAATATCCAGTCGGCAAAACCTACTGAGCGCGTGGTCAAAAGCACCTCTTGGTCGCGGTAATCCGTTGCTTGGCTGTAGGTTGATAGATCGGTGGTTACTAAATTGAGCGAATTGAGGTTGGTTTTTAGTGCGGCGTCAGTGTCAAAGCGCAGTGGAAACAGAGAGACTTCATTGCCGCTGTCGTCTTTTGCGGCAATTACCGTTTCGCCAGTGCTATCCAAGCCTGTGTAATCCTGAATTGCAGCGGTTATATCGTCAATTCTAAAAACAGTATTTAAATAGCCGGCCTCAATCTTGTTTACATAAAGCTTTATTGTTATATGAAGCTTGTCAATGCCGTCTTTACTATCTTCTTTAACGCTGATGTTGCTGTCTTGGCCAGTGGGCACGTAGTAGCCACTTTCGGGTAGCTGCGTGCCCTGCTCGCCACTAAGCGTTGCGGCGATAACAGTCCCATCTAGTCCAATAACAGATATAGCTTGAATTTCAGAAGAAGCGACTTGTGTATTTAGGATTATGGCATTAATTTCTGCTTGCGCGTTTTTATTTCCAGAGTTGAAGTCAGCCAAAGCAGTTTGCAGGTCAAAGCGGTTGGCGAGCAGCGTAGAATCCTCCTGTCGCTGCTGTAAAAGCGCAGTAATCTTTTGTTGTTGGCTGGTGGCGACATTGCCGATTTGATCCTCGGTTTTTGTGAGCAGCTCATTGCTGATTGTGGCGTACGCCAAAGCGCTGACAATTAGCGTTGGTACAAGCCCAATGGCGAGCATGATTATGGTAAGTTTGATTCGGATACTCACGGTTTTAATCTTCGGTTATTAGTGTAAACACGCCATCTTGCACCTGAAACAAGTCGTATTTGTAATTATCTGAGGATAGATCGCCGTTTTCGTCAAATTTTATGTGCCCGGATACGCCACTAAACTCAATTGATGGCAAGATGTTTTTGATCTCTTCACCAGTGGTTGCGCCTTTTTCTACAGCAATCTTTAAGAGGTGAATTATGTCATAAGCCTGCGATGCAGCATAAAGCTGCTCATTTTTTTGAGTTTCATTAAAAATCGCTTGCTTAAAACTGTCTGTTCCAGTTGGGAAAGAGGAAATAGTCAGACCCTCGGCAACCTGCGGAGCGTTTTCTATTAGGGCGCTGTTATACATGATATCTGCGCCATAAAATGGTGCAGTAATACCAACCTCTCTGGCGACCTTCATGGCGGCTGCAGCCGAAACAACGGAGTTTGGCGCAATAAAGAGAACTTCTGGGTTGGCGGCTTTAATTTGCTCCATTTGTGTTTTAAGATCAATTACGTCCGGTTCAGCCGTGGCGCTGGTGACGACCGTGCCGCCTAGATTTTCAAAATCGGTACGAAACTCAGTGTTCATGCCGCTGCCGTAAGGCTCATTTGTGTAGAAGATTGCAACGTTCCGGTAGCCCTTATCGTAAATTGTGTTAGCCATAAACGCGCCCTGGTAGGTGTCTGGCGGCACAACCCTAAAGAAGTAGTCGTTAGGTATGGTAAGTGTTGGACTTGATGCTGACGGGCTGATAAGAGGAATGTTGGCATTGTTAACTGCCGGAAGTGCAGCGACCGTGGCGCTAGAACATCCCTCGCCAATAATTGCAACTACATTTTGGTCTATTAAAGTTTTTACAACTTCAGAAGCAATTAGTGGGTCGCACTTTGAGTCTACTTGAACAATTTCGATGTTGTCAGCGTTGAGCTGTTTTTTTGCCAACTGCACACCTGTATTTACGCCGTAGCCCATGCTGGCGGATCCGCCGCTAAAGGCCATCATTAGACCAACTTTTATAGTTGCTGTGCTTTCGGTTGTGGCATTTTGGTAGTAAGAGTAAATTCCGTACACGGCGCCGGTTAGAGCTATGACGGTTATAGTAATAATTGCTATTAATGATAAAAGCAGCCGTTTGCTCATTCCTCTGGTTGGCTTCTCTGGTTCTGTGGGAGTTATGACTGGCGGTTGGCTAGGAGAAATATATGGCTCACCATTATTAACAGGAAGGCTATTGTAGCCATTACTGCTCTGCTGCGATGGTTGTGGCGTTGGCGTTGTTTGAGGTGTTTGATCCATAATACTTATGCTTACAAATTACCTCTATTTTCTTTGTTTTTGAAATTGTTGTCAAGTTGACGGCTTCTTGTGTTGACGTCCTAATATGCCAGCACAGATTATTACTAGATTAATAAATAGGATATAAGCCGGAAAAGCCAAACTTGCAAAATTTATTTGAGTTACTGTTAGCATACTTATTATCATGCTTAATATCGAAAAGTAATAAGACGGGAAGAATTCACTGCCGGGATCGCGGTAGGCTTTTATGACTGTTGGCATGCTGGCAAAGGCGTCGGCGACAATACTAAAGAATATGGCAATTAGCGGATCTTTGGCGTTAAGCCAAAAGATGACGCCAAGCGCAGCGATTGCGCCACAAGCAATTGTCGAGAAGGTAAAATGCGAACGGTTTAAGTTGTGCTTTAAAGATAGAAAAAAGATTATTAAGGGCGTAAATCCAAGCGCGAATGTTGTTGCTGCGCTCCAGCCAACGTGTTCGTAAAGCTGAGCTACGAAGGTAATCATAGGCGTTAAGGCCCAGAAAAACCAGGTTATTGGATTTGGGCGGGCACGTCTTTTTATAACGGCTCGGGCGTAGTGTAGGCCACCAAAGAGGCGAAAGAAAATTGCGAAGATTACGCACCATGCAGGTAACATTTGAGTCTCTCTTTAAAATGCTGTCTGGGCACATTGTAGCAGTAGTTGCTTCAAAATACGACAATTTTTAAAAATATGCTATACTTATTTCATAATGAAATTGCGACAGATTCAAATTATTACACTTTTCCCGGAGATGTTTACAGAGGTATTTGGTGTTAGCATGATGTGGAAAGCGCAGGATCGTGGCTTGGTGAAATTTTCAACAATTGATTTGAGGGAATTTGGCCTTGGTCCACGTCGGCAAGTTGATGATACTCCTTATGGTGGTGGCGACGGTATGCTGCTCAAGCCAGAGCCGTTGTTTGCTGCGGTGGAATTTGCTAAAAAAAATGATCCAGAAGCCTTGGTGGTCCTAACTACTGCGCGCGGCCAGCGCTGGGTTCAGGCAAAAGCTCAGCAATTTGCAAATCAGGAGCGTGGTTTAGTAATAATTTGTGGTCATTACGAAGGTTATGACGAGCGCATAACAACCCTTGTAGACGAACAAGTATCCATTGGCGATTATGTCCTAACTGGAGGCGAAATTCCAGCTATGGTCATCGCAGACAGTGTGGTGCGATTAATTCCCGGCGTTTTGGGCGGTGAAACTTCGGCCGAAATAGAAAGCTTTAGTGACGGCCAAACTTTGGAGTTCCCGCAATATACTCGCCCAGCCGAATTTCGTGGCTTAAAAGTTCCAGAAGTTTTGCTAAATGGTCATCATGCTCAGATTGATGAGTGGCGTAAAAACCATCAACAAAAATCGCTATAGACATAGCGATTTACGTTAATGACCAGAGTAAACAGCATAAAACCGTTCACTCTGGCATACTGAGTTGTTGTGGTTTTGTAAGCGATCTACATTTTTGTTTGTGTAATTTGCGCTTATTACTATAATAAATTGACTTGCTTTTAAACGCAAGCTTTTTTTAATTTGAGTTTTATGTTTATAATAAGATTGTAGACAAAAAACAAAATATAAGTATTTAAAAGAATAAAAGGGGAAATATGCTGCTGGTTCGTCGGGTAGAAGGTTTAAGCATGATGCCAAAGTACTCACATGGCAAGATTGTTTTTGCCACAAAGCTTAAGCGGCCAAAGGTTGGCGACGTGGTAATTGTAAAGCACCATCGTGTAGAAATTATGAAGCGCGTAAGCCAACTTGACGAAGACAAAGTGTATCTTCTTGGCGATAACCCAGAGGAGAGCACAGATAGCCGTCACTTTGGTTGGCTGCCGCTTAGATCAATCATTGGGGTAGTAATTGGTGGGGACAAAAATGATGTTGGAGAAGAAGCAGAAGCCTAGTTTTATCTGGCAGTTTATATCCTACGCCTATGCGGCATTGCTAATTGCGGTTAGTTTGGTGCAGCTTATGGGAATCGGCAGTTTTAATTTTTCTGGTGTAGAATTCACAACTCCAGGCTCGCCATATGTCACAATTTTTGGTGTAGTTTTGCAAGTTCTGGCGCTAATAACTTTGCTTGGAGTTAGGACTGGCAGAATCTTGAGAAAAACCAGTGAAGCATGCTTATTGCTTGCCCCATTATTTTTGCTTGGAAATGAAATTTATCTTATATCAACTGGCATGACGCCGTTTTATGGCCTTGTAGTGACAGCTTATGCAGCATTGATTGTCCTCGGCATAGTCTGCTTGGTGGGTGATCGCAACTGGGAAACTAGATAGCTTTGTAGGTGCGGCCCCCAGAAAATGGGAGCCGCATGGAAGAGCTGGCTATAAATCGTTAACTACAGTTATGTGACGTGATGTAGCCGGTCCAGTTGCCCGAGTCGATATCGACCGGATTGCTGGATTGGCTGACAATACCGCTAATGTCGATTGTCCCGTTAATTACGAAATGCAACGAGTAGCAACCGTCGTCAGTTACGCCGCTGTAGACGGCTGCGAAATTGCCAGTCGTGGACAGATTTGGTCTGGCGTCGATAATTCCAATCTCGTGACCACGAAAAACGCCGCGCACATCCGTGATTTCCTCGAGGTCGTTATACTGCCAAAAGCCAGTTGCCGGTACGTCCTCATGGATGTAAACGGTCGTTAGCTTGTCATCGGCGCCGGGATTGACTCCGTCGTCAGCCCCACCGATTCCGCCAAAGAATTTGTCAATCTGGCAATCTGTACCTTCAGGTACGCCCGGACAGTCAGCCGCGCCGCCATCTGGAGTGCGGAAAGTCCCACTGACGAACGTTATAGATTGTTCATCAGCAGAAGCCGGCACCGCTGTGAGGGCGACAAACGAGGCGCCCATTATTGCTACAGCAAGCCCGCTGACAAGTAGCCTGGTGAGGTGCATAAAACCCTCTTCCTATTTGGTTTTGATAATATGCAACCGCTCTTCCTTACCCATAATACCGCATTTTGGCGTTAACAATAAGATGTTATTAGAATATTTAAGCTTAGGTATGGTAGAATTTTGGGCAGCCTGGTATATGCGCTGTTCTTTGTTCGCATTGTTCCATTTGGCGCATCCACCGCTCAACAGGCCTTTTCAAATTAAGCGTTTTTATGTATAATAACACCGTTGCAATTGTTTAATGATGGCGAGTGGCCAAGTTGGTAAGGCGTCGGTTTCTGGCACCGAAGATCGAAGGTTCGAGTCCTTCCTCGCCAGCCAAGAAATTATGAGAAAGTCTACAGTTTGAACTGTAGACTTTTTTGCATCGTAAAAGTTCTAACCCCCTCTTCTTCTAAATCGGTCATCCACATTTATTTTCTTCCGCTGCGCACGCCCGCTGAAAGATCGCTTTTTTGGTTTGGAAGTGATTGTCGATCAACTTGACAAAATAGATATTTAATGTATAATTGAATGATTCCAGTCGTTTGAGCAAGGAGAGATGCAATGCGCATTATCCGAGTTGGCAGGAAGCGTGTTCCGAAACAATCAGGTCACCACTGGACGACCGTCAGAGTCTACACGGGGAGCATATCGGAGGCTAGACGTCTCGCGTGTGAGTTGCGCAAGATGAATTGCCTGATGAGATACGGGTCATGCTTCGGCTTGCTTACGATCATCTAATTTACAAAACTGTCCGACGCAATTTTGACGCCAAAAGCGCCTTTATTGCTGGGTCGGTTCTAGCCCTGACGCCCGCTGCGGCTTTAATGTTTAGGTTTAATAATCCAGATTCAATCTTGACTTTGCTGCTTGTGGCTTCGGCCTATACTATGACGCGTGCTATCGAGAGCAGTAAACTACGCTGGCTAATTGGCACAGGTTTTTTGCTAGGCACAGCCTTTAATGCCAAGATGTTGCAAGGCTTGATTGTAGTACCAGTTTATTGCTTGGTTTACTTCATCGCGGCAAAACCAAAATGGCTAATGCGCATTAAGGATTTGGTATTTATGGGAATCTCTACTGCCGTAGCGGCTTTTTGGTGGCCGGTGGTGGTGTGGCTGACGCCAGCGAGCAGTCGGCCGTATATTGGCAGTAGTTCCACAAATAGCATTTGGGACTTGATTATGGGTTATAACGGCTTTGGACGTTTGCTTGGAACCTCATCTGGAATTGGCAGTGGAGCGCCGAGTGGCGGTATGGGCATGGGCGCTGGTAGCGGCATGCCAAGTGGTTTGGGCGAAGTAGCCAATAAAGCTGTTGGCATGGCTCAGCAGATGGGCGGAGGAACTGGTGGGGGAACAGGGCCTGGCGGCAGCGGTTTTGGCGGTTCAACCGGTATATTCCGCATGTTTAACAGTGATTTTGGCGGAAACATTGCTTGGTTCATTCCGTTGGCACTAATTATATTTTTGGCAGCTTTTTGGTGGTTTTACCGCAAGCCGCGCACAGATCAAAAGCGTGCTGCATTTATGCTTTGGGGTGGCTGGTTGCTGCTGCACATAGCGGTGTTTAATAACGTGAGCGGTACAATTCATCCATACTATGTAGTGGTTTTGGCACCAGCGGTTGCCGCATTGGTGGGCATGGGCGTGCCGTATTTGTGGCGAGCGTATCTTAACAAAAAGATTGATGCCTGGTTGCTTCCAATTTGTATTGCTATTACAAGTGTAATATCGTTTATCTTACTAAATCGCAGTACAGGCTGGATGCCGTGGCTAAGTGTAACAATCTTAATTGGTGGATTGGCTGCGGCGTTAGTTTTGGCTGTAAACCTTTTTGAATCGCTTGGTAAAATTGCTCGTAATTTAGCAATGACTGTGGCGGTTGTGCTTTGCGCGGCCGGGCCAGTGGCGTATTCTTTTGCCACGGTTGCAGTGGCGCATAATGGTAGCGTTCCAACTGCTGGACCAACATCAACAGCGCTTAGTGGTAGCAACAACGAAAGTGCTGAAGCTGAATCTACACTTGTAGAATATCTATTAGCCAACCAAGGATCGGCTAAGTGGATTGTGGCTGTGGCCTCAGCAAATGAATCGGCGCCTATACAGATCTCTACTAATCAGCCTGTCATGGCTGTTGGAGGATTTAATGGTAGCGATAATACGCTAACTTTGGAAGAGTTTAAGCAGTTGGTTTCAGATGGTCAAGTGCTTTATTATGCCACAAGCTCAAGCGGCAAAGGCGGCGGAGGCATGAACGGCAAGAATGATATTGCCACGTGGGTGGAGGAAAATGGCACAATTATAGATTACGGAGGAAGCAGTATGACGCTTTATAAGCTGAATGTTTAGTAGTCCGAGCTAAGACAATTAAATTTATTAAGGAGAGAAAATATGTCACAATTAGGAAATCAGCGCAGCGGCGCGTCAATGGCCGCAATAGTTGTTATAGTAGCGCTTGTTGCCGGAGGCGGTGGGTTCTTTGGCGGAATGCAATATCAAAAATCATCTGGCAGTTCATCTGTTGCAGCTGCTGGTGGTGAAATGGGTGAAGGTGACGGCATGCAGGGCGGGCAAATGGGCAATATGGGTACAATGGGCGAAGTAACTAAAATCAGCTCAACTAGCATTACTGTTATCAGTCAGATAAATGATTCAACTCAGACCTTTACCATTGACAATTCGACCGAAATAACTGACGATGGCGACACAATCTCTGCCAACGATATTTCAGTTGGCGACACCGTTATGGTTAAAGCTAGCGAAGATGATGAAACCGTTGCTGCAACAATTATGCTCAACCCAACCATGGGCGGTGGCCAACAGGGCAGCTCTAGTACAAAGACTAACTAAGATAAGTCCCTGAATTGATCTATGACTAAGGTCTGTTTGTGGATAAATATAGTATTATTTAGGATATTGTAATGATTAGCTGCTGGTGCTATATTGAAAAAGCCCGTACTGTTTAAGATGACAGATATTGGAGATGTTGTGGTTAACATTGAAATGTTTGGCAGAGTGCCAACTCTTCAGGAGCCAGTTGTACGCCATTTTTACAATCCGATTCTTCGTGCGCAAGACGTGCGCCAGGCTTGGAAGTCGCTAGTTAGTGAGCACCCGGTAATGGCGTCGCTAACGGTTCACAACGCTGGTGCGGCATTGTCTTGGCGTGACCAAAAATGGGTCGTGGATCTTTATCCACGTATCCACGTCCCGGACGGACGAAGTGTTATCGGCTATGCACAGAGTGCGGACGGTATCCATTTCAATGTTGACGCGCGTCCAGTACTTAAGCCGGCAACGGTTGACGATTTTTTTGCGCCTGGAGTTGACGTCGCGCGACAGATCCAAATGGAGGCTGGCGGCGTTGAGGACATGCGGATTAACGATGTCTGCACGCCAGAAGGTATTGTGCGCGTAGCCACGTACAGCGCCTATAGCGCAAAAGTTACAGACCAGGTGTTTGTTTGTCTGGCAACTATTGGAGAGGATGGTAAGACGTTTACGCGCTTGGGGCCGATTTCGGACAGCATCCCAATGCGTAATGTCGTAATTGCGCCGCGCCAGATCAACGGCGAATACGTTGCGCTGGTGCGCGCAAACGGCGTCAACGCAGAGGCGATTGGCGAGGAATTTGCCGAGATCCAAATCGCCCGTAGCCCACAGCTCAGCAGCGGTTGGGTTGTTGAAGAACGGCCAATCATCAGGACCGGACAAGGGCCAAGCCCATTTCAATCTAAAGTTGGGCCAGGCGCTCAGCTGATTGAACTCGGTGACGGACGAATCCTCTGTATTTTCCATGGCGCCCGCAACACCATGGCAAACACGCCATATTCACTTGGCGTTGCTGTGTTTGAGCCGGATATGCAAAGTGTCAAAATGTGTTCATTGCCGATTCTGATGCCAACTGAGGCAGATTGCCTGGTCGCGAAATCGGTATACGTCCACGTACCACAGGTCGTCTTCAGCTGTGGCGCTGTAGTAGTGCCCACGGCGTGGGGCGGAGACAGCCAAGATCTGTTTTTGTACTACGGCGGCAACGACACTGTCATGAACGTTGGCTGGACAAGGCTTGACGTTTTGGCGGAATTGGTCGAAAAGTATGGCCAAGATCCGCTAACTGGCAAGCACCTGTATCAGCTGCCGTAAAAATCTGAACAGTATTGTGCAGGGTGAGCGTTTTTGCGCTCACCCTCTTACTTATAGTTTTTGTCTATCTCATTTTTGTGTTATCATTCTTTTGTTAGCTTTGAACCTTGATGATTGCGAGAGTATTATGCCAGATCTGTTTCGGCGCATTGGCGAAGTTATTAGTCCTGAGGCGACAAAATCCGCCAAAGTGTACAATCCAGGCGTTGTATTTGACGGCGAGAACTGGCACGCTTATTACCGTGCATGTGTGGTAGAGCCCGGCGATTGGTACTCGCGGTTACACCACGCTACGTCAAGCGATGGAATAACTTGGCGGAATCACAGTTTATTCCTTGCTCCGGGAGCATTTTTGCCATGCCCGGATACCCGTGGATACGAAGATCCGCGTATTACTTGGCTGGAGGAAGATCAAAAATGGCTTATGACATTCACTGCGTATGATGGTGTTTCCCCGCGTCTTTGCTTGGCGGAAACCAATAACTTTACGCAGTGGGTTTGGAGCTTAGACATTCTTTCTTCTTTCCGCTTCCTGGGGTCAGGCGGTTATTTTGTTGATTGGGCGCGAGGCAAGCCGAACATCGTGCGGAATCATAACCCACTTTCGTTGAGTACTGATGACGTGCACTCAAAGTCTGGTGCGATATTCCCGCACAAGTTGCTTGGGAAATATTGGATGATGTTTGGCGAGTATTGCTGCTGGCTGGCATCATCACCCGATGGAGAGACTTGGACAGCTCAGGAACAGCCTTTTTTGCAAGCCCGTCTTGGCACGCAGCACTTTGACAATGTCTTTGTTGAAGCAGCTGCTCCGCCGCTCGCTATTGGTGGCGGCCAATACGTTGTTCTGTATCACGGCATTGACGAGGGGCTGGTATATCGTCTTGGCTGGTTGGTCGTCAACGATAAGCTGGAGATTGTGGCTCGATGCACTGAGTCGATTTTTGAGCCGCAGGGTCTAGAGTGCAGCGACGCAATAGTCGATATTGTGCCGGGCATGATGGATGCTATCTCTAGCACGGGTCAGGCGTTAAACTCTGTTGCTCAGGCGCATGCTAATTCGCTTGGTTTGCGCCCGCAGGTAGCATTTGTGACCTCGGCAATTGTTCATGACGGGATGTTGCGCCTGTACTATGGCGCTGGGGACAAATACATCGGTGCGGCTGAGATGTCGTGGACAGAGTTTGTTGCGTATATTCGCAGATGCGCAAGAGGTAATTGCTAGCACAAGGCGGCCAGGAAAGTTAGTTCTTTCCTGGCCGTAAATAATCATTTTGCTATGTTTATTATGATTTTTGTATTATTATAAAATTAATGGCATTAATTCTACGCAATAAGTAGGAACAAAAAGGGGGCATATGGCAACAAAATCAAAATCAAAAGGCGACGACATCGCGCGTACAGCGCTTGCACTGCAAGGAGTTGCGGCAATTATGTTTGGAATCGCAGCGGTATTTTGGCCAGAAATAACCACATTAGTCCTTGTTTATTTGTTGGCAGCATTCTTGCTTGTAGACGGCGTAGTGGTTTTAATTTGGGGACTTTTGCGCCTCAACGACTTCTTAAAAGCGCTGTTGGTAATTTTACTTGGCCTTATTGAGATCGGCGTTGGCTTGTTTCTAATGCGCAATCCGGGCGTGATCTTGGCAACACTGTTAATAATCTTGGGCTTTGTAATTATCGTCCGCGGTATACTTTCGTTTGTTCACATGTTTACGGAGAAGGATCTGCCAAG
>JAEHDC010000035.1 GCA_016880595.1 Candidatus Saccharimonadota bacterium
CGCTAATATAATTGCCTTGTTAAAATTAATAGCAATGATCAAACAAAATCCCATCATCTCAGTTAAAGGGCTAACAAAAAAGTATGGCTCAACAATAGCCGTTAACAGCATAGATTTAGACATAAATAAAGGCGAAGTTTTTGGCTTGCTGGGGCCAAATGGCGCGGGCAAAACTACAACAATCGAAACCATGGAGGGGTTGCGCACGGCAGACTCAGGCGGAATCACAATTCTTGGCATGAGCTACAAACATAATGCCAAAAAAATTCGCCAAAAAATAGGCGTGCAAATACAAACTTCAGCGCTTTATCCGCGCTTGACTGTTAAAGAAATTATCGAATTATTTTCTAGTTTTTTTGATAATAATACCTTGTCTACTGGTGAGCTTTTAGATAAGTTCGGACTAAGCAGCAAGGCCAATCAGCTGTCATCAAAGCTGTCAGGCGGACAAAAACAAAGACTAAGTGTAGCCCTGGCGCTAATCAATAAACCAGACGTTATTTTTTTGGATGAGCCTACTGCGGGCATGGACCCACAAGCGCGCCGCAGTGTTTGGGATGCAATAAACAAAATTAAACACTCTGGCCGAACTGTTGTATTGTCAACTCATTTCATGGACGAAGCGCAGCATCTATGTGACAGAATCGCAATTATGGACAAAGGAAATATAATTAACCTAGGCTCGCCAAGACAAATCATCAACAACCACATAAAAAATAGTGTCATTGAAGTCACAACAGATAAGCGAGATGGGTTTGAGAGCTTGCCAGCTGTCAGCAGTGTAAAATTTGACGAACAAACTGTATACCTATGCAGCAGTGATATATTGTCAACTTTATCTGCGCTGATGTCTAACGTTGACCAAAGCAAAATCAGCTCCATAAACGTCAGGAGTGCAACCCTTGAAGACGTTTTCATCAAACTAACTGGCCGGGCTCTAAGGGATTAATTATGTGGGCAATTCTTAAACTTTATAGTGTAAGCTTAAAAGAAATACTTCGCGACCGAGCCACACTTGTTGCTTTACTAATCTTTCCGCTACTTTTTGTTGGATTCCTAGCCTTTATTGATTCAAGCGCAAAGACAACAACATACAAAATCGGAATCGCTGGAAGTTCCACCTCTTCCGTCACAAATATCATTAAAGATTCTCTCGAATCCACCGAATCCTTGAGTGTCGAGCTTGGCACCCAGGAACAACTAAGCTCAAAAATGAAAGAAAATGAGTTAGATCTGTATATTTTAATAACCGAAGAAAACAGCCAAAAGCTTACAGCAAACCAACCAAGTCAAATTAATATTTATTATGATCCGTCCAACCAAACCAGCACACAAACAGAGATTAATCTACTAGATAAAATCTTTGCAGCTATAAACCAAAACCTAACAGGCCAGCAGCCACTACTGAATCCAACATACGTTAGTATAAAATCTACAAACTTTTCCGAAATATCTTACATACTTCCTGGAATCTTAGTTATGATGCTTATGCAAATAGGAATTTTGAGCACTGCGCCATACTTAGTTAGCTTGCGAGAAAAAGGCGTTTTGAGGCATATTGGAGTTACACCCCTGCCAAAATGGAAGTTCTTTTTGGCTCAAATATTTGCACGCCTCACCATAGCAGCGATGCAAATGACTGTAATTATTTTATTTTCTGCGTTACTTTTAAAAATTCGTCCGGAAGCCAATACTTTGGTTGTAATTGCCGCGGTCTTATTAACTACCCTACTATTCATTAGCGCCGGCTATTTAGTTGCAGCAATAGCCAAAACAGTTGAAGGCGCTAATCAAATTGCAACAATCTTATTTTTTGCAATTACATTTTTATCCGGAGCAATAGTGTCAATAACGGCCTTTCCTGAATCTGTTAGATTTATTGCCAACCTCAATCCGGGAAGCTACGTCGCCGACATGTTGCGTCAACTAATTATTGGCGGTACACCGCAGTACGCGCTCGCAACAGACGTATTAGTAGCATTTTTTGGCATCGTAATTTGTGGGGCTTTGTCAGTAAAACTTTTTAAATGGGAGTAATGCTAATGCAAGTGGTCGTTAGGATTACTTGCATTAGTACAAAAATACCTTAAATTTTACTACATTTTTTTAAAACCATATAAAATCTTAGTTTTAATCTGTTAAATTGAGTTTCTTTACTACTCCAAAGCATAACAATAAATCAGTTTTCCACAATTCTATAATAAAATTGGTATTAAGTTTTAGGCGAGTTTGTGTTACGCTGCTTGCGTGCCATATATGAAAAAACTTGTTGATTTGCCAAGCATCGACCGTCCTCGCGAGAAGCTGCAACGCAAAGGCGCCCAAGCGTTGTCTGACTTTGAGCTACTCGAGGTCATGGTTGGTAGTGGCAATGCACAATCCGATGTCAGCCAGATTGCGCGTCAGCTATTAAAACAATTTAGGCGTGGCACAGAAACCCTAAACTTTGAGTCGCTAACGAGCCTAAAAGGAGTAAGTACGGCACAAGCGACAAAAATTATCGCCAGCCTCGAGCTTGCAAAGAGGTATTTAGTGAGAGATGTCACACCGCTTCTCTCATTAAACGATCTCGTGGCAAGGCTAGACGATATTCGCAACAAGCAGCAAGAATATTTTATTGCCATGTCTTTAGATGGCGGCCAGCGTTTAATAGCCAAACGGACTATTACCATCGGCACACTCGATACGGTTTTGGCACACCCACGAGAAGTGTTTGCAGATGCAATCGTGGACCGCGCCGCTTGCCTGGTAGTCGCCCACAACCACCCCTCTGGGCAGGTTCAACCAAGCGTTAAAGACACCACAATAACCCACCAGCTGATTGCAGCTGGCCAGCTTCTTGGCGTACCTCTTCGCGACCACATAATCGTTACTCGCACCGAAGTATACAGTTTTAGCCAACAGCATTTGTTATAAAGGAGCAAAAATGCAAAAAAGATCAAACACCTTGTACTTTGAAATTAGAACAAAACGGATGTTTGGCCCCTCAACGCCAATCGCCTCAGATATTGCACGTCACTTGCAGAGTCGTCAATATCTTGGGCTAACTATTGTTGTTTGTGAAAATCCTTTTAGCATGCTCAGCGCTACTCGTAAGCAATGGCTAAAAATCACTCGTACAATCCAAAAACAACGTGCCAGTACATTAAACGCCGAGGAAATCTTACGCCTAACTCAAACTATAATGCACATGCAACACCTACATTTCATTGCAGATGCGCCAATGCCCCGAGCTGGCGCGCATATATTTTTTGTGACACCACAAGAATTAATATTTGTTCCAAACGGTTGCGTAAGTTTGTATATTACCACTCCGCTAAGCAACCGGGAACAACTTGCAACTTGGACGCATTCCATGGACAATGAAGGTCTAGTTATTGACTATTCTGGCGAGCTTCAGCTAAATAAACTAGGACTTGAGCCAAAAAATATCATCGAAGAAAATGCCAGACAGTCCTGGGAAGATCTAAAAAAGTTCATGTTAACACGCGGTGTTAATGCTTCCGAGTTAATAAACGGCACAAATGTCAATCCCGTTGCAGTTGATCGCGCACTAGAAAGCTTGTTAAACTCTGGCAACGAATTTTTGCGCCAAGCCGCAAATTTCCAACATACCCTTAGCCTTGCGCAACCGCTCCTTTACGCAAATGCCGAACAAGGAAAACAGATTGAAGCCGTTATGCGCCTAGCGCACAGAGTACACACTTTAACTCCGGGTACGTTTAGCGACTACTTAACAAGCACTTTTGGCAGTACTGGCGGCTCTTTTTTTCTTCGCGATGCGTCTGTGGAAGAAATGCCACAAAACATTCTACAGATTCTACCAACGCCATGCGTTCAATTTTCAGCCCTATAAAGTCGTCGTTTAGATCTTATATAGTCAGAGACCTTACGATTTGCTCCATCCACTCCCCCATCTCTAATTTTTGTTGAGCTGACTCCGGCGTGTGCGCTCTTTATTATTTTAAATCTTGCGTCAAGGCCAGTTTGTGCAAGCATTTGCAGCACTTCGTTTTCAGAATCCTGCCCTCGCAAGCCAACTGCCAGCTCAACACTGCTCAGCAAAAGCCCTAGATCTGGCCAGCCGCAGGAAAAGGTCCGCACAATATCTGACCCTATCAGCAATGTCAGCTCTGCACCAAAATATTTTTGCTGTAAATAAGGCAGCGTCTGATTAGTTGTAAGTGTTTTTTGCGGCAATATTTCAATCCCTAAAGAATCATATTCTTCCGTGGCGATTTTTAACATTTCAAGCCTATGAGCAATATCGCTCACCATCTGCTTACCGCGCGGTTTTTCTTCTGGAATAAAAATAATTTTATGTAGATTACAACATCTCAACGCCTCTAATGCAAAACCAATATGACCCTCGTGTACAGGGTCAAAAGTTCCAGAATAAATACCAATGCGGCGCAATCTATCTGCCATCCCACCAAGTAGCAACCTCGGTCGCTCGTCTTGGCTTAAGCGAAAGCCTTACTTTATCATAACGTGCATGGTCCTTCTTAAGAGTAA
>JAEHDC010000002.1 GCA_016880595.1 Candidatus Saccharimonadota bacterium
CACTAGCAAAAAACCATCAAATGTGCCACAATTGCTGTAATGTACCCACTTTGCGCCTTGCGGCAAGCAATAACAATTCCGCCACATACCAGAACCCAAATGCCAACAATTGGCCACAGCCACCAACTAACTATATCGCGTGCTAACAGATACAAATTTTTGCTATCAGCCCAAAATCCATGCATCGTCAGTAAATTGCCAAGCGCGCCAAGTTGGCTAGAATCAGTGGCAAAAGCTTGCTGGTCGGACGAACCAAACTCCCCAATTGTAGCTGCGGTTTGTCCATCGCCCAGCAAAAGTGGCAATATCCAAAAGCCATTAAACAGCAGCGTAATTACAATTGCCAAGCCAGCCCAGCAAAGTAAACTTTTAAGATATTTTTGATTGTGACGGCGCTCCCAAATGATTTGCAAAAGTAGCACGCCACAAATAATAGCCGCTGGCACAATAGCGTGCAATGACACAATACACAGCGCAAAAACTACCAATGCCAAACGCAGCGAGCTTTGCAGATTTGGCTTTTCGCATAACTTCATGAACATTAAAGCCACAATTGGCAACAGGGCATATCCAAGCAAAATCGCCCACTGGCCTGCCATAAATCGCGAGTAAACAAAAGGGTTAACCGCGTACAATATGCCAGCAAAATACGCGCCATAAATCCAAATAGAATTTGGAATACTAGCTGGTTTTAGGCGCGTCATCCAAAGATGCATGCCAAATCCAGAGCCAAAAATAATTGTCAAAAGAATAATCTTTTGAATTACACCAACAGACATTACCTTACTAAGAACCCACAGCACTGCCCAAAGTGGCAGCGTTGATTGAGTAAACTCCGGAAGCGTAATACTTGGCGTAAAAACCATGTCTGTTGCAAAAATGTACCCTGGCAGTAAGAGCGGCGCCAAAATGCCGAGTGTCAAAATGCCATATACTGCTGCAATCTTCACAATCTGAGGCAGGGCACGGATGTTATCAATTATTTTTTGCATATACTTATTTTACTTCTTTGTGAGCGTAAAAACGCCCGAATCGTTGGTCATCTTGTCAAAAGAAAAACCAGCCACAGTAGCGTGATTAAAATCTTCTGGAATATTGGCGCTCGGCAATAACGTTAGATTCTCCACCAGCACGGTTTCCTGCAAATCACTCAGCTCAAGCCGGTGAGCACCTTTACTTAAATGCACATCCACGGTGTAATAAGTAAAATCAATATAATCTACCGACTGCGCGTCAATTGCCGTAAGATCTTTTTGGATGCCATCAAGCTGCGCCGCAATGGTGTGCTGATTGCTAGCTGAATGAAGTGCAATCCTGTAATCACCTTCTTCGGGTGCAGTAATTTTAATTTCAGTTTTATCTGTGCTAAGCTTTGTGAGCCCAACAAACTGCGTGCTACTGAGCGTCAATAAGCTTGGCACAACTTCTTGGGTGTAATTGTAGCGGCTGTCTTTGTTGTAAAGAGTTGATAAAGAAAAGGTGTTGGCTGTAAAGTTTGAGCTAGCCACCAAACTCGACGTAAAAGGCAGAGCCGATGAATTTGGATAAAACGTCGCATCAGAATTACTAGCAGCAGCGAGCGTATAAAAAGCCCGCTCAGGATTATCTGTGACAACCTGTTTTTCATCTGTTGATTGCAAGAAAGATTGAACCTGCGTTGGGAAAAACAAATGCACATCGCCTGCCGATTGGCTGCCAAAATGTTCCAAGAAAGCACCCCAAGTGTAATCAGCAAACACGGCTGGCGCGTTCTGAGAAACGGTTACGTTGGCAGTGTAAAGATCGTAATCGTCGCCCTGATAAGTCAGGGAAAATTCACCAGAGGCAGCCAAATTGCTAGCAATTTTTTCTTCAATTCCTGGCAGATAAGCCACCATGTTTGGCCGTTCTTCAAGATTTTTTGGCACAAGTATATTTGTTACGCCAAGATTGTTTACCAAGATATCTTGCCACCAAGATTGGTCGTAGGCAATCGCCCGGTAAACCATAAAAGATGAAATTTTGTTAGAAACATTGGCGTTTGTGCCATAATAAATGCTTGGCTGATTTAAATAATAAATTAGGTATTTGTCCAAGAAGGTATAGGCTGCACCATTTTGGGATATTTGGCGGCCGCTCTCGAGCGAAGGCATTATAAACAGCTTGTCGTCATCTTGCTTGGCAAGTATATTTTTAATATTTACAAGATCTGTTGGAGCTCTATAAGGCTTGAGAAAGCCTCCAAAATCGCCACTCAAAAATGTTACGCGGTAATCTGTGGTACATAATATCGGCACAAAAACCAACAGAGCCAAAACGCTATAACAAACAGCTGGTTTAAAGCGACGGCTTTGCAGATAAGAGAAAATTGCACACAAGCCAAGCGCAAACAGCATGGCAGCTACATAATACATAATAAATTCAAAGCGATGCGGATAGCGCAAGATATTTATAAAAAGACCAAGCACATTGCTTAAAGCATCAGCAAAAAAGGAGCTTTGCCAAATTATGAACGAGTTAAGATCGCTGAGCAGCCGATGGAACGAATAAATCTGCTCATTGCGATACCCCAAAGACATCCACAAAGAAAAAATTAGGATAATAAAAAGCGCAAATAACAGATAGCGCCGCTTAGTGTCAAGCGCGCGCTTTTTGGCCAACAACAGTGTTGCCGCGGCAATGACAGCATAAATTGTTATCATAAAATAACGCGGCGTTGGGGCTAAATAATCGCCGTAACGGTAAAGGTCAACGTGACCGTAAGTATCCAGAGAGAATAAGAAATTGAGCGGCACTGACGAGAAGTAAACCATCCAATAATTAACTGGGGTTTGGCTAAAAACTTCATCGGTCGACGGCAGTGCAAAATGCACAAAGATCAGATACGGCACCAAGCTTAGCACAATTACAATTAGCGCGTAAAGCAAATTCTGTTTGAATGGCTGCCAAAGCGGTCGCGTTTTTGTAATCCACATAATAATTAAACGCACGCCAAGCGCCAAAATCAACACCAAATAAAATATCAGGTGGTAATGAATTGCCGGATTTATAAGTGTTAGCAAGCTAACCGCGGCAACATTTTTGTAGCTAATTGTCTTTTTAAAGAAGACTTGTTCTAGCACCAGGCTTATACTTAATGCAAACAAACTGAATCCAAAAATTAATGAGTAAAAATGGACAACTTTTGAATAAAGCAAAATAAGGTGAATTGCTAGCGCGCTTAAAGCTGACGCGTAAACAGCTAGCGGTATCTGTTGCTGGCTCAAAAACTTGCGGACAATCCGGTAGATGGCGTAAAAAAGTATATAAACCGAAAGTGTGTTCAACAAAATTAGTGCGTATGGCAATATGGCATTTTGGCGAACCCAAGATGTCCAAAAAGCGTAAACCACCCTAAACTCATTGGAGCCGGTTAATTCTGAGGCGCCATCTGGTAAATATTGACTGTCAAACTCAAAATATGGAATTAACTCTTCTCGAACGACTGACGCATTATTGTTTGCAAAGTCAACCGTGTACGGCAACAGGCTGCGGAAAATAAAAATGTGCAGCAGCAAAAATACACCAGCCACTAACAGAAAAAGCCAGTGATAATCTCGCCTCAACCAAGCTAAACAGCGGCCTTTTGTAGCCATAAATCTGCCTCCTTTAAGTTTTCTTCGCGGATACATGCAAGCTTTTTGGCTGCGGTTTCATCGGCAAGCGCTTTTTGAAAAACTTGGTACAGGCCATCAGCAGTAGCATCTTCTAGCTTGATGGCGTGCGGATAAGCATTTTCTTGCATAAACCGCCAGCATTTTGTATCATAAGCCAAACCAACAAAAGGCGTGCCAGCCATGGTTGCCAAAAGTAACGAATGAAGGCGCATTCCAACCAATAGATCAATCTGCTGCAGGCACGAGATTATAGTTCGGAGATCAAGCGTTTCTATCACCGTGTAGCTCCTGGAATCCAGTTTTGGTAATATTTCATCGCGCATAAATTTAAGATCATTGTTTGGGTTAAAGTCAGTCTGGAACGGCATAAATACCAGATAATTGCCATCAGCCATCAGCTTGTTTAAAAAATCCAAAGTGTTTGTAATGTAGCTGGTGCGATCAACCCAATCTGGAATATCCGAAAGCACATTTACGCCAATTGTTTTGCCCTTGTGCGGCGGCAGCTCAAGCTGATGCCATGGTTTTTGCCAGGAACGATTTATAAACAGCCCATCAGTTGCCAAATTAATTTTTTTAGGCGCAATTTTTAGTGTATTTAGCGCATATTTGTACGAACTTCTGTCCCTAAAAGTTGTCTCCGTTGAACAACTAAGCGCAATTTTTGTTATTGTCCGGCCGAGCCATGTCTTAATTGAGCCAATACCAATGTGCAGCCCGTAAACAGGCTTGCCCAGCAATTTTGCTAAAAAATTAAACAACGCCACATTTGCAATAACAGAGTATTTTGAACGACCAGTGGAAGCATATAACTCTTTAAAAACCGTGCCTCCGCCATAAACAATGCAATCAGCGCTGCGAAGTAGCCTAAGTAAATCCAGCGGCGAAATACCGTATGTTTCAAATGTTCTTATGCCAGAAAAATCTTGGGTCACGCTTTTTGGCAGTAGCTCAGAACGGCTAGTGTTGATATATATTTCGTCAAAGCCTTTGTTGTGAAGAAGCTGGACATAATTGTACAACAAAAGATCATCGCCAAGATTGGTTTGGCCATATGCGCCAAGCAATAACACTCTACGATGCTTCATTCTTTTATCCCCTTTTTATAAATTGCTTTTGTTGCAGCGCCAACGTTTGCCCAAAGTCTTTCTTGCTTCATATCAGCAGAAACCCTGGTGAACGGCGTTGGATCGTCAAAAAATTCCAACAGCTTGTTGGCCATGGCATGAGAACTTGGCGCAAACTGAACATCCGCAGGCAAGATATCAGCAAACGCCGTGCTACCCAAAAAAGCTTTTTGGTAGCCAATTGCCAAAGACATCGGCCCAGAACTTGACATAGAAATTGTGTATGGAAACAGCACTACGTCACTGGCCGAATAGTAATTTTTTATGTCCTTTTCCTCTATAAATCCAAGCCAGCGATATTGATTTGAAGGAATAAGCTTTGCTGCTTTTTGCTGTTTTTGCTCATAATCTGCCATGTAGCTTGGATCTTTTGCAAATTTTGGATGAATCCCAGCACCAATCAACAAAACAGCGTGCGGATCTTGGCTGGCATATTCGCCAAAACCTTCCAACAGCAAATCAATTCCCTTATAACCCGCCAGATAACCCATAAAAAGCGCAACGTGATCTGTTGGCTTGAGCTTTAGGGCTTTACGCGCAACAGAGGTCGGTATTGGATTTGGATCTTCAACACCATGGCAAATAATGCTAATGTTTTTGTGTTTGGCCCCATATTGCGAAACTAGCAGATTTTTAAAATGACTTTCGTGCACAATACTGTGCCGCGCTAGGCGAACTAACGGCTGATAAATTGCTAAAAAAGCCGCATCGATAATTGGCACTGGCAATTTTGAACGGTTCTCGGCCACAAACTGTTTATTTATTTTAGAACGATCAACCACATGATGCAGTGTCACAATTGGGTTGTAAGCGCGCAAGATTAGAACTAACCACTGAAGTATGTAAGCAGTATGGACGCCGCCGTACAACGACACCTCTTGTTGAATATGCAAAACGTCTGGCTTAATTTTTGAAACTTGCTTGGCGATATCATAAGCAAAGAACGTATTACGATTAAATACGCGCAGAATTGTGGCGCCGTCCTCTTGATAATGCTCATTTTTATTATTAATTTTGTCACAAATAACATAGATTTCATCGTCTTGGTCAAGCGGAATATTGCTAACTAAATTCTTTGTATAGGATGCCACGCCACCTTTGTTAGAGTGCTTGGCATTTTTCTCAGGATAGATTGAAACAATCACTATTTTCATTGCAATTCCTCATCTGTGTTGACATCATGAATCTTTCGGATAACATACAGCGGTCGATTAGTGACTTCGGCGTGAATTCTTGCAATATATAGCGCAATCAACCCTAAGCACACCAGCGTCACTCCTACCAAAAACAAATTGAGAACCGCTAGCATTGTTGTGCCATTTGTCGTCCAATGCATCGGACTTTTTAGAACATAATGCTCTGCGTAAAGTGCAATACCGAGTGGCAGGCTTACAACCAATATAAACATGCCAATGTAGCCGCTAATCTTCAGTGGCAACAAGCTAAATGAAGTAAAGCTATTTATTGCCAAGCCTACCAACTTCTTAAAGCTGTAGGTTGGCTGGCCGTATTTGCGAGGAGCTTGCCGGTAGTAAACATAATCTCGCTTAAAACCAAGCCAATCAATTAGGCCGCGTGTCATGCGGTTGTGCTCAGACATGGCGTTAAACTCAGCAATGACTTTTTTATCAAGCAGTCGATAATCAGTAGCATGCGGCATAATCTTGACATGGCCAATTTTTTGCATGATAGCGTAAAAAATTCGGGCACATGTTGAGCGCAGCCAGCTCATGTTGCGCTCAATAAAAACACCCACCACCACTTCCGCTCCAGCCTCCCACTTTTGCAAAAACTCGCCAAGGTGCTTGGGCGGCATCTGCATGTCGGCATCAATAATAATTGCCGCATCGCCATGAGCCAGTTTAATGCCAGCGCTAACAGCTGCTTCCTTGCCAAAATTTCGCGATAATTGGACCAATTTAATGCGCGGTTCACCTGGCATTATTTTCCTTATTGCAGCCACCGAGTTGTCTTCACTGCCATCATCTACAAAAATAAAGGTAAACTCATAAGAACTGAGGCGCGCAGTGTGGTGAATCAAACGCTCAATAAGCTTAGTAACGTTCTTCTCCTCATTAAAAACAGGAACAATAATGGATACCTGTTTTTTTAACGATGATGCCGATTGGCTATGTGATTGCAGTTTCTCCATGCTTACCCCTCTTAAAACGTGGAATTCTATCCTTAATAAACGCGTCCGCGCAAAATAGCCCTAGCATAACTATCGAACCAAATAATAGGCTATATACAACGGCATTAAGATCTTGGTGGTGAATGCTTAACAGAAATATAGTAAAGCTTGTACCTAAAATCACTTTACCATGTATGCTATATCTACGCAAAGCAATGCCATAAGATATCACAATATTAAGCATAGAAATAACCAACATTGCCAAGCTTAAAGTAGGTAACAAACTTGCGTATACATCAAAGCTTTTCCCCATAAGAATACTGGTAATCTGCTGCGAAAAAATCCAAAATACCATAAACACGCCGCCACCAAGTAACATTGACAACGCCAAAGATTTAATAAAAATAGATTTGTTTTCTTTTGCCGGCTGGCTCATCTTGACCGTAGACAGCATTACCTGTGCAATTGGCGCTGTTACAAAGAAAATTATTCGCGCAACCGTAGAAACACCTGCATAGAGTCCAGCGGTTTGGGGATCAAAATAATGCTTAACAACAAAGACGTCGATACTAGAAAGCAAGGTAATGGCAGCTGATCCATCAAGCACCAACAAACCGTATTTAAGCTCAGGAAGAACAATTCGCCAGTTAAGCCTTCCAAACTGGCGCGTCTCGGAGTCTCTAAAGAATCCTACTTTTTTTGCCGCCCGAGCTGCATAGCCAAACGCCAATAGTTGCGCTAGGATAATACCACACGTCGCACCGTTTATACTCCAGCCAATTGCCACCAAAATAGCCGAAAAAATAACCTTGCTACCCGCGCCAATCATGTTTGCAATGGATGCCATGCCAAACTTTTTATGACCACGCAAAAAAGCACCTCTAAACGTCAATGGTACAGTGGCGACAACCGCTAGCATCAAAAACACAAACGGCCATGCTGAGCCAAAATTAAGCACGTCTTTAATTAGCCAGCCACACGCCGCAACAACAAGTAGTAGGCCAAAACTAGCATACAGCGCCAACTTTTCTAGCTCGTTTATGATCTGTAATTTCTTATGTTCATCTGTATAATTTGCAACAATATTGACGGCAACTTGGCTTAGAACTGTCAAAAAAACACACAATTGTAAAAATAATGACACCAAAGTTTGCACTTCGCCATAGTTCTCAACGCTAAGCATCCTACTAAGCACGGGGTAATAGGCGTAGTTAAGCACGCCAACTGCAATTGAACCTGCCAAAAAAACCGCATTGTGGCGAATAAACGGGCTATTCTTAATTTTTCCAAGCGCAATAATTATATGATTCACTTTATCATGCTAACAAACTATGGCGTAATATGCCAATTATTGTGAAGCAAATTGGCTGTTGTAAAGTGATGCATAAAATCCGTTTTGCGCTAGTAGTTCCTTGTGACTTCCCTTCTCTACAATATCACCGCCGCGCATTACCAAGATGAAATCAGCGTTCTTGATTGTGGATAACCTGTGGGCAATTACAAAGCTGGTGCGACCTTCCATAAGCTTGTCCATGGCTTGTTGGATGAGTAGCTCGGTTCTGGTATCAACGGAGCTGGTGGCTTCGTCCAGAATCAACGTTGGCGGGTTTGTTAGCATGGCACGGGCAATTGTCAAAAGCTGTTTTTCTCCTTGCGAGATGTTAGACGCCTCCTCATTTATCTCTGAGTTCAGACCATGAGGTAAAGTTTTTATAAGATGGTCAATGTGCGCCGCCTTAACCACCCGATCAACTTCTTCATCTGTAGCATCCGGCTTGCCATAAACCAAATTCTGCCGCACAGTGCCATTGAATAGCCACGTATCTTGCAAGACCATGCCAAAACGTCGGCGGAGATCAGCACGCCGCAAGTTGCGGATATCAACATCGTCAACTTCAATCGCACCACTGTTAACGTCGTAAAAACGCATTAGCAAATTTACCATCGTAGTCTTACCCGCCCCAGTTGGGCCAACAATTGCAATGCGCTGGCCAGGCTGTATAGCAGCATCAAAGCCCTTAATAACGGTTACGCCTGGCAAGTAACCAAAAACTACTTTTTTAAAGGCAATTTTTTTATCGCTAAACGGAATCATTACTGGATTTTCAGATTCCAAAACCTCCTCTGGCTCAGCCAAAAATTCAAAAACCCGCTCCGCAGCTGCCGCTGTTGACTGCAAAACATTAGTAGTGCTTGCAGCTTGCACAATTGGCTGGTTAAACTGACGAACATATTGAATAAACGCCTGCACGTCGCCCACGTTAATCATATTCTTAACCACCAGCCAACCCCCAACAACAGATACGCCAACAAAACCAAGGTTGCTAAAGAAGTTCATCAGCGGCATCATTAGGCCAGAGAGAAACTGCGATTTCCAAGCGCTTTTGTACAAAGTGTGATTAATTCTTTGGAAAGTCGTAATTGACTTTTCCTCGCCGTTAAACGACTTCACCACCACATGGCCGCCATACATTTCTTCGATATGGCCGTTAAGCTTACCAAGCTCCTCCTGCTGCCCCACAAAAAACTTCTGCGACTTATGCACAATAATGCCAATGCACAAAAAGCTAAACGGCACCAGCAGCATCGCAACAGATGTCAACTGCCAACTTATGGATATCATCATGATAAAAATACCAATAATCGTCGAGATTGCCGTAATGAGCTGAGTCATGCTTTGGTTGAGCGTTTGGCCAATGGTGTCTACATCGTTTGTGACATGGCTCAATACATCACCAAAATTACGCCTGTCATAATAGCTTAGCGGAATTTTGTTAATCTTATGCGAAATCTGCCGGCGCAAGTTGTAAGTGATGCGCTGAGTGATATCCGTCACAATCCAGCCTTGTAGATACATGAACAAGGCGCTAAATGCATACAAAACTATCAGTAAATAAACATAGTGGAGCAGTGATGAGAAATCTATTCCAGGTTTCTGCGAAAAATCTAACTCCTTAAACTGCTCAATTTGCTGATCAGAAAAATCCTGCAACTTGTCCTGCGGAACATATTTAATAATGTCTGCGCCGGTAGTGCCAGCTGGTAGTTGAGCACCGGCCGGGAGCTGCGCCATGACCATATCATAAGCACGAATATTAATATAATCGTTAAAAACCTGGTTGGTCATGTTGCCCAAAATTTTTGGACTAGCAATTGAAAAAATTGTACTAGCAATAGCCAAAATTACCACCAAAATACTACGAAATTTAAAGGGCTTAAGATAAGAAAACAGCTTTGCCATGGTGGATTTAAAGTCTTTGGCCTTTTCGCCCGAGCCGCCAATTGCACCCGGACCGCCGCCTTTAAACACTTTTGGCGCTGGTTTCCCCTCGCTCATACTGCCGCCTCCTGTACTTGCTGCGGCTTAACAGCGTTGTCTTTTAGCTCCTTCTCGGACAATTGCGAAAGAGCAATCTCGCGGTAAGTCTGACAATCTTTAAGAAGCTCAGCGTGCGTGCCCTTGCCAACCATTTTGCCTTCGTCCAAGACAATAATTTGCTCAGCAGTCATAACGCTGCTGATTCTCTGCCCAACAATAATTGTGGCGGATTTTTTGGTAACACTTTTCAGTGCTTTGCGCAGGGCTGCGTCTGTTTTGAAATCCAAGGCCGAAAAGCTGTCGTCAAAAATAAAGATCTCTGGCGCTTTTTCTATGGCGCGAGCAATTGCTAATCTCTGTTTTTGCCCACCGGAAAAATTTGAGCCACCTTGTGCAACCCGAGCGTTTAAAGTATCTCCCAACTCCTCAACAAAGTTATAAGCTTGGGCAACTTTTAGTGATTGCTCCACTGATTCCTTTGACGCATCTTCTACGCCATAGCCAATATTGCTTTTTATTGTTCCCGAAAACAAAACGGCTTTTTGCGGTATATAGCCTATTCTCTCCCGTAATTCTCTGTAAGAAACCTCACGTGTGTCTACATTATCCACCAAAACCGAGCCGCTAGTGACGTCATAAAACCGCGGAATAAGGTTAACGAGCGTGGTTTTGCCACTACCAGTGCCGCCAATAATTGCAGTGGTTTGCCCCTGTTTGGCAACAAATGAGATGTCTTTAAGCGCTGGTTCATCTGAGCCAGGATATCTATAGGTGACATTTTTAAATTCAACTTGACCATGCTCAAAAACCGGCGGCATTCTCTTTGGCTGTGGCGGGTCTTTGATAGATGGAACTGTTTTTAAAACTTCTGAGATGCGGCGCATGGCTACTGCTGCGCGCGGCAACATAATAAACACAATTGAAATCATCAAAAACGCCATAATAACCTGCAAAGAATATTGCATAAACGCCATCATTTGGCCAACTTCCAGTGTGCCGTCGCCAATGTAGTGTGAGCCAATCCAAACAATTGCCAGACAGGTCACATTAAAAATCAGCATCATCATTGGCTGCAAAATAACAGTCAAACGGTTTACAAAAAGATTAGTTTTGGTGAGGTCAATATTGACGTCGTTAAATTTTTTCTCCTCGACTTTCTGTGTGTTAAACGCTCGGATAACGCGCAGGCCAGTTAGGTTCTGACGCGTGACAAGATTGAGCTTATCTACAAGCTTTTGCAATTTTCTGAACCGCGGCGTAGCAATTAAAAAGATGATTGTTATTAAGCACAATAGCACGCCAACAGCCAGAGCAATAATCCAAGACATCGACGGCGCTTGCTGGTAGGCTTTTACTGTGGCGCCGATGCCCATAATCGGCGCTGCAATAACTATTCGCAGCATCAGGATAAAGACCATTTGTATCTGTTGGATGTCATTTGTTGAGCGCGTTATTAACGACGCTGTGGAGAACTTATCAAACTCATGCAAAGAAAAACTTTCTACCGTAGAAAACACTGCCTTGCGCAAGTTTCGCGAAAATCCAGTTGCAATCCTTGCTGCCAAAAAGCTCACGCCAACTGCGCAAGCTGTTCCAAACAAAGCAATCAAAACCATTTTAAACCCAGTGCTTAAAATGTAGCTGTTATCTCGCAAAACAATACCTTGATCTACAATATTGGCCATGTACTGCGGCAGCTGCAAATCGGCCATAACCTGCATAAAAACCAGCACTAACGCCACAAGCAACTGGACAATAAACGGTTTAAAACAATTGAATAACTTCATCTCAACAAATAACCATTAGCTTGATTGTAGCATTTTGCTAATAAAAGCTAAAGTAGTTGCTAGAGGCTTGAGTGGTTAAAGCTACATCTGTTATTTTCTTTGGCGAACTGCTGCCGTCAGGCGCCACCACATAATCTGCCGAGCCTTGCCTAAACACAATATTATTACCAGCCCAACTTATTGGCGCTGTAAAATCTCCCTGGTAAACAATAGTTTCTTGGCTGCCAGCAAGGTTATAAGAGATTATTGACGCCTGACTATTAAGAACGTCATAAATAACCTGCTTTTGCTGGTCTTGGCTTCGTATGTTTAAGAAGGCGCGCTTTAGGCTTGACGGCGTGCTGGCAACCGAAACCAAATTGCTATTTGCGTCAAATTGCTGCCATGTTGAATCCGCAATCTGGAAGGCAAACTTGTCTGCGCCAGGCTGAACAATATTTTTAACCGAAGTGCCAAGAATCTTTTCCGTCCCGCCGCCAATTTTTACCGTTTTAACTTCTTCGGACGTAGTCAGATAAACCACACTGCTAGAGCTAACACGGGCGTAAAGATAGCTTGTTCCGTTACTCAAGTCGGTTCGCGTTAGGGTTGTGGCATTTACACTAGAGAGACGCTCAGTCACTACACCGCTATCATTAAGATACGTGGCTATATAAACAACAGTATCTCCTTGCCAATCGACAATTTTAAAGCTTTGAGCCGTATCAACGGCGGTCAAATTTTCTGTGTCAATATCCACAACATAGAGTTTTTGCTGGATTCTACCAGAAGAATCTTCCTCTGCTTCGCGCGTTGAAGCTAAAACGCCATAATCACCGCTGCCGCTTATCGCAAAAGCTATGTCAGACGTCTCATTTTTGGAACCAGGCACAATTTCTGACAGATTTGAGCCGTCAATATCACAGCCAAAAACTGCCAAACCATCTGTTTGTTTGCTGACAAAATAATGCCTGCCGCTGGACACAAGTTGCAGCTCTTGATCGTCGCTGCCAACCAAAGAAACGATGTAGGTTTTGTTATTGTAGCCAGAATCAAATTTGGCAGTTAGTTCAGCTACATCATCATCAGTTGCCGGAATTGTTAACAAAACCTCACCGCTTGCGCTCGGGCTGGCTACAACATCGCCAATTGCAAAGCTACCACTAGTGACAGCTTTGCCAGTTAACCAATCTCGCGCCAAGAAAGTCAAGGAAATACCCGTATTTTGCAAATAAAAACTTTGGTTCAGGCCGTCATCCCAGCCGCCAAGTAAGCCAAAGAATGGGTCAAAATCCAAATCTGCATCTGTTTCTTGAGCTTGATAACCAGCTTTACTAATAGTTAAATGATTTGTGCCATATGGCAACTTTATTGACGCGGAGCCATCATCACCTGTTACGTATTCTTGTCCGCCAACGCTAATCTTGGCATTTTTAAGAGAAGGCGCAGCACCATCGTCAACACTAACAAAAACCGAGGCTGTAAAATTAGCGCGTACCCGCAAGGTGTTTAAAATCCAAGTTCGGCTTGGAGTTATTAACCATGCAAAGACTAACGTTAAAAACAAGATGACTGCAAGTCGCAACCAGAATTTTGGGCGCTTTAATTTTGCTAACCACTTGTGCTTTTCTTGGTGAATGACTTGCAATGGCTCTTCTGGGATGTAGTCTTCGTCAATCCGTTCCTCCGCATTTTCTGCCGCAATTTGGCTAACTAGAACTTCTTCCTGATTATCAGTTTGATTTTGTTCTTCTGGTGGCATAGTTTATGATCCGGATAAAATTGTTGATGCCGAAAATCCTGGACAAACTTCCTGCTCCAACGGTGTCGTTAAAGCTGCTGTTGAGACGCCGCTGTCTGGCAAGTATAAACGCAAAGTGGTAGATTTTGCACTACAAACTCCACTACTACCAAAGCTGCTGACATCTGGAAAAGCAAGCAAAACATGAGCCTGGCCGCCAGCATCAAGTGTTACTGTCTTTACTTCATAAGACTCATTCTTTTGCGCTTCGCCCTGGCTAAACTGGGTACCTTGCGCATCTAACATTGACACTTGTGGATAGCCGCTCATTTTGCATGACACGCTGCCGCTGTTTGTTAAAACTGCATGCACATAAGTAACGCCATCAGCTTCATGAGTTGTGCCTATGCCGAGAGCAATATCCTGGCTTGAGCAAGTTGATACAGTATCAATAGAACTTCTCCACCACCAGAGAATAAAAACCGCTCCGCCGGCCAGAATTATAACAAACACAAACCAAAGCCAAGTTAATCTTTTGACCATCTTATTGCTTCAGCCATTAACGTTTTTGCTCCTATAAAATAAGTATAGCAGACATCGCTTAAGCTTAACAGTTACGGAGCCAAACGGTTGATGTCTCTTGGGAATAGCGCTGCTTCTTTAACGTTAGCCAGGCCAATTAGCCGCGCTGTCAGGCGCTCCAAACCCATGCCAAAACCGCCTTCTGGTGGCATGCCATATTTAAAGGCGTTGAGGTAGTGTGCAAAGCCCTCGTCCTCTGGATTGCCGCCAGCCATATCTTTGAGCTGTTGAACAAGCTTCTCATAGCGATGTTCACGCATGCTAACGGTGGCAATTTCTATGCCACGGAATATGAGGTCAGCGCGCTCAGCAATTTCTGGATTGTCATCACGAAACTTGTGGTAAAACTTTGCGCCATGGCGCGGCCAGTCAACAACAAAAACTGCTTCACTACCCAAACTTTCGGCCGCATATTCGCAAACCCAGCGCTCTTCGTCTGGACGAAGATCTTTTTCTCCAACTGAGTTTTCCCCTGTTGCAGCGCTATATTTTTCGTGGATTTCAGCCATTGTCATGCTTGGAATCTTCTCTGGCAAGACTGGTTTGCTGGCGCCCCACATGTTTAGTTCGCCTTCGCAGCTTTGCCAGATGTCAGTTGCAACGGAGTTTAACAAGCCGCTTGTTACATCTAATAGTTGGTCGAGGTTAACAAAACCAAGCTCAACATCAATAGTTTGAAACTCGGTCATGTGGCGCGTTGTAGCACTTGGCTCGGCGCGGTAGGTTGCAGCGATTTCGTAAACGCGCTCGTGCACGCCAACCATCATCTGTTTGTAAAATTGCGCTGATTGCGCCAGAGTTGCAACTTTACCAAAGTAATCCATTTTAAAGACTTCGGCGCCACCTTCGGTTGGCTCGGCCAAAAGCTTTGGCGTGCTGATTTCTGTAAAATCGTTAGCGCGTAAGTAGTTACGCACAGCAGTCCTAACCTCAGACTGGATTGTAAAAATGGCTTGCTCACGCAGGTTACGCAGGCCAACTTCGCGATGATCAAACAGAGTATCTAGGTTGTCAGAATCGTGGCTAAGCGGCTTGTCAATTTCTACTGGCGATTCAAACTCCACCGGCACAATAACTTTTATGCCAACTTCGTGGATCTCCACGCCGCCTGGAGCGCGTTCGTCTTCTGCCACCACGCCTGTTATTTCTAGCACGGTGCCAATTTGCAAACCGCGCAATTTCTCAACCTCGCCTTTTTCTTTTACCAACGATTGCAACGTGCCGCTACGATCGCGAATAATAATAAATGTTAAACCGCCAAGCAAGCGCTTTTTATGCAGCCACCCCTGGATTTTAACTTTTTCACCAATATGTTTTTTAAGTTCTTTCGCGAGAATCCGCATAAATCTTCCTTATTTTCGAGTTACAGTTTACACCAGCTCATAGGGCTTAACGCCAAACCGCCGCTTAAGCGGTCTGACAAGCCCAAATATTAGTATCCAGCGTAAATTGTTGCATAATCTGTATTAACTATAACAGATGAGACGAAGGTTGCAAAGACGGGTGAGCTAGTTTTATGACATAGCTCAAGGTCATCTTGCTCTCTTGCGTGTCCGACAACTTCAACTTACGGCAATAGCTTTGGCGTTTCCTGGGCCAACCTGGAAATGCCAACCACCAACGCCAACTGAGTCTTTGGCGAAAACAGAGGCGTCACTAACAATGATAACCTGACGTCCCAGGCTACCGATTGCTATTGCATTGGCTGTACCGCAAGCCGCTTCTTCCGTCCATCCCGCGTAACTCAAATTGTTATCTTTTGCGTAGACAGACCCGCAGCTGGTCAAAAGCATTTGTGTGTTGCCGCCAACGGCAATCGCCGTATAGGCGCCTGCCTCTTGCTGGATATTCCAACCGCCAACAGCAATACCGTACTTTGCAAACACTGCACCATTAATGGTTAGCATCATTTGCAAACCGGTGTTGCTAACAGCTATCTTCGATCCGTTACCGCAAGCCGCTTCTTCGGTCCAGCCTGCATAGCCAAGGTTGCTATCCTTGGCATAGACAGCTCCGCAACCAGTCAGTAGCATTTGCGTGTTAGCGCCAACGGCAGTTGCGGTGTAATCGCCACATTCTTGTTGGATATTCCAGCCACCAACGCTTACGCCGAACTTAGCGTACACAGATCCACAAGTAGTGAGCAGCATCTGCAATCCAGTGTTGCTAATTGCAACTGACTTGGCTGTGCCACAAGCCGCTTCCTCCGTCCAACCTTCAGGACCTAGATCACCCTGCTTGGCATATACAGCCCCGCAAGCACTGATCCATAGGCGTGTCGTCCCATCTGTACCGCCAGACGCTATAGTACCTACGCCATCTGTGCGCAGCCATAGGCTGCCGGTTTCGCCAACAAATCCAGAGTCCAGATTATCGAGCGCAAACAGCATGTCGTCGCCCCGCTGAAATAGCACGCGACTTTTTGCAACCGGCGCAGCAGCTACAGCAGTTCTTCTACGATATCCTTAAAGTGGATATACCCAGAAACAGCCGTTTTGCTAATGGTACGCAGGTTGTAAGCGCCTGATCCGGCAGGATTGTTGTACTCAGAAATAGTAACGGTTAATCCGTCACTGCTCACTGATTCAACGTATGCGACGTGACCAAGGTCACCATTAGCCCACCAGGCAATCGACCCCTTTGCAGGCGTCATATTTACTGCATAGCCTAATGTCGAGGCACGCGAACCCCAATTTTTTGCATCATCGTGAAACGGGAGCTCAAAGGAGTTACGGTTGTGCAGTGCCCAAGCTGCCCAAGATGTGCAATACCTAGTCGCTAATCCCCATGTGTCATACGTAGCACCGAGCGGTTGATTCTTCCAAACTGCTGGATAGTTATCTCCCGTACCAGCGCTTGCCGGTTTACAGGGCAAAGCCACAAGAGTTGCAGAGACAAGCAGCATAGCCATTAAGTGTACAGCCGTTCGGCATATAGCGCGCATGCCAGCACCTTTCTACTAAGAAGGAATTTCATCGGATACAGCAAAAAGAACAAGAAAGCGCCCAGCATTATATGCAGGTTTTGTATCGTTTTTCTCTTTCGATACGCGCTAGTGTTTATTTAGCCACACGTTGCCTCCATTGTAAAGACATTTTTCATACTTTTTTGTAACTTGTTAATTTAGGCAACCAATAGTATAGTAAAAACACATTAATAAAATCAGAAAAGGCAAAGAGAGCAGTGAGCAAAAAACAGAAAAAGACAAACAAATTAACAGTTATAATTATTGCTTCTTTACTGCTAATTATCAGTATTGGCTTAGTGGCTTGGGCATTTTATTTACACGGTCATAATAGTTCAACTGATGAATCTACCTCAACCGCTGACACTACTAGCTCAGGAACAAGCTCTAGTACTGATTCTTCTCAGGCAGAGACCGCAACAACACCTACAGTTCAAACTGATCCTAATGAAGGTTATGTGACTATAGATGAATGGGGTGTGAGGTTTAAGCCGGTGGAGGGGTTGTTGACTGCGGTGTATTTTATGGCGAGCAATAGTACAGACGACAGCTATCGTTTTTCTGTACAGGAAATTATTAATGCTGAACCAAATTGCGCTACTGATGGTTTTTTGTCCATTACTCGAAGGAGCGAACCAACAGACAATTATTACGAGAGCCTACTTGCCACTATTAATGGTTACTATTACTACAAAGAAGACGCAAATTCGGCGTGCAGCAATAATGAAGCTAATTTAGATCTTGAGCTTCAACAGAGTAAATTATTAAAAGAGTCAGTAAAGTCGCTCGAGGCTATGGAGAAAAGTGCTAACTAATTAGCCGTGTTGGCTGCGAGGAATCCACTTGAGATCCTCGCAGCCAACATTCTACTGCGGCAAGTTAATGGACGAACCATTCGGGTACAACAGGCACTAAGTCGCCGACATTTGCCTTGCCAACAATATAAGCGTGGGTCTGCCAATATCCCTTGCAGGCCTCAATTCCACCATCAGCCCATTTAGCACTTGTCATCCAAGGCAATGGCGGGATGTAATCACCAGGGTATGCCCGTACTAGCATTGGCTTTTCGGCTGAGCCTGATAGCTCAACTGTTACACACTTAACGCATAAGTCTTCCCTATTAATCGACCCAATGGGGATAAATGGGGAAGCTTTCGGTCGTTGAGCTTTGTGGCCTCTGTGCAAAGCCCAAATTCTTTCAACGTCGCACGGGACTGGCGCAACTATTGATGGGATCCATCTGCCAGGAAAAACTCTTGTTTCAATTGGATCCTCACCAAGCCCCCACGGTTCTGCGGCATCTATAGTTTGCTGCACAAAATCTGCAAAGCGTCCATGTGGCCTCATACTGGAAGGCATATCTACGGTGCGCGGAATGTGAACGCGTCGACCACGATAAGTATAACCGTCCATCGTGTTCCCTTCGCTCTATTTGCAGTAACCGGATGGTTATTATAAAGATTTTTTTAAAAATTACAATATCATCTGTAAATTCATCCAAAGAATGACTTCATTAGAACCTCACTTACCCTCTACCCAGATTTATTCTATAGGCATAAGCTACGCCAATTTGATTATGACACCTTAAATGGACAATTTTATATAACGTATTTTTAAAACCGAAACTGTTATAATAAAGATATGAAAAAAGTTGATATAATTTCCGTTGCAGAACTAGCTGAGATGGCTCAAAAAATGTATGGAAACCTAGTCAAGGCTGTTGTTGATATCGAGAATGCAATCCTTGTGGTTGATGCAGAAATGCATGCCGATCAAGAACGAATGCTCTTAGAAAATGGTTCTTGTCAATCTGACCTCTGGGGGGTCAATCTTTATCCTGAAAAATTTGGCACCGAGGACTTCATAGAATTTGATTCTATGATAAACATACGCCCTCGGCAACAAAATATGTCCCGTGGAGTTGAAGATAAAATTATAAGAGAAAAAATAATTATTCTTATATCCGAAAGAGTTAAACAATGAGTCAAGCCTACACTGTTGATCGAAAGCGCTGGGCAAGCATGAATATTTTTGAACAAATGGGAAATATCTACAGCGAAGTCGGCAGATCGTTTGATGCCAAATGTCGCAACGACACAGAGAGATTTGAACAGGCCGTCATACGCGCAATCGATCTATTTAACGCAACCGCCTCTGTCCTAATTGAGCAACATTCTCCTAAAGCCAAAGAAGTATTGCGTGCCAAAGAAGAATTTTTAAACATTTGTAGCCGCAACGCAAAGCCAGAAGAAATCCAAAGCCTCGATAAATACTTTATGCAGTTTGCCATTGCAGCCCGTTTAAAACGCTAGTTTTTATGTTAAAAGCCCTTCACTAAACACGCGCCAATTTATCTTTTGGATTTGGTTGACGCCACATCCACCTTTGGCACTGGCTCGCCATTGAGGTATTTTAGCGCGTCGGCAAGAGTAATTAGACCTTTTGTCTTGCCCTCATCGTCGACCGCAATAAACAGCTGCCGACCAGTAGACAAACTTGCGCTGAGCACATCTTGCAATGGCGCATTTGCTGGCAGATAGTGCACGGTTGGGCGCATGGCGTCTTCTACCTCTTTGATGTCTGGATCGAGCGGGGTTAAATCGTGCATGTACAAAAAGCCTTTTATGTGGTCGATGTTCTTTTTGATAACCACGTAAACATTATGCTCATCTTTGTGCAGACGGTCAAGCATTAACGGGCCAACTGTTTCGGAGCTTTCTACAGTAATAATTTTGTCGCGCGGCACCATGGCGTCGGCCACTAACAGGCTGCCAAAATCAAAAGCGCCAAGCAAACGCGCTTTGTCTTGTGGCGCCAGAAGCCTGGTGTCATTGGCAATTATTGAGCGTAGCTCATCGCGCGAAGCAATCCCAACCATATCCTCCTGCAACGGTCGTTTTGCAGCTAGCCAGCCAAACGTTGCCAAAAAATACTTTCTGTGTTTTGACACAAAAGCTTCTAGTTTTTTCTGACAAATAAGCGACGGCTTTGCAAGCCAGCCCAACGTCGCTACAACATAAGACAGCAACAAGAACATCAGCCCTAGCAAAATACCGGCCCAAACCTCATGCGTTGCGCATAGCAACCATAGTAACAAAATCGTCAGAATGATCTGTTTTATGTTGCGCAAAACGCCAAGTGTAGGCAAAATTTCGCGACGCTTTTCTTCGGTGACTGCCAAGTGGTCACCCGCCACAGCCAACCGACGAAGCTCAAACTCACTCAAACCATTTGGCGCAAACCGAACAGCCGTCACCAACGCCAAACAAATACTTCCAAGCAAAGCTACAAAAAGAATAAATAGTTCCATCTATTTTATGATAATATATACTCATGAACAAAGCAAAATGGATTATCTTTGCCGCGGTTGTAGTGGCAATTTTTGGCAGCCTTATTTACTTCAGTAAAAGCGATACCAAAGATTACAGCAGTATAGACGCTACCAAGATTATTACAGATGGACCAATTGCCGACCACGTTGAGGGGCCGACTGATCAAAAAGTAACACTTATAGAATACGGGGACTTCCAGTGTTCAGCCTGCTCCATTACCTACGAAACAGTTAACAAATTAACTGCAAAATACGGCGACAAGCTAACCTTTATCTTCCGCAATTTTCCTCTTACTACCAGTCATCCCAACGCGCTTGCAGCAGCCACGGCAGCTGAATCAGCTGGCATGCAGGGTAAATATTTTGAAATGTACAACATCCTGTATCAAAACCAATCAAGTTGGAGCAGCGCAACTACCTCTGAACGAGCGGCAATTTTTAAATCCTACGCCCAGCAAATTGGCTTGGATGTAGACAAATATACATCTGATCTTACCAGTGCCGACATTTCCGACAAGATTGCCCGGGACAAAGCCACGGGCCTGAACCAATTTGGAGTTGACGGCACCCCAACTTTTGTCTTAAACGGCGAAGTAGTCGACAGCACAACCGGAGTTAGCGCAGACAAACTGACTGAGCTAGTAGAAAACGCTATAACAGCAGCCTACGGGTCTTAAGTGCGTAATAAAATAACAAAAGCACCCCTCTCGCAGAAGGGGTGCTTTTAAAATTTGGGGGCTAATAGGTCAGATAATTCTGCCAGTCAGCCGGGACAATCTCCACCGCAACCTTTTGCGCCCGTGAGGGCGACTTGCGGATTTCAATTGGCATAGTTTTCTCCTTAATACTATCTACTTTGTGCGCAGGTACGCCGAGCTGCAATAAATAGACAAATTCTAATGTACTAAAGGTTGGGTCTGAGGTCAAGCTTAAGCGTATGGCGTTTTATCAGTTTTTCAAAACGTATTTGCCAGATTCTTCGTCAAGTTCCTCTGTTACGGTGCCACCTAAAACCAATTTTTCTCGATGATTTTTGGCAGTTTTTGGCAAACCTTCTGGCTTTTTGGGCTGAACTTTTACAGCGCTGACCACTGTTTTGCCCAATTTTTGCACCTGATTTTTTCGTCTGTCCAGGCGTTCGCCAGTTTCTAAATCCACCTTTGCGTGGCAAGATTTGCACTCTATACTTTTCTCGCCTGGCTTATTAATTTTTACAGCATCTACAATTCTTTTGCAAAATGGACAATTAACACACCTTAAAGTATGAACTTGCGGCTCAATCAAATAGCCGAGTGCCTCCAACTGCTCTGAAATAGTTAACGTTTGCTGTGCGGTTGGGCAATCACTCTTAAATTCCTTGCCCTCTGCGCGCGCAGCCTGGCCAGATTCACTCACAGACGCCACATGCTTACCGTTTTTAAGATCATCCAAAGCCGCAGCCAAACTGTAGCGTGGCCATTCCAGCAAACGTAAACGCTCAACCGGATCTTTTGTTTGCTGATAAACCTTAAAAACCGTCTCGACATGTTCGTTTAGCCACTGTGTTTGCTTCTCTATAAAAGCCCTGGCATCTTCACGGCTGGTATCCTGGCGACCAGCAAACCACTTACCGCCGAGCTTTGCGCTTAGCTCATCGTCATAAGTTTGCCGGATTGCATCCACTAGACTCTTGTGAGCTTCTTCTGTGCCTGTTTTTAGTGTGATAACTCGCACCATCATTTTTTGACGCATGGCATCGTAAGCGCCGATGTCCACACCTTGCTCGCGGACCGCATCTGGAATTGGCGAAAGAACCACCAAGCCCGGCGGCACGCCCAACCACATGCGGTTTTTAAGAATATCCTCGGAACTCATCCGCTCTGGCGGCAGTTCATAGCCAAGCGTGCTAGCAATAGCGCGCATACCATCGTAGTTGCTTTGGTCAAGCGATAAAGAGGTGATACGAATACCACTGTTATTCTGGCGAGCAAAATCCTCAATTTGCATCTGCTCTTCTAGTTCAATCTCGCGCCGGCTCAGCTCAAACTGCCAGTCTGAATTATACTCAGCCTGGTGGCGCGCAACTTCCAAACCATTATTAATAACTGGCAAAACCGGCTCGCCAATATCAGTAACAATGCCTTTTTCTTCAGACAAATCATAGACAAAAGGATTTTCCATTGGAGCGGCCAAACGCTCGGTCTGATCTGTAATTTCATCACGCAAAATACGCTGGCGCTCCCATTTTTCAAACTCCATGTGGTCGCGTTCGCGACTTGCGGCTACTGCCTCACGTTGCAAAACTGCTGTGGTCATTAAAAAATCCTGCTTTTCCGGCAGGATTAAAAGTACGTTAAAAACGCTAATTCCTGCTCGGGATTACTCAAAACAACAGTTGTATCGGGCTTATTGCGCAGCTACCCTCATATCTGCACAAATTACCGTTGCGGCACAGCGTATGTTTTGCACATACTTCCAACTGGTGTCGTATTTATACTATAGCATTAAAACATCAAGATAAATGATGTAAAATTCTACTAAATTCTGTTTGGTAAAAAGTTTATTTTAGATATTTATTTTACAGGCAAGATGTGCTTAAATGAGCTTGTTCTTCAGTCTGATAGATTGAAGCTTGTTCTTTCCGTTCTCTTGTTAGGAATGATGCTCATGCGTCAAGATTTTTGGCGTAGCAGTCTGGCTATTCTTAGCCTCGCGGGTACGTTAATTATAGCGTTGAGCCAACCTGCGCAAGCTGAAACGTTGCCAACTATGCAATATTCGCCAGTTGACATTACGGATATGGCCAATCCGGTAACGCTAACCTCGCAGTCCGACGGTGGGTTAACTATCGGCTGTTCTGTAGGAACTGGCACAAAACGTATCAGTTCCTCTGGTGAAGTTACGCAGAACATTACTTTTAGCTCTGAACCATATCCAAGCGCCTGCCCACGCACTGTTGCAGTTGCTCAAGATGGAACGTTGTTTACCACAGCCGACAGGAACAACGGGCAACCAATAATTCAAGCTATAAAAGATAGCGTAATTAAATGGTCGTACCCGTACTCATGCCTGGTTGTGGTTCGCGGTATGGTCATAGGTACGAACGGCAATTTGTACGCCCTAAGTACTGGCCTACTTTCACCGTGCAACGGGCAAAACATGCTTATTGGATTTGCACCAACAGCAGAAGGAGCGTCGCCAACAATCGTATTAAATATGTCCGTGTCTGGTAATTTTCTGGATGGCGGCATCTCTGCTTACGACGACGGCCTTGTACTTCGCACCACTACTGGCATCCAATATGTCACATATGCTGGTGAATCTGAGCAGGAATTCACAGTTGATAACATTGTGAACAATGGCCAGATTTACCACAATTCCACACTGGCAGGGCGGACTTTTGTGCCAGTTCGCGCAACACAGTTGAACGTCCAGCTTTGCGGAAACGACTCTTGGGTGGTCAGCAGTCTATACGCAATTGAGCCAAGTGGCGGCGTGTGGAGCTACAGCTCATTTCCTGCTTGTTCGCATGTCAATCAAGAAGTTGAACCGACACCAACAGGCGGAGTGGTTATCCGTTACAGCGCACCACAAGGTGGCATCCCAGGCAACACCAGAGAAGAACACTTGTTAGCACTAGACAGCAATGGCAAAAAACTATGGCAAATAGAAGTAGCTTTGCCAGATACGTCGATTAGTGTTGCAAGTATGGTTTTTGCAGTCGACAATAACGGCAATGTAGCCGTTCAAAGACTGCTTAAGTATCGTCTCGCTGCCAATGGAGCCGCATACTACTCACCTGCTGTTCAGCTCCAGCTAGTTAACGGCCGGACTGGCATAATTACTGGTTTGTATGAATTCAGTGGCGATCACACCTCATCATCCAGCGCAGGTTACGATTGGTATGGCGGTAACTTTACCATAAGTATCTCCCATGGCACCTGGTATGTTTCGATCCTTAACTGCGCGTCCTGGAAAAACTGCACTGCAAGTAGCGCAAAGCTTTATGCGGTTAAAGTGCCTGGTCTGCAAATGGATTACCCGCGTGCAGCAATTGTCAGTCCTGTTGCGACGTTTAACTACGCCGCGCTTGGCGATTCCTACTCTTCCGGAGAAGGAGTTCCGCCATTCATCAACGGAACCGACACAGGCTCAAACAACTGCCACCGAAGCGACGGCGCCTACGGATCTTTGCTAAACGAAACACCTTCACTTGGGTGGAAGTTTACAATGGTCAACGGGCAAAGCAGTTTTGTGGCATGTTCGGGTGCAAAGATTGACAATGTCGCCAAAATGCGACAATTTGAGAATTTTCAGACTGTCGCATTAAACGAAAACACAGATGTGATCACAATCTCCATAGGTGGCAACGATGTGCCATTCCAGGACTTTGTAACTCTGTGCCTCTTCTCGGATTGTAGCGACGCTGCAAACAATCAGGATTACTTCGCAAATATCGAGCAAATTGAATCCAGCCTAACAGACCTATACGGTGAAGATGGCGCCATTCACACCAGTGCGCCGAACGCCAAAATCTATGTTCTTGGCTACCCACAATTATTGCCAACTCAAGGTTGCGCGCAGACAAATGGCTGGATGAGCACTTTTAACAGCCTCACGGTTGCTGCGCACAGTGGCGATTTAGTCTCTACTGGAATTGTCGCTCAAATTGGCAATAAAGCAGGATTTAGTAGCTCACAAGTAGATGCGCTAATTGCTTCTGGCGTTGTTGAATTCAACCAAAATGAAGTTGACACTGCGCGTTTGCTTGTGCAACAGCTTGATCAAGCCATAAAAGACGCGGTAGCTTTGGTCAATCAATCTTGGCTAGTGTACATTGATCCGTTGGATGACAATTCGCCCTTTACCGGGCACGAGTTGTGTACTTCACAACCATACTTCAACGGCTTAACTGTTAATCTGGGCGATATTGATCATGACCTCAAGTACTCCTACCATCCAAATAGCCTCGGACAGAGCGCATATCAGCAGCTTATTCTCCAGCAGCTATAGGCCAAAAGCCAATTAGGCTAGAGAAAGCACTGAGCTGGAGAACACCCCCACGCAAAAAGCATAATCTGCTTTGGGCGTGGGGTTCTTCAATTTACGAAACTATTGTATACTCGGCTTAATGGAAAAATAAAGAAGAATTTAAAATAACTAAAAAATCCATGCAAAAACCCAAACCAAACAACCACAAAATGAGATCAAAATCTCGATATTTTTTATATTTTCTTGCTTGTTGCATAATTACTGTTGTTGGATATCTTGCTTGGGGAATTATGCACAATGA
>JAEHDC010000036.1 GCA_016880595.1 Candidatus Saccharimonadota bacterium
AAATTCTCGCACATCAACCCTAATAAAGGTGCCAGCAAGAATCACGCCCGGAAGACCCGCACCGGGAAACCTCAAGTACATCCAGGTATCCCGTATCTTTGGCTTGCTCAAAGAGTATTCAATCTTCTCAATAGCATCCACCGGTAATGTAATCTCAGACTTAAAAGCCAGAAGCTTCTCAAAGCCGCGCATCTTAACCGTAATATCCCGTGGAGTCATTATAAAAATCATAACGCTATCTTATTTTTAAATGACTTTCCAGGTCATTAATCTTTACCCTGGTTTGTTGCATTGTGTCGCGCTCCCTCACCGTAACGCAACCATCGTTCAAACTTTCAAAGTCAACGGTCACGCAATACGGTGTACCAATCTCATCTTGACGACGATAACGTTTGCCAATGCTTTGCGTCTCGTCATATTCTATGTTGTAACCTGTGCTACGAACAAGATTTGTATACACCTTATCAGATAGAGTCATCAACTCCGGCTTCTTACTAAGCGGTAAAATCGCCACCTTAACTGGCGCGATTACAGGTGCAATCTTTAGCACAACACGGGTCTCGCCATTAACTTCTTCTTCGGTGTACGCATTTGTAAGCACCGCCATCATCATGCGGCCAACACCAACCGAACTTTCAATAACATTTGGCGTAAAACGTTCGCGAGTTGCTTCATCAAAGTAAGTTAAGTCCTTACCAGACTCTTGCATGTGGCAAGTTAAGTCATAGTTTGTGCGATTATGCGTACCCCACAGCTCCTTAAAGCCATGCGGAAATCTAAAATAGATATCATGTGCGGCAGCAGCATAAAACGCCCGCTCTTGGTCTTCATGCTCATGCCACTGCATATTTTCTTCAGATATGCCAAGACGTTCTGTTAAAAATTTCCATGCAAATTCCCGCCAACGCTCATATTGCTTTTGTTGATCATTTGGATGAATAAAATATTGCATTTCCATCTGTTCAAGCTCACGCACGCGAAAAATAAAATCGCGCGGGCTAATTTCATTACGAAACGCCTTACCAATCTGCGCAATGCCAAATGGCAACTTGCTGCGCGTAGTCTCTCGCACGTTTTCGAAATTAGTAAAAATGCTGCCAGCAGTTTCTGGGCGCAAGTATGCAACCGAGCTATCGTTTTCGACTGGTCCAATCCATGTTTTCATCATCATGTTAAAAACGCGTGGCTCACTCAGCTGATTGCCGTCAGGAGATTTTTTATCTTTTAAGAGTTCACTTAGAACATTTAAATCTGTGGAATCCGTGCCAGCCAGGTGGTCGGCACGATAGCGCTTGCCGTTTTTGAGATCCTCAACCATCGGATCACTAAAACCAGCTATGTGACCACTAGCCTTCCAGAGCCGAGGATTTTGAATAATTGCACCGTCAACGCCAAAAATCTCACGGTTTTCAAAAACTACAGCTCGCCACCACTGCTGCTTAAGATTATTAACGAGCTCCACGCCATACGGACCGTAATCCCAAAAACCGGCCAAGCCGTTGTAAATTTCTGATGCCTGAAAAACAAAACCGCGCCGCTTGGCAAGATTTGTAAGCGTTTCTAGTGTAACCTCTTTGCTCATATTAGTTAATTATAACAGATCAATACTTGTTTTTCTACGCTACGTTTCAAGCGCAGTTAAGAGCTGCAAACAGTCATCCATAATAGCACCAGCACCACCAATGTTCTTTAAAACATTAAGGTTCTTTGCGGCCACGAGACGCAAAAATTTTATATGGTTATCTGTAAAATTACCACGTTCATCTTCGTAAAAAGCATTTTCCAAAAAATCAAAACTATATTTTTTTCCAGATAAAAGCTTATTGGACTGCCGATCTGTTGCCAAATTTACAGCTTGCCCCAAGAGCCCGCGCAAATGCATTTTGAACCACAATGACGTTAAGCGCCAATCTATTGTCGAATCATTCAAATGCTCTAAGCTAGCTTGCAATAAATTATAAAAATCTGGCTCGCCAACTATTTCTGCCACGCGATTAATTTGCCTTATAAATTCATAGGCCAGAGTTAGCCGATCATAGTCCAAAAGGATCTTATCATAAAAAACCTGGAGCCTTGCACTAGTTACGCGGGACATTCCTCGACCACTTACAAAGGTTAAATCGCAAACAGCCAGAAGCTCGAGCCCGCCAGCAAGCCTACTTTTTGGCCGTCGCACACCTTTTGCAAGCATGCTAATTTTACCATAATCAGGGGTAATAGCATTAATTATGCGGTCAGCCTCGCCATAATTTGTGCGCCGCAAAACTATGGCTTTTGTTTTAGACGGTTGCATTTTTTATTACTTCTTCTATCACAGTACTAAGCTTAACTCGACTTAAAGTTGTCTTATCTACAACTTTCTGAACGCCATAAGCTTGCATTTCTTCTGATAGCGCTTGCGGCAAATTCGCACTAAACAAAACAACAGGTATCTTTGCGATATCTGGATAAGATTGTAAGAGGTGCAAGAGCTGTAATCCATTGGCTCGAGGTAAGAACAGATCAAGTAAAATTAAGTCTACGTCGTTTTCATCCAAAAAATCAATTGCCTGTTGTGCGTTTCCAACAAGCTCAATATTATGTTTTGCATGCAATAACCAACGCTTGTAACAGTCAGCTAGCTGTGCGTCGTCCTCGATAATTAAAATCTTCGCCATTAAAGCAGCCTCAATTGTTGTGAGCGAATTAGGTTAACAAAAAATGATGGCCGACTTTGGACTTTGCCAACTCCCAGCGATCCACCCATAGCAGTTGTTAATTGGTTAATAATATATAGACCAAGACCACTGTTACCTGGCTGGCCAAAAAATGGCTGCACCACTTTGCCAAGATTATTTTTTGAAAAATTTAGTTCGCGCCTGCTCACCGGCTCGCCATTACTGCGCACCGCCAGCCGCACATTTGCGCTGATGCAAGATGTGTTTAGCTCAATTTTAGCCCCAGGTTTATTGTGCTTAATAGCATTATCCAATAAGTTGACCACGATGTCATAAGTTATTTCGCGATTCGCTAGGGCGATTGGCACCGGATTGCACGGCAAAATCAACCTTACTTTTTGATTTTGATCTTTGGCATAAGGATTAATTTCATGCATGGCGGATTCGCAAACTTCACGCACATTTACCGGCTCAAGTGCAAATTCAAAAGTACTTTGCGCATCTTCCAATCTATAACTTGTGGTTAAATGTTGCACTAAGCGCAAAGTACGCTGGCTGGTAATTTGAAGTCGATTTAAATATTTTTGTTTTTCTTTATCAGTTAATCCAAGGTCGCTATCTGCAAGCATTTGAGATAAATAATTGATTAGCATTAATGGCGATTTTAGCTCATGCGCAGCCGCGGCAATAACTGACGGCAAATTTAAAGTCTGCTGTTCGCCATCTGTTTGCATAAACTCATCGCCCCTCATAAATATTAGTTTAGCACGATGACGCCAGATAAGCATGAACACTATTTCAAGCAAACAGGCTATTTAGTAAACTCAAGCGACGGCAAAACAATATTATCAAAATCAGTTTGATATTCTGTTGATTCCGTATAGACTTCAAGTGTTTTGTCGCGAATTTTAAAGATGACCATTGAACCTGTAATAGTATCACTAAAGGCGCCATCCAGGCGCGTGCCATCAACATTGGAAACGGTTACCGAGTTCGCCTTTAACTTGCCATCTTTGATCCGTTTGTTATAACCAGACAAAACGTCCTCATAACTAGTACCGATAATACTTATCCGCAGCGCATAGGCCGTATCACTGTCAAGTGGTGGTACAATCAGCGGATACAGATACGCCTCGTAGGTGTTGTTCGAGCCATCTTTGTCAACATAAACGCTCCAGGTTTTAGGGTAAGATAGCTTAACTTGCCCAAGGTCAGTTGGGCCGACAAGCTGGCGCGTTGGCAGTTTCTCTTGCTCATTAAACGAAGCTTGGTCAGCGTCGCTTTGCTCTTGCTGAGCCGCGGCAACTGCAACAGAAACCTTGGCGTCAACATTATTCTTCTGATCCTGGTAGTTTAAGTACGCCCAAATACTAAATCCGCCCAATCCCAAGACCACAAGGCTTAAGAGTATTGTAGAGACAAGTAACGGATGCACCATGCCAAATTCGCTTGATCGCTTCATATCATCTATTGTAAAAACAGTTACGCTTTTTGTAAAGCCAAAAAATCGCCTGGTTTTATCTTATAAAAATATAAGCCTTCACTGACCTTCTCTGGACAGAGGTCCGGAATGTAAAAACCGTGGCTGATTACATAAAGTGGCTCCTTGCGGCCGTTCATTTCTTTGCGTAATTTACGGCTAAGCTTTTTCATGTACGGCCCGGCTAGAAACACAAAAACTGCTTTTGTATCTGGTGGCAAAGGTGTTAGCCAAAAATCGCGAGTATAAAACTTTGCCTTAGCACCAGCCATTTTGCATCTTAGACGCGCAACAATATTCAAGATTGGATTGAGCTCATATCCAATAGCACAGTAACCGCGCTGCGCCGCAAACAAAGCTACAGCACCATCGCCTGAGCCTAAATCTACAATTAAATCGTCTTTTTTAAGAGGCAAAAAATCCAATGCAATCTGGATCGTTCTTTTGTGCGTTGGAACATAAGGCGCACCTCTAAAAACTATGGCGCCAAAGGTGATAAGAAAGATTAGCCAAAAAACACACATCACTGAGGTTGGTCAAACTTCTGTTTTAAAATAGTTATTTTATTTTCTAACTGAACAATTTTATGTTTTGCTTCATCTGCCAGCCTTACACCTTCGTCAAATTTTTTTAAGGCTTCATCAAGATCAATATCTGGCTGGTCAAACCAATCTAAAATCTCATCTAGTGCAGCAAGTTGCTGTTTTAAGGATGAATTACTTTTTTGTGACATCTATTACTCCCGCTGTTATTGTTGCTTGCGATACCTCAATCTTTAGGCTCTCGCCCACCTCAACGTCGCCAACACTTTTTACTATTTTACCTCTTTTGGTGCGTACTAGCGAGTAGCCGCGGTTAAGCGCAACCTTTGGATCAAGCTGTCTTAACAACAATTCAACCTGCTGCACACGCTGATAATGTTGCGCCAAAGCGCTTTCCATCTCTTTGACCATTTTTTGTGCTACCTGGTTTACAACTATGCGAATCTGGTTGATGCTAGACTGGACTTGATCTGCTAGTCTTTTTTGTTTTTGTTGAATTTCGCGCGCAAGCTGCGTTTTATCTGGCACCAAAATTTGCGCCGCATTACTTGGGGTAGCAGCGCGAACGTCCACTACAAGATCAACCAAAGTCGTGTCAGTCTCATGACCAACGCCCGCTAGAGTTGGCACGCGGCTAGAAGCAACAGCGCGCGTTAAGTACTCATCGTTAAAAATAGCCAAATCCTCAGCGCTACCACCACCGCGCAGAAAAACCAAAACCTCGGGCGGCTCCGCCATCTGATTAAAATAGCTTATTGCATTTATCATCTGTTGGGCAGCTACACTCCCCTGAACCTGAACATCAGCCACCACAACCTCGACTCCGCCCCAACGTTGATTTAAAATTTTTACAAAATCAGCATAACCAGCAGATTCTATAGAGGTAATTAAGCCAACTCTTTCTGGCATAACTGGCAGATGGCGCTTGCGTTGTTTGTCAAACATGCCTTCTTTTTGGAGCTTAGCAAGCAAAAGCTCGAAAGCGCGTTTTATGCTACCTTCGCCCACTGACCGGACTTCGCGCACCGTCAGACTGAACTTGCCCCAGTTAGTCAAACGCGGTTGAGCGACCACTTGAACGCGCATGCCGTCCTCAAGCGGCTGCCGCAGACCATAAATCATCATAAAACAGTTGACTACACCGCTATCATCCTTTAGGTCAAAAAAAACAAATTTGCCTTTGCTGACTTTAAAAGACGCGACCTCACCCTCAACGGTTACACTTGGGTAGGCGTATTCCAGTGTCTGATTAATTATCGCCAACAGATCACTTACTTGTAAGATGGTCTGATCCATATTTGCTAACTGCCTTATGATACAAGAAATATCCAGCCGCCATGCTAACAAGTAGGGTGATAACGCGGTAAACAAGTGTAGCGCTCAAGGCGATCGCACCCGGTATACCACCAGAAATTAAAACAGCCGCCATAATTGGTTCGTAAAGCCCAATACCACCCGGCAAAATCGCCACCAAACCTGCCATATTTGCAATTACCATGGCAATAAAGATTGCGCCCGGATTTACCCACATTCCGGCAGCCAAAAAAGCAATGTAAATCATTGCCGCCTCAATGATGTTGGTAAAAAATGCCCAGCGTAGCACTGGCCGCATACCGCGCCAATTTCCACGCACCAACAAATAATCTTCGTGTAACTCCAAAAAAACTTTGTGCACTTGTTCAAGCGAAATCGTCTCTGGGTGTTTACGCCTAAAAACATGGATCATTTTATTTACCCACCGCGTTGCCCCAGACGTGAAACTGTTAATGCGCGATTCTTTGCCGACAATAAACATAATAATTGCAGTAAGAAAAACCACAGAGAACGCAATCGACGCCACGGCCAGAATTACCATCGAGTTTATATCTCCTTGAAGCGCTAAAAGGAAAAGCGAGACCAGCATTAGCACCACATAAGCCAAAAAAGTGGCGACAAATCGCGCCAGCTGCCCAAGAGTTGATTTTGCCGTTGATACTCCATATGCCTTGAGCCGCAACGTCAAATAAGAAAAACCAGACGCACCACCACTTGGGAAAACATGATTAACAAAATTTAGCTCCATCATCGGCGCAAAAAGCTGCTTTATGGTAATATCCACTCCTGTTGCCTTAAAAAAATAAAAATATAGCTTAGACAGACCAAAAAAAGAGAGAAACTGCGCCGGTATAATTAAAGATAAAACCCAAATGTTTAAAGTTGCCATTTTTTGAAAAGCCAACACTATATCTTGCCAGCCAAAATAGATGACCAAAGCAATTGCTAGAAACGTTACAACATTTAACCAGACTTTGAATTTCATAAGCGTTATTATACACGGAAAATGGGTAAATAATCTATAGTATAATTGTCTTATGATACTTGCAATACTCGGTCGCCAGCCTAAAATTGGCCTGGCAGAATTAGAAAGTTTAACTAGCTCGGCGACAATTAAACCGATTGGTGATTTTGCCGCGCTTGTTGATGGAGAGCTTGACGGCCAGCGCTTAGGAGGCGTAACTCGGCTAGCTGCTCCGCTACAAGAGCTACCAACAACAGATTGGCACAAGCTTTCACGACACATTTTACAGCTCTTACCAAAAATTATTGCTGACTTTCCGGACGGAAAAATTAAGCTTGGTTTGAGCGTCTTTGGCTTAAATGTTGGCGAGAGGCAACTTTTTGCTTGCGGCCTCGACCTCAAGAAAGCCTGTCGTTCAAACGGCCGCAGCGTGCGCGTTGTTCCAAACTCCACACCAGAATTAAATAGCGCACAGGTTATCCATAATCAGCTTACAACAGATCTTGGATTTGAGCTCCTTCTTATAAAAAATGGCGGCAAAACTTGGCTGGCACGTACAACTTGGGTTCAAGATATCGACGCCTACGCCGAGCGAGACTTTGGCCGCCCCAAGCGTGACGCATTTGTTGGCATGTTACCGCCAAAGTTAGCGCAAACTATGCTTAATCTCGCCGGCGCACAACCTGGCGAGGTAATTTTGGATCCCTTTTGCGGAACAGGCGTGGTTCTTCAAGAGGCTGCCCTGCTTGGTTGTAAAACCTACGGCAGTGATATTAGCGAAAAAATGATTGAATACTCAAAAGAAAATTTGGCCTGGCTTACCGAAAATTACAGTACTCAACAACCACTTTTAGAGGTCGCCGATGCTACGAATCATATATGGAAAACACCAATTGGCCGCGTAGTATGTGAAACCTATCTTGGCCAACCACTCAGCGGTTTGCCAAAACCAGAAAAAATACGTGAGATTGCCCAAAACTGCGACATTATAATCACAAAGTTCTTAAAAAATATCTATTGTCAGCTTCAAAGCGGCAAGCGGCTGTGCATTGCTGTACCAGCCTGGCAAAAAGAAAATTCCTTTTACCACTTAAAACTACTTGACCACCTCGAGGATTTGGGCTATAATCGAGTAAGATTTCAGTATGTGAGCGACGCAGATTTAATTTACTACCGCAAGGATCAAATTGTCGCTCGCCAACTACTGGTTATAACAACTAAATAATTCGGAGTAACAATAAGTGTCACATGTAAAAGCTGGTAGTACTAGCAAGAACGTACACGACTCACCCGGCCAACGCCTAGGCGTTAAGCGCTTTGGTGGCCAAGTAGTGCATGAGGGCGAGATTATCGTTCGCCAAGTTGGGCAGACTAAGCTTGCTGGCCCTGGCACATTCTTAAGTCGCAACTTTTCTATTCATGCTGCAAAAGACGGTGTGGTTAATTTCCGTAAAGTTCGTATTAAAAACTTTACTGGCAAAACAGCGCCTCGTACGCAAGTAATTGTTGAAGGCAAGCCAGCGACTAAAGCAAAAACTGTTACCAAATAAGCAATAAGGCAATAACAAAAAACACCTCAATAACGGGTGTTTTTTGTTATTTTAGGTCTCTGACAAATGATGCTTGATGCGATCTATGACGTCACCAATTACTACCTGCGATTTCACTAAGTAGTCATCGGCTCCAAGTTTTTTGGCCATTTCTCTGTCTTTTTCTTGACTCAAAGCAGTCAAGATAATAACCCGCACGTTCATTGTTTCGGAAGTGTTGCGAATAATGTCCAAAACATCAAAGCCAGAAATTTTTGGCATCATAACATCAAGCACTATTAAATCCGGCTTGAAAGCCAAGGCCGCACTAAGCGCTTCCTCGCCATTTAAAACATGCCGGACTTCAAAGCCCTCAATTTCTAAGCGCGAAATATACACGTTTGCAAGCGTTTGATCGTCTTCTACTAGTAAGATTCTCTTTTTATTATTCATAGCAATATTATTAGTGTAGCACGTATTTTATTTTTTCAGCAACTCAATAGCTTTTGTCTTTTGCGCATCATCACCTGAAGAGCTATCGCTAGCTGTAACCTCTACGTCTGGAGCTATGCCTTCACCATCAATGTTGTCACCATTTGGCGTGTACCATTTTGCAATCGTCACCTTAAGCTGACCACCTCCCAGGGGCAAGTCAACTAGTTCTTGCACACTGCCCTTACCGTAAGTCTTTGTACCAACAAGAGTTGCGGATTGATGATCACTGAGCGCGCCGGCAACAATTTCACTAGCGCTAGCGCTGCCGCCATCAATTAAAACTACAGTGGGGACATTCTTTAATGGCGCTGTACCCTCGGCATAAAGAGTTTCTTGGACAGTCGACCCAGTTCGCTCTTGCACAACCTCTTGCCCACTGGTTAACCACAGCCCTGCAACACTTTGAGCAGCCGTAAGATAGCCGCCGCCATCGCCGCGCAAGTCCAAAATTACGCCAGTCACACCTTGAGAAACAAATTTATCTGCAGCCTCTTGCGCCAGCTCCGCAGTATCTTCGGCAAACCGCGAGATACGGATATAGCCAATGTTGCCATCTAAAATCTCATATTTTACGCTTGGATTTACAATATCATCGCGAACGATCGAAAATTCCTTAACCTCTTGATCTCGCACAATGGTAAGTTTTACGGTCGTCCCCTTTTCTCCACGGATTGTAGAAACAGCCTGATCAATTGACCAATCGGTGGTGTCTTCGTTGTTAACCTCTGCAATTATATCATTTGCTTGTAAGCCAGCTTTTTGCGCTGGCGAATCATCCAACACAGAGGTAATGACTAAGTTACCATCCTCACTACCCAGTTCTGCTCCAATACCAGAGAACTTCCCGTCCAAATCATCGCTAAATTCCTGGGCTTCGTCATCCGTAAAATAAACCGTATACGGATCACCAGTAGCAGAAACCAAGCCTTTTTTAGCGCCATTTATGAGGTCATCTACGTTAAGTGTGCCGTCATATTGCTGACGGAGTTTATCATAAACTTGCTGCAAACTAGACAGATCCAGATCCTGCGGCAAACCTGAATTTTGATTTTGCCTTAGCCAAGCAGCGATATCACCAGAACGTGTGCCAACAATATAAAACCCAATTGCGACTACCAACATCAACAAGCAAACCGTACTCAGCTGTACCGGACGTTTTATAAACGTCCTAGCTTTTGGACCCAACTGTTTCATTCTCACCGACAAGTTCTTCACCGACGTTGTCACCCCCAAAATCTTTATTATACTTATTTTATCCTAACACAAATTGCTTTACATTGGCTGTAGTATTTTTTAGAAATGCACAAATTCAAACCCTTGTGCTTTCCAGGTAGAGGCAGAAACCGTGCGTTCGCTATAGCGGCCAGTGTAGTCATAATTATACTCTCCGATAAACAGGCTTCCGTCACTGCTAACGCTATAGACATACATGGCGTGACCATAATATCCAACTGGCCAAATTGCAACGTCGCCAGCTTTGGGCGTAGCGTCAACTGATATACCTCTAGCCGCTGCCCTGCTTGGCCACTGGTTTGCATTACCAAGGCCGTATGGCATGTAGCGCCCACTGGCCGCAACTTTAAAGGCGGCAAAACTAACACACTCGCGGTTATACATTCCCCAATCATCCGCTAACGAATCTTGAACTGCATTTGCCCAAACAGCAGGATACCCACCGCCGCCGGTCTCGTAACTAACACTTCCTCCAGCCCACTTTAAGTTAGCTGCAGCCTGCTGAGCGCGCAAAGTTGCAATCTGCTCATTGCTTTGAGTAACCAGCGTTTGATAAGCCTCTTCCTGCCCCTGCGTTTGCGCCAGAAGCAACGACTGCTCAGCTTCATTCTGAGTTATTTGATCACGTTGGGATTGCTGATCTGCCAAGGCCTGCTCGGTGGAGGTTTTTTGAGCACTTAATTCTGCTTCCAAATCTTTTACTTCGGCAATTGAATCTTGCAAGCTTGAACGAATAGTTTCTCTGTATTCCTGCTTATCTATATACTCCGAGATATTACTGCTAGATGCCAACATCTCCAACGGCGTCACAGCATTATCCACATATAAATTAACTAGGTTATTAGCGAGCAGCGCTTTTTGATCCTCAATTTTCTGGTTAGTCTCGGCAATTTGCTGCTCTAGTTGAGCGACCTTAGCCGTATTTAGGTTAATCTGCGCTTGCAGCTGGCTTTTCTCAACGGCTAAAGTGTTGATTTTATTCTGTAAAGTGTCAGCTTGGGCTTTTAGCTGTGCTGCTTGATCCTGATAAGCAGAAATTTGACTTTTTAAAGCGTTGATTTGCTCATCATAAGTGTCTGCAAAAACGTGTTGACACGGTGTCGCTGCCATCAATAAAACTGCAAATGATATTAAAACTAGTCTTTTTTTCATCTTAAATCTTTAGGTAACGTCTTATTGCCAAAGCTGAGGAGAATATGCCAATTAAAATTCCTGCGCCGACCTCACCCAAGAAAATTAAAGCTGGATACTTAGTGAAGAATTCAATGGTTGGCTGGATTGTTATGCCATAATCGCTGATGCTTGTGCCAACAGCCAGCAATGCCGAATACATAATTGCCACGGCAATTACAGCCGCAAAAACGCCGTACAGGCTAGCCTCAACTATAAACGGCCCGCGTATAAAGCTTTTGTTAGCGCCAATAAGTTTCATCATCTCTATCTCGTCGCGGCGGTTAAAAATAGTCATGCGAATGGTGTTAAAAATGACCATTATAGAAAGCAACAAAAATATGCCCGAAACTGCTAAGCCTGCAATCTCAGAGAACTGCGCAATACGCGCAATATTCTCTATAGCCTCTTTACGCGACCCGCTGATTGAAGCAGTTTTACTCTGGTAAGAAGCGTACTGGTCCTCGCCAACTAAATCAGCAATATCCTCAAGATGATCAGTATCATCAACATGCACCTTGAGGCTGGCCGGGAATGGGTTGGTATCACCTAAAACGTTTAGCGCCTCAAGCTGTTGGACATCGCCACTGTTTTGAGCGATATAGTCATCACGCGCCTGTTCTTTACTAACATAATCAATTGTGGTCACGCCCTGAATAGACTTTATGGCGTCAATAAACTCCTGCTGCTGTTCTGCAGTAATTGAGTCCGACAGATAAATTGAGATGTCAATTTTTTGCCTAACATCTGCCAGAGTGTCATTAAAAACAAGATGCAGCGTAAACGTCGCCAAGATTATTGTTAGCGTGACTGTCATGACAAGAGTTGCAGCCGTACTCAGCCAAGCATTGCGCGCAAAATTTGACAATCCATAGCGGCAAATTCGCGTAAACGTAATCCATCTTCTACGCATTTAAGCCTCCCCTTGCCGGTAGTTGCCCTGAGCAATATCAGCAATAATCTTGCCTTCGTCGATGGTGATAACCCGTCGTTTAAGCTTATTTACAATGTCTTGATTATGCGTAGTCAACAGAACAGTAGTGCCGTAACGATTAATCTTTTCTAGCAAACGCACAATATCCCAACTGTGTTTGGGGTCGAGATTACCTGTCGGCTCATCGGCAATCAAAATCTTTGGCTGCCTAACAACCGCCCTAGCAATAGCCACGCGCTGGCGTTCGCCGCCAGACAACGAATTTGGAAATTGTTTTTCCTTACCTTTTAGCCCAACTAGCTCAATAACTTTTGGCACAGTATGTTTAATTTCGGAGTTACTCATGCCAGCAATTTCCAGCGCAAAAGCCACATTCTCAAAAACAGTGCGCTGCGGCAACAACTTAAAATCCTGGAAAACCACGCCGATTTTACGCCGCAACAGAGGTATATTCTTATCTTTAAGAGTATCGTAATCTATACCACCAACTACAATTTTACCGTTTGTGGGCTTCTCCTCACGAGTCAATAATTTAAGCAACGTAGATTTACCTGCACCGCTAGTTCCAACAATGATTACAAACTCTTTTGGCTCAATATGCAAGCTAACACGGTTTAACGCCGCCGGGTTATCCTTCCCATAAATTTTCGTTACCCTGTCCAGTAAAATCATCATATTTATTGTAGCATAAGCAGATTGAATTTTCGACATGCCCGCCGCAATTTGTGCAGCTTCACAAGCCCATATTGCTACCCTTCCGCCACCTTACTACAATTTTTGCGTTATTTTGTGAGATAAGCCTGAATAAATCCGTCCAGGTCACCGTTTAAAACTTTTTGGGCGTCATGCTCCTCATAATTGGTACGTGTATCTTTTACCAAAGTGTACGGGTGCAAAACATAGTTTCGGATTTGCGCCCCCCAATCAGCAGATTTTGTTGCCCTCAAGTCTGCCAATTTTTCTTGATGCTGGTCCATTTGCAATTGTGCCAATTTGGAACGCAGAATTTTAAGCGCAGTCTCTTTATTCTGTAGTTGCGAACGCTCATTTTGAATTGCCACCGAGAAACCAGATGGTAAATGCGTTATGCGCACAGCCGAATCTGTTGTATTGACGCTTTGACCGCCGCGACCGCTAGCGCGAAAAACGTCAATTTTTAGATCTTTATCATCTATTTTAACCTCTTCAGGCGCATCAATTTGCGGCAAAACCTCCACAAGCGCAAAACTAGTTTGACGTAAATTATCAGAGTTAAATGGGCTTAGGCGCACCAACCGGTGCACGCCATGCTCACTGCGTAATTTTCCATACGCATACGGACCGCCAACAGATACTGTGGCACTTTTTAAGCCCGCCTCCTCGCCTGGCGACTCCTCTAAAACATCAATCTTCATCTTATATTTATCTGCCCAACGCGCATACATGCGCAGCAACATTTGCGTCCAATCTTGAGCATCAGTGCCGCCAACGCCAGCGCTGAGGCGCAGAATTGCATCGTGGTCATCATATTTACCGTTAAATAAAAGATCCTGCTTTAACATATTATAGCGCTTCAGCAAACTTGCGAGTTGCTCGACCAGCTCCTCTTGAAGCCTGGAGTCGTTTGTTGACGCAAGCTCTTGCGCATCAGCAATCTCATCAGCCAAGTTCTGCCATGGTTCAAGCTGACCGCGCAATTTTGACTCATTCTTAACAACCTTTTGTGCCTCTAAGTTATCCTCCCAAAACGAAGGCTCTGCCATCTGTTGTTGAAGCTCCGCGATATGCTCTGCCAAAGCCGGCGCATTCAACTTTACAAGCGCCGCGCTGACCTTCTCAGAAAGCTGACGCAGTTGATTTTTTAGCTGTTCCATTGCATTTATAATACACCAAAGTCGCCCGCCCAAAAACTGCAAACTGGTGTATACTTAAAATAATGATTAGCCAATATGCAAAATTCATTTTTGAGTCTTATATTTTTGATGAGCAAAAAAGGCAGATTTTACTCAACTACTCTTTTGATGACAAGCTTCATTTTACAGAAACAATTAATTTAGAGGAGGGTACGCCACTAAAAAATGCACGCTCAGCCGATGTGCAGCGCGCAATTTTTGCTCTTCATTTAGCTGGCGGAATCAGCTATTACAAGGCGTTTGCGCCTCGTCAAATTGAGGTACGCAGCGGCCAACTTTCGACAGAACAGGCAATTTTTTGGAATAACTTTTACACAAAGGGTTTGGGGGAATATTTTTACAAAAACAAAATTGACTTTCGCGGCTTAATAAATTTTTCATCTGCCAGAACTGATCTTCCCAAGCTTGGTGAGTCACCAAAAAATCAGCCTCAAAACGCCTTAGTGCCATTTGGCGGCGGCAAAGATTCCCAGGTTACGGTAGAAATTCTTCGTCGACATCAGATTAAAATGACTTTATTTAGGATGCAACCACATCCATTCATCACACAGCTTGCCGAGCTAAACGATCTTCCGCTCACATCTGTAAAACGTACTTTAGATGCAAAACTTTTTGATCTAAATGCTCAAGGCGCATTTAATGGCCACGTCCCCATCACCGGATATGTTACATTTTTAGCAATAATTTTGGCTTTACTTAATGGGCAAGATAGTGTATTTTTTAGCAATGAACGTAGCTCCGATTACGGTAATGTTGACTACCTGGGCATGTCAGTCAACCACCAATGGAGCAAAAGTATGGAGGCCGAACGCATGCTGGCCAACTACATCAATCTGTTCATAACTAAAAAAGTGCAATATCACAACGTTTTGCGGCCGTTAAGTGAGCTGGCTATTGCGCAACTATTTTGCCGCCAACCAAAATATTTTATGCACATTACCAGCTGCAATCGTAATTGGCTATGGAACAATCAAGATCAAAGCCAGCACAGTGGTCGCTGGTGTGGAAAATGCGAAAAATGCGCCTTTGTTTTTGCGTTATTTGCTGCTTTTTTGACATTACCAAAAGTTATTGAGATATTTGGCAAAAACCTTTTTAACGACGATTCCCTACTGCCATTTTATCGTCAACTCTGGGGGGCAGAAAGCTTTAAGCCTTTTGAATGCGTTGGTACACCAGAAGAAATGCAGGCTGCGCTTTATCTAGCAATCAAGCGCAACAAAGAAACTGCACAGACCGTTATTGGCAAGGAATTTGTTTCCCAAATGTTGCCAAATATTTTTAATCCGTGCAAACTCGTAAAAAACGTTTTAACGCCAAATTTATCCGGCGTTTCGCCTTTTGTTACTAGCATAATTAAGCAGGAAAATATACATGAAGATTTCTGATCTTAACGGAAAAAAAATTTGTATCGTGGGTTTTGCGCGCGAAGGTGAAGCCATGCAGCGAGCACTAAACGCCTATGCGCCGGACGCAAAAATCACCATTGCAGACCGAAATGAAAATATTCAATTTCAGGATGCCGAAGCCCAGCTTGGCAAGGGCTATCTGTATGATTTGGCGCGATTTGATGTAATAATTCGCAGCTCTGGCGTCCCAGATTTGCCCGAGCTAAACGCCGTTAGAGACAGGACTACAGATGGCGCCCGCATCTTCTTTGACTCCATAGCTAACACTGGCGTGCGAACCATCGGCGTCACTGGTAGCAAGGGCAAGAGTACTACCGCCAATTTAATTTACCACGCACTAAAAGCTGCCAACCCGCAAACTTTTTTGATGGGTAATATCGGTCTGCCGATGATAGATTTTCTTGCTGAGGCAAAAGCTGGCGCAACTTTTGTTGTTGAGCTTAGTAGCTATATGCTCGAGCATCTTAATCACAGCCCAAATATTGCAGTCGTAACCAGCTTTTTCCCTGAACACCTTGATCGCCACGGCTCGATTGCAAACTATTGGAGTTCCAAAAAAAATATTGCCAAACACCAATCTGTTAATGATGCCATTTTTTACAATTCTTTTTACCCTGAGTGCAAAGAAATCGCATATTCCAGCCCCGGTCAATCCATTCCTTACATTCCCGCAGATTTTCCATTACCAATAGAAAAGACTAAACTAAGAGGCGCTCACAATCTGAGCAACTTAGCAGCAGCTTACAAAGTTGCCCAATACTGCAATATACCAGATGAAATTTCTATAAAAGCTCTACAGGAAACCGAAGGTTTGCCATACCGATTGCGGTCAATCGGCATTATTGACGGTATCGAATGGATTGAGGATAGTCTGGCGACCGCCCCAGAGGCCACTCTTTTTGCGCTCGAAACTCTTGGCGATGAGGTTGACACGCTAATAACTGGCGGCCTCGACCGCGGCTGCTATGATTTTGCCTCTCTCGGCCGTCACATTGCAAAATCAAAAATTCGCAATATTGTA
>JAEHDC010000037.1 GCA_016880595.1 Candidatus Saccharimonadota bacterium
CGCCAATACCGTATTGTGGTGTTGTTTGAGTGGTTGGAGGTTGGGTGGTAGCTGAATGGTTCTGGCTGTTGCACTTAGTTGTGTGATGGCTGGGACTTTTTTAATCAACCTAAAGAATCAAAAAGTCTGGTAATTGCTTGGATATGATCATATTCTTCACAGCTCGTCAAATCTTCTGGCTTAAGCTCAGATGGCAGCTTCCATAGGTAACCGACAATTTCGCCAGGATCAGCAACCAAATTTTTGCATTCTTTTATCTTGCCGGCCATAACGTAACTTATTAAAGCGCGCTCCATACTTTCTTGAACATGGATTCCCGACCGACTTCCGGCATAAATCAGTTCACTATAATCTGACGGCAACAAGCCAAGTTCTTCCTTTAGCTCGCGAGCAATTGCTTGCTCCATAGTCTCGTTAACGTCCATAAAACCGCCAGGCAAATTCAGCTTACCTATGCACGGCTCAATTGCACGTATAGTAAGCAATATTCGACCGGCATCGTCAAACAAAGCTGCGTCAACCGTCGGGGTAGGGTTGGCGTAAAAATGCCGCTGACAAGTACTGCAAAACCATACTGAAGATTTGGCAACTTCATCTAATTTGTTACCGCAATTTTGACAATATTTCATGTGGCCATTGTAGCACGACTTGGGTAATTTTATCTGCGATTTCCGCCATACAAATAATTGCGAGTGAGCGGCAAATCATTATTTAAACCCTTTACCAAAACAAATTGCGAGAGGTCAATTCCACCAGCGCGAAAGTTAGCAGCGCAGACCGCCAAATACATTTGCCACATGCGGTAAAAGTTGGTGCCGTAATCATTTTTAATACTTTTAGCGTGAGTTTCGTAACGGCGCAGCCACTCTTCGAGAGTTAGGGCATAGTGCAAGCGCAGGCTCTCGTAGTCAACCATGCTCATGCCAAATTGCGGCAACAAATCAACAATCTCGCGCACTGCTGGCACGCGGCCGCCAGGAAAGATGTATTTTTCGAGCCAAGCGTTAGTTCCGCCATAAGAGTTATTTGAACTGATAGTGTGCAGTACGCTAACGCCGCCATCTTGCAAAATGTTGTCGATGGTTTTAAAGTACGTGCGCATTCCAGCGCGGCCAACGTGCTCAAACATACCAACACTAACAACCCGGTCAAACTTGCGTCCTTGCGCTGGCAAATCCTGATAATTTGCTAGCTCAAAAGTAACAAGATTGTCCACGCCGGCTTCATGCGCTGCCTGCCGGCTATGCTTAAGCTGCTCGTCGCTCAAAGTAATACCCAAACCGCTAACTCTATATTTTTGTGCCGCCGAGATGAGCAACGATCCCCATCCCGAACCAATATCCAGCAAGCTCATCCCTTTTTGCAACTGCAACTTTCGCAAAATATGCTGGCGCTTTTGATCTTGTGCATCCTCCAACGAAGTGTGCGGCGTACTAAAATATCCACAGCTGTAAGTCATGCTTTTGTCAAGCCACAGTTTATAAAAACCATTGCCAATGTCATAATGGTGACTTATATTATTCTTTTGTTGATGTTTCTTATTGTTAGTTGGCAGCTCGCGCACCAGCGGTATATTAAACCACCTCTTAAACTCACGCTTATTAGCTGCAAGAAAACTCATCAGCTCATTAAACGAGCCAGCCAAAAAGATGACATCGCCCTTCATATAGCCTTCACCAAAACCAACCGACGGATTACGGATGGTGGCGTTTAGCGCGGCAGATGTAGCAAAACGCACATGCAATTTTGTTGCCAAAACCGGATCGCCAAAAGCCTTAGTGCGCTTACTTGGAAAGGTCACGGTAATGCCACCGCATTTTACAAAATTCATAATCTTATTAAGTATCATTTCCATAATTTTATTCTACAACAAAAAAACATAGCGCAAAGTACCATAAGTGTGAGATACTGTTTTTTGGCTTACAAAATCGCCAAAAACACTAGTTACCCAAAGGGAAAAAATGAAGAACCAGGCCAAAGAAGTCCGACACATAATTTTGCAAAAAGCCTCGCGCGATGGCGGTCATGTTGCATCGCCACTAGGCACGGTTGAACTTATCCAGGCACTACTGGCGGTTTTTGATTTTACCAAAGATAAAATCACCTTTGATGTTGGCCACCAGATGCATGCCTACAAAATTTTGACCGATCGTACCAAAACCTTTGGGACCATGGGCAAAAAAGGCGGCTTGTGTTTTTATTCCAATCCGCACGAAAGCCCTTTTGATTTTTATATTGGCGGCCATGCCGGCACCTCTGTTTCTGCGGCGTTAGGCTATGCGCTGGGTCACCCTGAATATGCTTCGATTGCAGTAATTGGCGACGGCGCAATAACTGGCGGCCAACCATTTGAAGCCCTAAACCAAGCTGGTTTTCTGCAAGCTAAAATGCTGGTAATCTACAACGATAATGATTTTTCCACTCTCAAAAATACTGGCTTTTTGCACGCCAAAAAACGTTTGCGCAAATTTAGCCAAAGTTTAGGCTTTGAGTATATCGGCGTGGTTGACGGCCACAGCACCAACAAGCTTATCAAAGTCCTGCGCCGCATAAAATCCAAAAAAAATCCCGTGTTCTTGCACGTAAAAACCAAAAAAGGCAAAGGCTACAGGCCAGCCGAAGAAGATCCGGCAAAGTTCCACTACTTGCCGCCGTTCTGCCAAAAAACCGGCAAAATAACAGATGAGACTCCGGACATTTTTGGCAATGCCATGGTAAACTTGGCTTGCCGGCTCAAAGCAAAGCACGAAGGTCTTTTATTTGTGACGCCAGCCGCTGGCCGCCATGCCGGGTTGCAAAAACTACAGCAGCTTTTCCCAACCAGCGTTATCGACACCGGCATCAACGAGCAACACTGCGTAACGTTTTGCGCCGGCCTGGCCATGAACAAAAATAAGGTAATTTGTTTTTTGCCAGCAACTTTTTTGCTGCGCGCCATTGACCAAATTGTTGATGTCTGCATGCTAAATGCACCAGTAGTTTTTGTGCTACTGCGACCAGGAATTGCCAACACCGGGCCAACGCACCAGGGAATTTACACTTTTGGATCGTTAAATATGCTGCCGCGAACCCGCCTATTAAACCCTTTGAACATAAACGATTTTTGCGCAATGTTAA
>JAEHDC010000038.1 GCA_016880595.1 Candidatus Saccharimonadota bacterium
CTGCCACCACGCGCATGGTATTTTGAGTGAGCGTCCCAGTCTTATCTGTTAAAATAACCGTTGCATCGCCCAAAGTCTCAGCAGCCTTAAGCTTTTTGACCAAAAATTTTTGGCGCGAAAGTTGGTATGCGCCAAGCCCAAGAATCATAGTAACAATAATTGGCCCTTCTTCCGGAATTGTTGCAAAAGACAGCGCCAGGCCCGTGAGCACTGCATCGCGCACCGGCTGGCCGCGCCAAATCCCCAAAAGCGGAATGGCAATGCTAAAAAACAGCGCTGCCCACACCAAATAACCGGTAAGCTTTTTCATTGCCAACTGGAGCGGCGTGCGCGGCGGCTTGATAGCCTCGGCCTGCAAAGCGATTTTGCCAAATTTTGTGGCCGCGCCCGTTGCCATGACCTCTGCTTTTGCCTCACCAGCAACAGCCAGCGTGCCAGCAGAAATTTCATCACCAGGATTTTTAAACACAGGCGCGGACTCGCCAGTAAGCGTGGACTCGTCAATCTGCAAGCCAAGCGCAGAAATTAAGCGCGCGTCAGCTGGAATTTTTGTGCCGGCGCTAAGAAGTAAGATGTCACCGGGGACCACTTGCTCGGTATCAATTTCGGCCAGCTTGCCATTGCGCCAAACTCGCGCTTTTAGCGCAGCCATTTTAGACAGCGCACTGATGGCTTTTTTGGCGCGGAACTCGTTCCAAACCTCAACAAAAACCAACGCCAAGATAATGCAAAAAATTGTCAATGCATCCTCTGGCTTTCCCCACAAACTATAAACCACGCCAACAAAAATCAAAAGCAAAATCATTGGCTCTGCAATCTCAGTTTTGGCGATTTTCCAAAAGCTCACACGGCTTGGTTTTGCCAACAAATTTGGCCCGAATTTTTGCAAACGTCGGCCAGCCTCCTCTGTAGAAAGCCCGGTTTGTGGATCAGTAGACTTTGGATCGTTCATTGCTTAATATTATTATACAAAAGTATCTATAAAAACAAGCCCTATCATACGTAAACATTTGACCCCCCACCCCAAACAATGCTAACGTAGGTTTACCATGACCTTCAAGAAAAGTTCAGAATTAGATAAAGATAATGCTGCTAATACTGGCAGCAAAAGCAATAAACCCTCCAGCGCAAAAGAATCACGGCGAGTAGCTCTACGCATAATAGGGATTACCCTTTCCCTCTTATTCCTAATAACATTTTGGTTTATAGCTACAATAGTAATGCCGCTAAGTAGAGGCTCTGGAGCTGAAAAATACACTGGGCAATTCAGAGATCTAGCTGAAGGGATATATGAGTTTGAATCTACCTACAATTGCAAAAGTGGCTGTACTTCAGATTTTAGCAGTATATACAAAATCCACATTGAAGACATACACTTAACAACAGATGAAGAAAGAGCCGAATATTGCTCAATGCATCCAGAATACATAACTACAGATCCAAATGAAACAACGTCGTATACGGTTATGGTAACTAGGTACATGATAGGCGCTTGGCATGAGATCTATCCTGTTATGGGATGTCAAACAGGATATGAGAGACGAATGTTTGAATAATAGTTGTAAATTCCACGCTTGCGCCACCTCCCAACCTTGACCCCCCACCCCAAACAATGCTAACGTAAGTTTACCATGACCTTCAAGAAAAAATCAGGATTAGAATTAGATAAAGACAATAGCATTAGTAATAATGCCACTAAGGGCAATGTTAA
>JAEHDC010000039.1 GCA_016880595.1 Candidatus Saccharimonadota bacterium
TTAACATTGCCCTTAGTGGCATTATTACTAATGCTATTGTCTTTATCTAATTCTAATCCTGATTTTTTCTTGAAGGTCATGGTAAACTTACGTTAGCATTGTTTGGGGTGGGGGGTCAAGGTTGGGAAATTGCGCAAAACTCGTTACGGCAAGAGATTGACTATGCCGCCGTTACGCCCGATAATAATAAGCATTACCACAAAGGAGCCTAGTATTCCGTACAGCCAACAAATTTCACCGTCATGGCATCATCGCATCTGCGAAATAACTTTGTTTATTTCGTTGATGATTTTTGGCTTTTACGGCTTGGAGCTGTTTGACCTCACAAGCATTGAAGTGCCATCAGTGACGCTTGTTCCTGCTGGCATAACCGTTGTTTACAGCTTTATTATAAATATTTTTGCCAAAGATGAACGGATCAGAATTCACAGCACAATCTGTTATTCCTTGCTTAGCATAACTGTAGCCACGCTAGTCGCTACAACTGGTTGGCTGTATTCACCATTTGTTGGAATTTGGCTGGCAGCTATAATCTTCTGCGGTTTTTTTGGAAACATTATGCTAATTGCGTTTTTGCTAGGAACAAACTTATGTCTTGCTTATCTTGCCTTTACAAGTCCAAATTATGACATTCTAGCTCAAATATTTGGTGCTAACATAACTTTACTAGGAAGCTATATTATTTGGCGTAAACAAAGCATGCCAGAAGATAACGCCACTCTGGCCATAGCAGAACCGCAACAAACCATGGCGCACAACGATGCAAAATCCGACATCATCATCAATTCAATTGCCGACGGCGTGATTTTGATTGACGCCAAAGGTATTGTTCGGATGATAAACCCGGCAGCCGAAACTTTGCTTGGCTGGCCAGCGCACGACGCAATTAATTTGGATTACCGCTCGGTTATAAAGCTTACCAACGAAAACGGGGATGCTGTGCCCGACGATCTTTCGCCAATCCGCCAAGTTGCGCTTTCAAACAAAACAGCCACAAACAATAACCTTGTTTTAATCACAAAATCTGGTAAGCGAACGATGGTCTCCACCTTAGTCTCGCCAGTTGGCAGCAGCAGCCAACAAGATGGCGTGATAGTTGTCTTCCGAGACATCACCAGGGAAAAAGAGCAAGAACGCCAAAAAGCAGAATTTATCAGCACGGCCAGCCACGAAATGCGCACCCCAGTTGCCGCCATAGAAGGTTACCTCGGCCTAGCGCTAAGTCCACAAACCGCCACCATCGACAACAAAGCCCGTCTCTATCTGCAAAAAGCCCACGAATCCACCCAACATCTTGGTCGGCTTTTCCAAGATCTGTTAACAGTCTCAAAGGCCGAAGACGCCAGAATCATCCCCAGGCAAAAGCTTGTAAATATCACAACCTTTACTAACGCAATGTGCGAAGCTTACGCGCCTAAAGCGCAAGAAAAGGGCTTAACTTTGACCTTTATGCCGAGCGAGCATGAAGGCGGCCGCAAAATTTTGCCAATGTTTTTTGCTAATGTCGATCCCGACCACTTGCAAGAAATTCTTAGCAATCTCATAGACAACGCCATAAAATACACCTTAAAAGGCAACATAGCCGTTGGCGTAACTGGCGACGCCGACAATGTAGCTATCTCTGTTGAAGACTCAGGGATTGGCATTCCGCCAGAAGATTTGCCGCACATGTTCCAAAAATTCTATCGCGTTGACAACAGCGACACGCGCGAAGTTGGCGGCACTGGCCTTGGCCTATATATCTCGCGCCGCTTAACAGAAGGTAACGGCGGCAACATCTCTGTAAGTAGCACGTTTGGCAGAGGCAGCACCTTCTTTGTGCAATTCCCACGCATCAACAACGCACAAACTGAGCAGCTAAGCACCGGCCAACAGCCCTAGCATTTTTAAACAAGAGCGTTTACAATAAAAATATATGACAAAAATATTGCTAGTTGAAGATGACAAAAGCCTGCGCGAAATCTACGGCGTGCGCTTACTTGCCGAAGGTTACGACATCGTCTCAGCTGGCGACGGAGAAGAAGCTTTAGCTATGGCCATAAAAGAGCGGCCAGCCATGATTGTTGCCGATGTCATGATGCCGCGGATTAGCGGCTTTGACATGCTAGACATCCTGCGCTCTACCACAGAGACAAAAAACATCAAGGTCATTATTATGACCGCGCTCAGCTCCGAAGACCAGCGCCGTCACGGCGAGCAGCTCGGTGCTGACCGTTATTTAGTAAAATCCCAAGTTGGAATTGAAGACGTTGTGCGCGTAGTGCACGAAGTCCTGGGCGACTTGCCAGCTTCTGCCACCTCTCAAAAACCAGCTACCGCACCTAATATTGCCGCGCCACCCCAGGCCGCGCGTCCAACAGTTCCGCCCACTATGATGCGCCAGCCGCCAGTATTCTCTCAGCGTAATATGCAAGTAGATACCATGACGCGACCTGTTGCCAGCGCTACCACGGCTACGCCGCAATTTACACCCGGAAGGCCAATGCCGCCGAGCACAACAACTCCAGTAGCACCATCTGTTCGTCAACGGACAATCCAACCAATAAATGACCCAACTAAAAAAATTGACATTCAAGGCTTGCTAGATAAAGAACTAGCGCGCGAAGCTGGCATTAGTGAAGATGCTCGTCCGTCTATAGCCACAACTCAGCAAGAAAGAACTATTGTAGAAAACCAGCTGCGCACCTCGCCAACCAACCGACCTGCTGCACAACCTATTTCCGTTAGTCAACAAACCGTCCAAGCAACTCCGGTTCAGCCACGATCTGCCAGCCAACCAGCTACACGCCCGCCACTTCATGCACCACAAAGACCAAACGAGCCAAGCTTTGCGCCGCAACCGGACAATAACACAACTATGCCATCGCTCCAACTGTAAAATCAATGTCAGACCAACCAATCAGAATTAACAAATTTATTGCGCAACAGCTTAGCGTTGGTCGACGTGCGGCCGACGATCTTATTTTGGGCGGCAAAGTTCTGCTAAACGGCGCGCGTGCTGAGCCTGGCGCCAGAGTTTTTGAAGGCGACGAGGTTAGCGTTAATGGCAAAAAGCTCTCGTCGGCCGCGCCAAAATTCTTATACATTTTGATGGACAAACCCGTTGGCTACATTTGCAGCCGTCGTCAACAAGGGGAGACGCCAACAATTTTTAGCATTTTGCCCCAAAAATACCAGCACCTCAAACCGGTCGGCCGGCTAGATAAAGATTCGTCCGGGCTTTTGCTTTTGACCAACGATGGCAACCTCGCGCACCGCTTAACACACCCAAGTTTTGTTAAAACTAAAATTTATGAGGTGACACTAGACAAGCCGCTAGAGCCGCTCCACCATCAAATGATTGTAGACTTTGGCATTAATTTGCCAGATGGCGTTAGTAAACTTCAGCTTCAGCGCCTCAAAGAAGGGGATGGACATTACTGGCAAGTTACCATGCACGAAGGCCGCAATCGCCAAATCCGCCGCACCTTTGCCGCTTTAGGCTATAAAGTAACTGCACTACGTCGCACGCATTTTGGCACATTTGGGCTGCAAGATCTAGGTGGAAAGCAAACGGCAGAAGTTAAATAAATAAAAACTTCTTCCCAGACATTCTTGAAGTCTTTCGTACTAGTACGACGCATTAAACAACTACAAACGTATCGCATAAGAAACTCAAGGAAGACTACGAAGACGACATACGACTTGATACAACAATGATGGAGTGCACTCTAAAAAAGGCACCAACGGCAAAATCTGGTTTCCTATTGATGAGCTACAAAGCCAACAACGTTGAATAGATTGATGCGTATTGCAAATTATAAGATTTATGGCAATTACCACATTCTTGTCATTGCGCTTTTACAAAGTACAAGCTGAACCCGTTCTCAAGAAAGTGTGGATTTTATTGTACGTGTAATCTTTGGGGACTATTGTTAAAATAGCCTATGGCAATCCCAAAATAAAATAACGTTTCTGTCATACATCTAACAGATCGACTCTTTGGCAGAAATGTCACATTTTGTTTTGGAATGGCTATAGATCTCGCCACTGATGCATCGTGACGAGTCATTCCACACTGGTCGATGAGGTTTTGACCTCGTCCCGTTTGAAGGGAATGCCTAAAAATGGGCAAAGCAAAAAAGAAGAGCTATGACGTCCTGTCGCTGCTCTTCCCGAGCAGCTCTGGATCCTCCTCTTCGTCGTCCGGGTCCTCCGGCCGAAGGTCAAAGAAGGTCAACGTCCACGGCGATGGCAAGGCCAACCAGAACCGCTCCGGTGGCAAGAGTCGCGGTTCGCGAGGTAGCCGTTAGGCTCTAGCCCAGTTCAAAGTTCACCTGCACGGCTTCGGTCGTGCAGGTGAAGTGCTACAATGTCTATGGAGCAAACATATGAAACGCGTAGTATTAATCAAGACAAGCCAAGATATCCAAACCGCTCATGCATATGAGCACCTTTATTGCAGGGCTATTCATACTCTTTTTTTAAAGCACAAACTTTTTTATTATCTCGATTACACTTATCAGGGAAATGCTTATAATAACGGCTTAGTTAGCATAAGGGTAGATACATACACGCCAGTAGGCGAAAACTTGATTGCTAATATAGCCGATATAGATGTCCAGTTTGACGAAACAACACTGGGGGCTATTCTTGCGCAGATAGTCGCCGAAGAAAAACATTATATACGAGGCAATCTAGAGCAACTTCATTATAAGCTGGAGGAGCTGCATGAGGCGCCATGGCATTCGCTTGAAAACGTGATCCAACTAGACACAGCGCAATCGCCGCGATCACGTCAAACTATTTGGTTATCGGAAGAGGTAGCAAAAACAAAAACCCTTCATTTCAATTTTATTCTAGATGCTGATTTTGCAAAAAATAATCGAAATCTGCTACCACTATTTGAGATTATTGCCAACATCCTACTAGACAATCTTGTCCGGAGTTTGTCTGAACAGTATGGTTATTACAGGAGCGACAATTCTTCCACTTATACTCCGCAAGCTAGCAAGGTATCCCAAAAATTATCTGGATGGGTTCGATTAATCCCATGCTTGACAGATGAACAGAAGAGCTGCAAAGAGATATTAGCCGCCATGTTTGATTTAGACATCATCCCAAAGATGTGCCATTTTTTTGCGAACAGCACTTACGATAAGGTGTTTGAAGCGCCAGACGAGATTGACATTTTTAAAAAGACTAACATACTTGTTGGAGCAGAGGGCTGGCGGCAAATAGGTATTGAAGAAAATGTCAAAAAGGTATTAAGTCAAACTTCGTTGAGCATTAGATACGGCAAGGACAAACAGGCACTCCAAATATCTGAGCTGCTTTAACAAATTAGAACCCAAATACATTCGAAATCATTTCAAAAAACTCTTTAACCGACATATCTTGCATAAACAAACCGCCAACGAGCGTCATGAAAACGCCAACAACAGTAAGCTCCAGCCATTGAAATTGTTGATCTTTATATGCCGTGTACGCGCTAAGCGCAGCGATAATTAAGCCTATTGCAATCAGTATAACGCCCGCAACTACTTTTATTATTTTCTTTTTCTTTCGCATGTACTTATTGTGATAAAAAAGAACATATTTTGCAATTGTTTACAAACTATAATTGCAGGCTTACAATACCTGAATCTCAAAACCTTCCTTTCTGTCGCAACGACCCTCGCCACAAAAGTGGTTCAGTCTGCCGAGAAGGCAGATGTTGCGCTAGAAAGGTGGGTTTTGAGACCCAAGTTACAATTGCTTGACTTTATGTTATTATAACCATTGCAGTTCCTACTACCACAGGAGTTAATGTCATGATAAAAGTTGAGCGTGTCTGGCCAGAACAGCCAGAACAAGCGCTTGGCACTAACGCTATACTTCTTGAGCCACGCTTTCTGATCACACCAGATAGCGTCACCACAGCGGACGAGATTCTAGCAAGACTAGCCCATCTGCAGCTGGATACACTCGATAACGGCGATGGAACGATAATCGCAACAGCCAGGGAAGGCTGTGAGCCAAATGTTCCAGAGCTTACTGAGGCAATTACCGGATATAGGCCACGCCATATTCAGCTGACTGGGCCGACTAAACGGTCTCCGCATGTGTACATTTGCGTTACAAACTTCTGGCCAGTAAGCGGACAAGAAGAGTTGCTGCTCAGATTTGGAGTTGAGATTCACGCTCGCGGCAACGACGACAACGTTCCGCTAAGTAGCGGTGACTGCGGTTTTGCGCTCACCACCTCAATTGGCGACACATTGCCGCCTCCGTGGCTTATTGCCAAAATCCTAGAAGCTGAGCTTCTCTCGGTAGGGTAATTGTAACGAGGGCGTCGCATCAAACGGCGCCCTCTCAAACCTTTTTCACCAAAAAACTTCAATTCATGTTATAATTAATTTAATTATGAGTAAAAAACTTCCTACCGTCGCCCTTGTTGGCCAAACCAACGTGGGCAAATCCAGCCTGTTCAATCGCATGGTTGGCTGGCAGCAGGCCATTGTGGCGCGCGAGCCAGGCACCACGCGCGACCGCGTTGTTGGCAAAGTCAGCTTTAAAAATCACAACTTTTGGTTAGTAGATACTGCCGGCCTAAAAGAGCCAGGCGACGAATTTGAAGCCACAATTAAAGAACAAATTACCGAAGCCTCAGCCGCTGCTGACGTGATCTTGGTAGTAGTGGACGGCACGCTAATCCCCAACGATGACGACCGCTTGGTTGCCAAAAAAGCCCTGCAATCCAAAAAACCAGTGCTACTTTTGGTAAACAAATGCGACAAAAAAGAAGCTCTGCCGAGCGAAGAATTTTTGCGACTTGGCATTAAAACCATCTTGCGCACCAGTGCCGAGCACGACAGCGGAGTAGAGGAAGCGCTTCAGGCCGCAGCCGCCGAAATTCCACCAGCCAGCGATTTGCCGAGCGACGGAATCCTGCGCATAGCGCTAATTGGCCGCCCAAATGTTGGCAAGTCCAACCTGTTTAACACCTTGGCCGGCAAGCAGCAGGCCATCGTCAGCAATGTAGCCGGCACCACGCGCGACGTCAACCGCGTGCGCCTGCGTTACAATCAGCGCGATGTTGAACTTTTGGACACCGCTGGCATTCGCCGCAACGGCAAAATAGACAAAGGCATAGAAAAGTTCAGCGTTTTGCGCAGTCTGCAAGCCATTGAAGAAGCTGACATTTGCTTGCTCCTCATTGACGTCAACGACCTGCACGTTTCGCTGGATCAAAAACTAGCTGGCATCATAAAAGAGGCTGGCAAAGGTCTAATAATTGCAATTAGCAAGTGGGACAGTTTGGAAGACAAAACGCCATTCAGCCGCGATGAGATTGCCAAAGAACTTTTGGCCGACTATCAGCATACGCCATGGGCGCCGCTAATTTTTACCAGCGCTATCACCGGCCAAAACGTGGCCAGAATTTTTGACTTGGTTATGCAAATCGACGAGCGTCGCCAGCAAAAACTCAAAACTTCCGACCTAAATAAGCTGTTGCAAACTACCGTTTCTAGCCATCCGCCAGCCGGGCTTAAAAATACACATCCGCGCCTGCGCTACATGGTTCAGACTGACACTTCGCCACCGTGGTTTGTGATTTTTGGCAGCCACCTCAAACTGCTACACTGGGGATATAAACGCTATCTGGAGCACATGCTGCGCGAAAAATACGACTACACCGGCACACCTGTAAAGTTTAGTTTCCGCGAAGAAAAATCTCAAAAAAACGAGGCGTAGTCCTACAATGAAATTAATTGTCGGCTTTGGCAACCCAGGCGCAAATTACAGAGGTACGCGGCACAACATTGGCTTTAAAATGGCCGATGCTGCAGCAAAAAAATATAGCCTAGATTGGCTGCCTAAAGACAAGTTTAAAGCCGAGGTTGCCGAGGGCTACATTGGCGATCAAAAAATAATTATCATAAAGCCGCAAACTTATTATAACCTAATTGGTGAGGCGGTGATTGCCGTTGCAAATTTCTACAAGATTGAGCCAAGTGACATTTTGGCAATTCATGACGAATTGGATTTGCCGCTGGGCACAATTCGCGCCAAAATCGGCGGCAGTGATGGCGGAAATAACGGTTTAAAAAGCGTTATCAGCGCAATTGGCGCAGATTTTGCGCGCATCCGCGTGGGCATTGCCAATGAATTTAAACCGCAAGCTGATGCCAGCGAGTTTGTGCTCGGCCACCTCAGCCACGAAGAACGGGAAGAAATTTCTGAAATTGCAGAGCATGTTCTAAGGTTAACAGATGCTTTTTTGCAAGATAATTTTAATAAAGAAACTGTAAGGATCGAAAAGTAAATAGCGGCACGTAGTAATTATGCGGGCGCGCCAATTTGCAGCGCGCCCCGAACGAAAGGTTTTACGGTCGTTTTGTCCCTTTTTTACTCGACGTCTAGGTTATCGTCATTATAATCAATATAATCAATCGGATGACGCCAGACGTAGATTAGGCTACTTGCCGTTCCCACCAAAGCAAGATGGAATGGCCAGCCTGAAGTATTACAAAACAGCCAGGGCGAGGTAACCATTCCCACAGCCCAAGTGGACAATAAGGCAAAAATTGTCAGCTTGACCGCAAAATTAAGCGTTTCCTGCTGCATAGCAAGGGAAGCGATAATACAAATTATCATGCCCATGCCAACGATTAACAGAAAGTAGACCGAAAGGTGCACAATATCACCATTGCCAATAACAGCAAGTAGAATCTCGAGGGTGCACGTTATAAGCATAGCAATGAACCCTGTAGCAACGCGCGCGGGTACGGACGGGGAATCGCTCATAACGAAACCTTCCTAATAAACGGCGCCACTATTTACTTTACAAAATGCTATTATATCATAGTTTTAGCCTTCATGCAACGCAATTCCGCGCCAACCATTTTGGTAAAATAAAATAGCCTGTGCGCTTTGACTCTAGGCCATTGCGCACAGGCATTTTTGGAGCTTAAGCGTCAGCTAAAATGCCGACGCCAGCCCCAATTTCTTCCTTCATAAGCCCCGATCGGATCGGCGTCATACTCGCATGCAGCCCGAGCGGCTACCAGAGCAGGATTCCGGAAGCTAGTCTTAACTCTCCTGGCGACGTACTCTGCCTTGCAGATGTCAAATATCGGCAAGGGGACTGCATCAACCATAGTGGGATTGGCGCGCATGACGACTTCAATCATACTAATACGATTAGCAAGCTCTACCGCATGCCCGTATCTACCGAGCTGCCGCAGACGGGCTTCTTCTACTCTGAGAGGCTTAATTACCTCCTCAAGAATTGCTTGCCGGCGATCGCCAAAAGCAGCATCCTCAAATGTTGAAATTGGTTCGTCCTTGTAAAACGATAGCCGATACCAATACGTGGTAAGCATGTCTGCGGCTCTCGACTGCTCACGCTGTTTACGCACCAATGCATCAAACGCCGTTTTGTCCCTAGCCCCCAAACCGTCTCTTGACGCACATTTAACATCTTGTAGAGTTACTGTAATTGGCGCATCAGGCCTTTCTAGGTTTACTGAAGCGCCAGCACATAGGTATTCCACAAGATTAAATATGCGACGAGGTTGCAAGCTATCTGCAAAACCGGGCGTTGCTACATCTGTTAGCCTAAAGGTAAAAACCGTAAGCGGCCTATAGCCGCCTTCTTGCATGATTGCATAAACGCAATCACCAAACGCTGCCGTAATGCCTTTGTGCGTGACCAGGCGTTTGCCTTCGCCTTCACCTCGTTCTCGCTCACAGCGGCAACGCTCAACCGCTCTATCAACTTGGCGCAGTCCAGCTTGCACCGAACTATCTGCCAGAAGTTGAACGACGGCTTCATCGCTAAACTCGCTCATTTTTTCTCCTGCTCAAAGGTGTTTAAGGGGCAGTAACAATTATACAATAAAAGTTCCCCGCCACCAGTGTGGCAACGGGGAACTGAGCCCAACTACTTATTGCGCGCAGAAATCGTGCTTGAAACAATCGCGCTGGAGATCATCACCAGGCCAATTGACCCAGTAAACCACTCCGGAAGTTCCACGTCGTAAAGCGCTACAAGCATAGTGACGCCGAGGACAAAAATTGCCCACATGGCGCCAGATTCAAGATACTTGAACTTAGCCAGGGTGCCAGCGCGCAAAAGGTAGACTGTCATTGATCGCACCCACATGGCACCGGCGCCGAGGCCAGCGAAAATCAGCACAACAGAGGTAGTAATGGCAAACGCGCCAACCACTCCGTCAAACGAGAACGATGCGTCAACCAGCTCCAGACGCAAAAACATCACAATCGAAGCTAGAGTGCCAAGCGTCTTAGCATTTGAGTTGGTGCTGTCGTCATCTTCTTCTGAATCATCCGACTCAACAATTGAGCCAAAAAGATCCAATGAAAGATGAAGAAATATTCCGGACACTGAAGCCACGACAATTGGAAGGCGAAGTTCGCTTGGTGCCGTCGCGCAAAGCGCCAGCGCCACGCCAATCATCAAAAAGATGGTGATATTGTCGTAACGACCAAGCGGTGCAAGGCGACGCTCCAGCCAGGCAAACCAGTGAACATCTTTCTCGTGGTCAAGAAAAAAGGCAACGCCAATCATAACCAAGAAAGTACCACCAAATGCGTCAATCAATGGCGCGGCCGAATGCAATTCCTCAGCATAACGCAAAGGATCATTCAGCGCCATTTGCAAAACGTCGCTAAAGCCAAGTCCGGCAGTCATCATGACGATAAAAATCGGCAAAGCAAACCGGACAACAAAGACAGCAATAACAATTCCAACTGTCATAAACATGCTCTGCCAAAAATGCGACATGTTACGCAGCAACCTGCAATTAACAACAGCATTGTCGGCACTAAACGTAATCTCGAGAACGGTCAGCGTGACAACTTGCAAAAAATCTTGCAAGCCACCATTAAATCCAACTAGCGCCCAAATGAGCATCGTTGTCAGCCCTGCAAACCAAAACGTCTTCAAAAGATTAGTCTTTTGGTTTGCTGCCGCATCAATTGTACCAGATCGTGACACGAGCCCTCCCAAGAAAGTAGTAGGAACACTTAAAATCGGCCGTATTGGCCGACAAAGCTCGCTTAGCATAACTTAAAATGAGGCATATGTCAAGAAATAAATTTAAAACCCCAGCACGACATCTAAATCTAAGACTTAACTAAGGCTAGACAAAATTGCCTACTTATAATAAAATTAACTTTACGTTCGTATTTAACAGATTACGAACAAGAACAACTAGAGAGGTGCTCTCGTGGCTGTTGATCTTAATAAGATGAATGCTGATGCACCGCATTTGGTGCGTCTGTATAAGCATGCGCAAAGCGTATTTCTTAATAAAGGCCTTGACCCAGAAGTGTACAGATCCGCAGTAACTGCGGCTTTTGACCTCAGTGGTAGCGTTCAGGAATGGCCCAATTGTCTATACTCTGACGGTACGATGCAAAGCGTAGGCGATCTTGCACTAGCTTCTGGCTTTGCCTTTGACGATGACGGAAGTGTGCCTGTGGCATTTTTCCATCACTCCATCGTTGATATTGGAGAAGCCACTCCAGCGACCAGCCGGGGTTTCCTGAACGTTTGGGAAAACTACAGTATAGGTGGCACTAGTTACATTGCAGCCATTAAGTGGATGCTTGGCAAAGCCGGATTCAGCATAAGCGACGGCGAGATTGAGGCTTGGGCACGCGCTCTAAAGACTGAAAACTTTAGCGGCATAACACCTTTGTCTGTCAAAGGTGTTTCGCGATACCCAACGTACGGGTTGCTTGCTACTGATGGTGAGCCGCAGGATGACCACTGGGAACTGCTTGCCACAATTTATTTGGCCAGCCAGTACCCACTTTACATCCAGTGCCTCGGCGTTGGAGCTAAGGAGCGCTTTGAGACGCTGGAAGAATTTGACGACTTGCCAACGCAGGTTAATGGTGCTCTTTTTGGTCGTCTGATAGCTAATGTCGGTGCCTTTGACACCAAGCTAGCTAACGGCGACCAGAAAAGAATGTTGGAAATGATGCTCAGAGAGTATCCAACATACTACAACAACGCCCGCATTCTTGGCCTAATTACCGTCTAGTTGTTCGGGGCTGTCGTAGCAGAAATTACTGCGGCAGTCCCACCATCAAAATTGATTATAAAAAATCCCAAATAAAATAGCGCCAGGTAAGGGTGGGCATCACCTGGCGCCATTTCACCCTTCAACCCACCCGAATTTCGGGCATTAGCGTGACCCACCTCACGAATTTTAAGAGGTCCGCCGGTTAAAGGGGTTAGTATGCACACAACGCTTGTAAGCAATTAAAGTGGAGGGTAGAAACTTTAAAAGCACGTTGTGCGCAATCTAACTTCACTCCCGAGGGAATGAATGCTAGAATTTGGGGGTATAAGGTGCGGTTTTGCCCTTTCAGGCTTACCGAATATTAATATAACACGCCTTAAAGTTTATGTCAACACTTTTTTAAATATTTTATGGATAAAATCAACCAAATTTCACCTCAAGAGCAAAATTTTTTACAGTTTACAGGAGATATTGCCAACTTTCCAAAAAGCTTATACTTAATAGGAGAATTACCAACCAAGCGAGCACCAACAGTGGCAATTGTCGGCACGCGCAAGCCCAGCACCTACGGCAAAGAAATTGGCTACAAACTCAGTTTTGAACTAGCCAAAAGGGGAGTGATTGTGGTAAGTGGGCTGGCGCTGGGAATCGACGGTGTTGCGCACCAAGCCGCACTGGACGCCGGTGGTCGAACCATCGCCGTCTTGCCAACACCGCTAGACGCAATTCATCCGCGCGCTCACCATAATTTGGCACGGCAAATCGTCCAAAATAGGGGAGCGCTGGTTAGTGAATATGCGCCTGGCGATGCCGTCTACCAGATGAACTTTATTGCGCGCAATCGCATCGTTGCTGCCATTGCCGATGGCGTTTTGATCATCGAAGCTGCTATCAAAAGTGGCACACTGCACACCGCTGGCTTTGCACTGGACTACAATCGGCCGGTCATGGCCGTGCCTGGCAATATCACCAATCCAATGAGCCAAGGAACAAACCGTTTAATTACCAGCGGCGCGCGGCTAATCACCTCCGTGAATGACATTTTGGACGAAATCGGCGCCAGTCAGCCCAGAACCATCACACAAACAAAACTACCTTTGGCTAACAATGCCGAGGAAGCCTGCATTATCAAACTGATGGCCAGCGGAGTGCGCGATGCCGATGAGCTGCAAATTCGCAGTAAACTGGCTCCGCACATCTTTACGCAAAATCTAACAATGCTAGAAATAAACGGCACAATCCGACCGCTTGGCAATAATAAATGGGGAATTATGTAAAAATACGGTGGATAATTAGGTCCCGGCCTAGCTGAAGTAAAGCGGCTAGAGCAAGAGGACAAGGAGCGCGAGCAGGAAGCAAAGATTAAAATGAATAACTCAACTCTTTTAGACCAGATTAACGCCGCTACTCAAGCTCCAAGAGAGCTGTTAATAGAATATATCTCTCTCGAACTTAGCGACCAAACAGATAAAGCGGAGCTTTGGCAGGAATTGTTTAAACGCTCAAAAGAGCTAAAAAAGTAAATTGTACGATCATTCATTTTAACCTAGCGCACTTACGGCACATAAACATTGCAACCATCGTCACAGCGCTTGATATGATACCAACAGATTAGCGCATTATAACTTTTTTTGATTTCATAGAAACAGCAACGTATTCTCTTCGTGAGGCAGACTACTTTGATGACAGCACCAACAAGATGATCCTTACAGTGGAGGTATTGCCACTGGATGCTGCGCTGTTTATTTAACAATATCTTTGTTTAGAGATGTCTTGATTACATAGGGAACATTTAGTATAGTGGCTTTAGTCGCCTAGTCAAATGACATTGCACTGCACCAATTATAGAATGGCCATTCAATTGTGAGGTTAGTATGCGCACAAAATGCTCACTAGCAGCAGCTACTGCTGCTGCAGTAGCTATTACTATCGTCATTACATCATCTGGCGTGGCATATGCCAACACAAACGACATTGCCACGACAAACGAAACAATTTCCGCATTAAGCAAAGTCGATGCCTGGAACGATAGCCTTGTCTCCGCCGCTACACCATCCACAACTGACGTAGACTCAATAGCGCAGACAGCAGTAGTTGATGTGCCGACCAACCCAAGCAAAGGGGTTACACTTCAGTCGCCAAGTCTGGCCTTGACCATCAGTTTGCCGAATACCACAAGCAGCGGTTACAGCAAAAAAACCAGCGATGGAATGGTTGTCTATAGCGACCAAAACGGAAGCGCCAATACCGTCATCCCCACAGATGCCGGCGTTCAGTTCTTAACTACAATCAAGAACAAAAAAGCACCAACAGAGTACGCATATTCGTTTTCGTTGGCCATGGGGAGTAAGATTGAAGTGTCGCCAGATGGCGGCTCGGCCGCTGTGATTAACGCAGATGGCGATCTAGTCGCATTTGTGCCTTCGCTATACGCAAAAGACGCAAACGGCAATGACATCTCAACTCGGTTCACTACCGACGGCGAAACTCTTACTCAGGTTGTTAAGCACAGGTCAAACGGCGTGGCGTATCCAGTTGTAGCGGACCCAATTGTTATATGGCTCATGGGGGTAACTGCATATCGCGTAATTGCCGGTTCCTACGAAGCAAAAAACCTCGTAGGACAGCCCTGGTGGGTATGGGTATGGGGTCTAGCCCTTGCTTGTGTCCAAATTTAATAATTGGTAAATGACAAAGATGGCGCCTTGGCAGATTCTTTCTCCATATGCGCCATCTTTGTCAACAAAAGTATTATAATTATCTTATGGAAAAAAGTTTGCTATTACTCACAATCATCTCTTTACTTAATCTTGCCATCTTCATTTCTGCCATCTGGGCATTCGCAAGAAAAAAGAGAATTATTGGTTATGTTTTATTGATAATTTTCGCAGTCATTGACTTGACGCGTTATTTTTTGCAGATATACTCATGGCCCGACGTGATAATCTCGGCCATAGAAATTGCTATAACTATTACAGTAATATTACCGTTGCTTGGTGGATATATCTACAAAAAAATAAAAAAACGCAAATAGCCGCGCTAGAGTACATGTACCGATTAATGCCATATTAAGCTTCGCGCATCTAAGCAAAACTCCAGGCGCCTGAATCTCAAAACCCACCTTTCTAGCGCAACATCTGCCTTCCCGGCAGACTAAACTACTTTTGTGGCGAGGGCCGTTGCGACAGAAAGGAAGGTTTTGAGATTCAGGTTTACTAAAGTTGAAATAAAAATACCAATGTGATAATATAAATATAATAAAATAAACTTCGTAAAATTAGTGCTTGGCGGCGGCGGATTGCCAGAGTGAGCCTCTGGGACAATCATTAATTTAAGCGGAGAATTTTGCTATGCAATCATGGCTTTTTTTGGCGGCGGCAATTGTCTTTGAAGTAATCGCAACCACAAGTTTAAAGTTATCTCATGGCTTCACAAAACCAATACCATCAATCATAGTCATACTAGGGTACTCACTATCCTTCTGGGTGATATCAATTGCTATGAAGACGCTACCCCTTAACGTCGTATATCCAATATGGGCGGGCGTGGGAACGGCACTAGTAGTTGTCACTGGATTATTAATATTTCATGAATCACTAACACCCTTAAAAACGGTCGGCATCCTAATAATTATTGCCGGCGTTATTGTGTTGAACATAGCCGGTGTACATCGGTTTGATTCTTAATACACCTAGCGGCTCAGCTTCAACAGTGTTTTAGAGATTAATATAAACCAAGCAATCATTGGTACAAGCGACACAAAGGAAAAAACAATTCCTATCATTCCGGCAGTTGGCGGTAATAGCATAAAAAATGCCATAATAATTCCAACATACGCGGTTTTCTTGCTAAAAACGTGGCTTTTAAGCATGACTGCAGAAAATATTAAAAAGGAGCTAGCTAGCATCACATAGCTAACATTAAATGCAGTGCCTTGATAATTAGCTAAAAGTGCTTCACCGGCCGCTAATAACGCCGTCTTTTGCGCCTCAGTACTGGCTGATGCATATTGGCTGCTGAGCGTCAGCATATCAAAAGATATACCAGATGCAAAATATATGGCAATTGCAATCAAACCAATAGCCGCTGCAATTAGCACATAAGACTGATTACTGCGACGCAAAGTTATGTACAAAACGAGCACTAAAGGAATTTGGAGAGCGTAATCAGCAAGCATAATTAAGTCTAAAGACAATAAACCTTGCAAAGGATTTTTATTCATTAAATCAAAAAAACCCGCCACCGTATCTGGTGGCAGACTAACAACGTAAACAATAATTTGAATTAAAGTAAACGCAACAACAGTTAACGCGCAAAAACTGGCAATTTTAAAAAGCGGTTTCCAGTTTGCTATGTCGGCTTGATCCATACATTAAATATAGCAGATCTGGCTAACATAGAGAATTATTGTTAAAAATGCAAAAAATCAACTAAATTCTAAAAACACTTGCAAATCGTGCTATTCTTGCTTAAAATCAAACGCACAACTTGCACAATTATACGTACCTGTGCTATTTTGTGAAGCATTGAGTATAACAAAACATGAGCAAAAACCTAGTTATCGTTGAGTCGCCAGCCAAGGCAAAAACAATCGCCAAATATTTGGGCGACGATTTTATTGTTAAAAGCAGCTTTGGCCACATCCGTGATCTGCCCAAAAAGGGGATGAGCGTTGATATCGAGCATGACTTTGAGCCGTCCTATGAAGTTTCACCAGATAAAAAGAAAACTGTTGCCGAGCTGCGCAAAGCTGCAAAAGAAGCAGAAACCGTTTGGCTAGCATCGGATGAAGACCGCGAAGGGGAGGCGATAGCTTGGCACCTCAGTGAAGTCCTTAAACTAAAACCTGTTGCCACCAAACGGATTGTCTTCCACGAAATCACCAAGCCAGCCATAGAAAATGCCGTAAAAAACCCACGCCAACTTGATGTGGCACTGGTAAACGCCCAACAAGCCCGCCGGATTTTGGACCGGATTGTTGGCTACGAGCTTAGCCCGGTCTTGTGGCGCAAAGTTCGCCCTGGTCTCAGCGCTGGTCGCGTACAATCTGTTGCCGTGCGGTTAATTGTTGAGCGCGAGCGTGAAATAGAAAAGTTCACCCCAGAAATTTCGTTTAAAGTCACCGCGCAATTTAAGCTTAATGACGGCACCGAGCTAAACGCCGCCGCGGTCAAAACTTATCCAACAGAAGAAAAAGCGCAGGAGTTTCTTGAGGCGCTAGCCGCCAGCGACTGCACAATTGCCGATGTTCAAAAAACACCTGGCACGCGCAGCCCAAGCGCACCATTCACCACAAGCACTCTACAGCAAGAGGCATCGCGCAAGCTTGGCTTCAGCCCAAAACAAACTATGATGTTGGCGCAACGCCTGTACGAAGAAGGCAAAATCACCTACATGCGTACTGACTCTGTAAATCTAAGCAAAATTGCCGTAGCCGCCATGGCCGATTTAGTCACCAAAGAATTTGGGCCAGAGTACGTTCAGGTGCGCACTTATAAAACAAAATCTGCTGGCGCACAAGAGGCGCACGAAGCAATTCGCCCAACAAACGCGACCGAACATGAGGCTGGCGCCGATGCTCAACAAAAAAAATTATACAAACTCATCTGGCAACGTGCTGTGGCTAGCCAAATGGCCGCCGCCAAAGTAGAGAAGACCACCATTACCATCGCTGGCAGCAAAACTAAGGATGCGCTGGAAGCCAAAGGTGAAGTCGTACAATTCCCAGGCTTTTTAAAAGTTTACGGCGATAACAAAAATTCCGATGACGGTTTATTGCCAGAAGTAGCCAAAGGTGACGAGCTAAAACTGCAAACTGCCGAAGCTGCTCAAGCTTACAGCCGCGCTCCAGCCCGATACACAGAGGCCAGCTTAGTGCGCAAACTAGAAGAGTTAGGCATTGGCCGGCCAAGTACTTACGCGCCAACAATCAGTACAGTTCAGGACCGCGGCTATGTAGAAAAAGCCGACGTCACCGGCGGTGAACGTCTAGTTGTGCGCTTAAAATTACTATCTGGCAAAATCGAGCGTAGCCAAACAAACGAGCCAATCCCAGATGATAAGGGCAAGATTGTCCCAACAGATATTGGCAAAGTCGTGACAGACTTTTTGGTAGAGCATTTCCCAAGCGTCATCGACTATGACTTCACTAAAGACGTAGAGGAACGCTTTGATGACATAGCCGAAAGCAAAATTGCCTGGCAAAAAATGCTGCACAATTTTTACGGACCGTTCCATAAAACAGTGGAAAGCTCGGCTGACATCAGTCGCGCCGAAGCCATGCAATCGCGTCCGCTTGGTGTTGATCCAAAGAGCGGACGACCAGTTAGCGCGCGCTTTGGCCGCTACGGTGCAATGGTGCAAATGGGCAACGCCGAGGATGAAGAAAAGCCAAAATTTGCCAGCATCCCAGCCGGCATGAACATGGACACAATTACGCTAGAGCAAGCCATGGAGCTCTTTAAATTGCCGCGCGTAGTTGGCCACACAGACGGCGGCGAGGAAATCCAAGCCAACATTGGTCGCTTTGGCCCATATATAAAAATTGGCCCGCGCTATGTCAGCCTCGGCAAAGAAGATCCGTACAGCGTTAGTCTGCAAACAGCTAACGAGCTTATTAAAGCCGACGCAGAAAAACGCGCCAAGATGACAATCCAAGTTTTTGAAAAAGAGGGGATTAAAGTGTTAAATGGCCGCTTTGGGCCGTACATAACCGACGGCAAGAAAAATGCCAAGGTTCCAAAAGAAGAAGAGCCAA
>JAEHDC010000040.1 GCA_016880595.1 Candidatus Saccharimonadota bacterium
CTCCAGATGCTTTTTGGGGCGTGAGATACTGATGTCATCCAAGCCGCTTTCTATTAGTTGCAGCGTTTCTTTTTGACGGAAGGCCGGCACAATTTTAGTCTCACCAGCAATTAATGAGGCTTTAATTTGCTCCCCAAATGCGCTCAATTTAAAGAAATAATTCTGCTCGCTGAGCTTAACGTATGGTTTCTTGTGAATTGGGCATACACCGTTGTTAGCCGCCGCCTCTGTTGGCGAGACAAAACACTCGCAGCCAACGCAGTACCAGCCTTCGTAATTGCCTTTATAAATATAGTCTTTTAGTTGGCGCCAGACGTATTGCGCAGTTTTTTGATGCTCGTCGCCAGTTGTGCGTAAAAACGCTGTATAATCTACGTTAAGCTTCTTAAGAAAATCATGCCAAACCGGGACGATTTCATTTACAAATTCTTCTGGAGTTTTGCCAGTTTCTTTAGCCTTTTCTGCAATTTTTGTACCGTGCTCATCTGTTCCAACCTGAAAGAACACGTCTTGACCAAGCTGTTTGTGGTAGCGCGCCAAAACGTCAGCTAAGGAGTAATCCAAAGCATGACCAATGTGTGGCGCAGCGTTTACATAAGGGATAGCGGTAGCGATATAAAATGTCTTCACTTAAATTACCTTCTTTGAGTGTTTACTTTATTGTAGCTTATTAGAGATAAAAAGTCAGGCGCCGCGCTGGCGCATCATCAAAAACATAGGTTGGTGGGTTTTTACCACGTACATACTTTTATTACACCACAAACTTCCAAAAATTTCTAGTTGTTTTTGCGACCAAAAGCTGCAATTATTATAGTGTATTTGTACCTACCAGCTTGAGAAAGTGGAAGATATGAGCAATGACGAGGCACGGCCAACAGTTTTTAGCAAGCAGATACAGAGTGTTTTTGGAATTAAACATTCGACCGTATCACGTTGGGGAAGTATTGGATTGCTAAAACCAATTACTGGGGCTCTTTCTTACGAGTATTATGTAGATGATTTGGATCAGCTCTTACGGGACTCAACTGTTGACCCTAAGAGTAAGGCCCGTAGCTTTTTGAACCTTTGCAACAGGCCTGGCCAAACAATCATTTCCTCGTCACAAGCTGCTAGACGTTTGCATTGCACAACAAGGATGGCTCAACTACTTGCTAAAAATGGAGAGCTTGAGGCATATAAAATTGCTAAAGCCTATTACATCGTAGCTGATTCTGTTACGTTGCTAGTGCAAAAAATAGAGCTTACTAAGGCTACCTCTATTACAAGGACAGCAGCTGAGGTTTATTTAAGATGCAGTGGACTCAGAATTCAGCGATATATTAGTGACGGCGATCTTGTTAGCGTCGATCCAACATTTGCCGACCGCCATGCGCGCGTGACGTTAGACAGCATAGCTGATCTACTTGAAGCACAGGTACACGGCCAGACCATTACGGAATGGGTTACAAAAATCCAGAGGTATCCAGTTACATGGTCAAAGGAACGGGTAGTGCGGCGTTACGGGAACACTCCAACTTTAGACAGGCTCATCACAGAAAATGTCTTGCCGCACATTAAGACCGACGTTGGCCGCTATTCTTTCTGGGAGCGAGATTTGCACATTTTAGCAGAGCAAACAATTCTTGATGCAATGCAGGTATAAGTACGATATCGGCGATTCCGCAAAAAACCACTTACAATTTTTGCGGAATCGCTACAACTATTTTATGCCAATCTTTTAGAGATAGCTGTTCGGCACGAACGCCCGGGTCAATCTTTGCTGCTTTTAAAAGCTCTTCCGCATCTGCCTTTTGGAGCTGAAGGCCGCCACTTAGGCTATTGCGCAGCGTTTTGCGTTTTTCGCTGAAGCCAGCTTTTACAACCTTTAAAAAGTCCTTTGGCTGAACATCAGCAAACAATGGCTTGGAGCGCATTTGCAAAGTTATAACTTGCGAATCCACCTTTGGCGGCGGATCAAATTTATTAGCCAAGACTATCTGGCCTAGCTGCGGCTCAGCGTAAAACTGAGCGCTAACTGCCAAAATACTCATGTCGCCCGGCTTGGCTGCAATTCTTTGTGCCACTTCTTTTTGCACCAAAAGCGTGATACTACGCGGCGGCGTTGGGCTTTCGATTAGCAAGCGCACAATAGCACTTGTAATGTAGTACGGAATATTAGCTACCACTTTATAATTATCTGGCAAACTAGAAAGGTCAAACTTTTTTATGTCAGAATTTATAACTGTTACGTTTGAAGCGCCAACTCTATTTGGCAAATCTTTAGCAAGGTCTTCGTCAAATTCTACAGCTACAACTTGCTTAACTCGTTGCGCGAGTTCAGCGGTCAGAGGGCCAAGCCCAGGGCCAATCTCCAAAACAACATCTTCTGGCAAAAGCTGCGCAGCATCGCAAACTGCACCCAAACTTCGTGAGTCAAATAACCAATGTTGACCGAGCGACTTCTTTGGGGCTGGCATTACCACCAGCCCTGAGCCAACCAAGCATTATATGCGCCAGCCCAGCCACCATAACGGTTAGCATAAGAGGTGAAGAACTGCAATTGACAGACCGGGTCGGATGTCCAGTTTGGACAAGCAGCTACGAGTTTACTACCAGGACAAGCTTGACCAAGGCCATAACAACCGTTTGAGCTTGTTGAGCCAACGTTCCAATGAGACTCGCGCTCGATAACATAATCCACATAAGTCCAATCAGATTCAGCAATACCAGCTTGCTGCATATAGCTAGCTTTATCAGCAGAAACGTTGCCCAAGCTTTTAGCGCCAATCACCTCAATTTGCTCAGTTGCCTGCTGTGTTACAACACTTTGAATAACAGTGCGACTGACCTCAACGCCATCCTTCATCTCAATTTGGTAGGTAACTAATTTTTTGCCGTTAACACCGGCTTGCTGCACTTCAGAGTAGCCTACTGCTTTGTCTGCATCCTGAATCTGGCGCGTTGTAAACGCCTCAGCTTCCTCTACAGTGACAGTTTGAACGCCATTGCGCCACACCGAAACAAGCATACCAGATGTTATTGGCGTATCAAGAGACAGGTTGCTGCCGTCCTGAGAAGTCATAGTTACGCCCTTTTCTTTTAGTAAATCGCCAACAGTTTCTGCCTGTGTACGGACCTCGGACGTTACGCCATACAGATTTAGCTGAATAGGAACGGCGCGATCAATGGTTAATTTTAAGCCAACGCCGCCTTCACTTAAAAAGTCGTCGATGCGCGTAAGAGTATATGTATCTTCGTCATAAAGAGTTAAACCAGCCGCCGCAGCAATTTCTTTACCGCTAGTGTGCGCGGTCATAACATTATAGCGCTGAGTGCCGTCCACGACCACAACTGGGCGCGCGCGGTAAACATTAATACTATAGGAGTTAGCAGTAAGCTCGGCGTTAAGACCAGGCTCAACTGTATCATTTTCTGCCATTGCAACACCAGCGCGGTTAAGCGCATCAGAAACAGTGGTGGCATCTGTTACAATTGTTTGCTCAATACCATCGTGATAAATAGTAATAACGCGCTCGTTTTCAGCGTTTGTAGCAGAAACAGGCACAACTGTAAGCAGCACAAATAATAACACTGCAATAATTGCACCGACCCACCTCAGTTTCCTCACCCATTTAACAAAATTGACAAATCTCATAATGATTGCTAAAAAGTATTATAGCAGATTTTGCAAAAAATTGCACGCATTCTTGACAAATTGCGCTTTCTTAACCATTATGACTACAGGAGGCCGAAGCATGAGGAAGAAGCTAAATCTCAATCAGACGAAAGGCAATGATACGTCGTACCTCGAGAAACAGAGATTAACTATAAGCGCACTAATAGATCGACTTGGACGGCTTGACGCAGATATCTCCAACAATCACAACAAAACCCTCGGCGTCATTGGCGTGTGGTTTGTATTAGTTGGCCTATCATCAGAAAAAATCGCTAGCTTCCCCTATGCCATAACAGATAGAAGAATATTGCTATTGCTAATTATGGCAGCACTTGGTTTACTAGTAAGTATAGCCTTGATGGTTCAATCCTGCCTAATGGCAGGAAATTTTGTTGACGCACCAGGAGACAATACTACGGACACGAGAATACTCAAAAAATTTTCCGAAAAAGAGTACTATGACCTGCTAATTAACGATTATCGCGAGGCCTGTATTAACAACAACAGCAAGTTAACAGAGTCCAGCGGCGTATTCAATAAAACAGTATCATTGGGCAGTATCTGCGTCTTAATAATATTAATTCTAACTATAGGGGCGTAAATGGGTCCAACGATCAAGAAAAAGAGCATTTAACTAATTTATAAATGTTCAATTCTGCGCAATCTCTAGCGCCTTTAACACCGTTGCGCTAGTATTTTCTGGCAGGCATTCCAGAGGAAACCAGGCTATTTCTAGCATTTCTATACGATGTTGACGTTTAACTTTGGGCTTTATCTTTTCAACTCTTATCATAAAACATTCTACGGTAAAGGTGTAATTTAGGCGCTCGTCACGAATTTTACCGAGATCTTTGAGCTGATCTGACGATATTTTTAAGCCGGTTTCTTCAAAAACTTCGCGCGCTGCACCCCTGGCCAAATCTTCACCGCGTCGAACACCGCCACCAGGCATTGACCACCTCTGTTGGCTAAACCAACTCTTGACCAAAAGTATTTCATTTGCTCTATTTATAATAAGAACTCTGGAGCGCACGTGCCCCTCGTTAAAGTATTTGCTCAACAGGGGCGACGCCGCATTGTGCAGCTTGCGCCCAGCTGCCGCATATATACGCTTGATGTGTGTCATATGAGTAGTATAGCGCTTTTTACTTGCGCTAAATACTTGCATTACAACAATTTTTATGTTATTATAATCTCTATCATTCACTCTGTTTTAGGCAGTTTTGGATGTACTTTAACAGAGTGAGGTTATCCGTCTACGCAAGAGAGGTAGTGGCCGTGCAACAGTTTGCAATCCTGTGGTGGATTTTTTTCTTCGGCCAGAAGCCGAGCACCCAGATGTTCCCGTCTGCGGTGGCACCGATTTTGCTCTTTACGAGCATTTTGCTACTTATTAGGAGTAAAAGCCAGTCCAAAAAGTGGCCTTACGTACTACTCATTGGACTCAGCGCTGTCAGCTGGTTCTCCACGGAGCCAGCATTTACCCTGCAGCTGATAATAACGGGGTTCCTGGTATGCTTGTTTGTGCTTGAGTTTATAAAGCTCAAGAGTACAAAACTATACGGAGAGGTTACTTTCCTTGCTATGTCTGTCGTTGCGAGTGTCGCAGCGATGGCTAACCAACTGGAGCGTATCTATTACATCCAGGCAGGAAAAGGCACGCAGTTTATTATTAGCTGTGTCGCAGCTATGCGCGTGCTACTGGCAATTGCAACGATTTGTTTTATGATCGGATTGGCCAAGACAAAATTTACCAAGATTTACAATTGGATCAAGACGAGGTACGACAGTGTGATGAGGCATTTTAGCCAGAACCATTCGCCAAATAATAGCGATAATCCGGAAACAGGATCAGAGTCTGAACTTGAGCCTGAGGAAGAGGAAGAGCAAGAGGCTCCACAAGCTGCGCCGGCGCCTGCACCAGCAGTGCCGACAACCGCTCCGACAAACAAGTACGCACGTGCACGCACCGCGGCCCTTAAGGCCTATAGCGAGACTCGCAGGACTACCGATCATACAAGCGCCCTTGTGGCCGGAATGGAGGCCTTCGTAGATGCGCTCCCTGAAACGACCGATGAGCAGTACGAGGGTATGATGTCTTGGCTTGAAGGAGTTGGCCGCCAACAGCAGCCAACTCCGCAACAGTCACCGCGCCCACAAGGCGACAGTGGCTCGAGACAACAACGTCGTGGTGGTCAACACCATCGGCCACAACGCCAAAACCCACAAAGTAATGGCGGCGGCTCTCAGCAATCCGACTAACCTCTTCGCAGGCGGCCATCACTACGGTGGCCGCCTGCAAGACAGAACCTCACTCTGTTACTTACTTTAAGATTATAAAGCCCAAAAGGGCTATTTTTTATTCCCGCTCCAAAGGCGCAAAATCCAAGTTCAACTTCTTAATTCCAACTGCAAATTCAATAGAAGCATTGCTGCCGTTTAGCTCCACAATTTTGCCACTGCCAAAAATTCTGTGACGCACAGTGTCGCCAACGCGAATATCACGAGTTTCTGGCTCTGGCACATAGCGCGGCTCATCGGTTGGCAAATTGGTCGGGCTGTAACTGTACGTTTCTGTTTGTTGCACGTCAGACTTACCGTCGATATCCACCAAAAATCGCGACGGCGGATTGTGCTGAGTTGTGCCATAAAGCATCCGGCTGGCGGCGCTGGTCAAAACCAACTCTTCACGCGCACGAGTCATAGCCACATAACAGAGGCGACGCTCCTCCTCCATTTGCTCTGGTTCGTAAGATGCGCGACCACTTGGAAAAATGCTTTCTTCCATGCCAATCATAAAAACGCAAGGAAACTCCAAGCCCTTAGCGGCATGCATGGTCATTAATGTAATGGATTCTTGGTCTTCCTTGGATGCGTCAAAATCGCTAATCAACGCCACGTCTTCCAAAAAACCCGCCAGACCAACATCTGCATACTGTCTAGCCACCGAGACCAACTCTTTAACGTTAGCTGCCCGATCTTCAGCCTGAGGCGAACCATCCTCAAGATAACCAAAATAATCAATGCGGCGGATGAGCGTCTCAAGCAGCTCTGGCAAATTGCTATCTTCAATCTCCTCGTTCAAGCGCGCCAGCATTTCGCCAAGATCGGCAAAATTCTTGCGTGCTTTTGGAGTAAGCTCTGTCAGCTCTTCTGCCCTGCCCAAAGCCTGCAAAAATGTCAGATCTTCTCTTAATTGCCAATCCAAAAACTTTTGAACAGACACGCCACCCAAGCCGCGGGTTGGCACATTAACTATGCGCAAAAAACTAGCACGATCTGCCGGCTGATAAAGCAGCCTCAAATACGCTAAAAGATCTTTTACTTCTTTGCGATC
>JAEHDC010000003.1 GCA_016880595.1 Candidatus Saccharimonadota bacterium
CGCCAAAAGCCTGTGGCTGCGGGAATGCAACCGGCTCGGGCGGCAAGAGCAGACCCATTGCGTTTAGTACTTCCTCGGTGTTGTAACCGATTTCGAGAATTGCCGGGCTTTGGCTGGACCTCATAAATCTGATCCGAGGGACGTGGCTTTCAACAGTATTGCCAATGCCAGTTCCAAGGCCGCCTCCCATTGTGGCAGGCGGATTCTGATGGAAGTCCTTAAGGTTATCTGCGCCGTAACCATAATTAGGACGACTGGGACGAGGCAACGATGCGCGCGTCATGCGGAAAGCAGCAATGCCGATAATCCCGACTCCAGACGCATTACCTGTGGCCTGTGCAGCAATAGATTGCGGTGGTGTGCCGAAAACAAATTCGCCCACCTCATCGTCATTGTGCCGCCAGCCTTTAAATACGTGAATGTCATTATTGGAAATAACGATGCCACGATTTTCCAGGCTAGCTGGAAGGTCGCTACAAACATCACGTTGATCAATGGCAACAACAAATTCCAGCGGTTCAAATGTGAGGTTGCGCAAGCGCAGAGCGTATGCTTGTCCTTCGCGCCCGGCGACAAATACTTTGCCGTCGGATGGGCGTTGATACAACGATTGTGGTTGTTGTAGTCGCGGTTGCCCACCGTCGGGAATGTAGAAAGCCACCTCAACGCTAAATGTGTTTGACTCATCGCGGGTTGAGTTACCAATGTACATGATTCCTCCAGGAATCTCTTAGGTAAAAACCGAAATTATTATATCAGGAGTTGTCCTTGTTGGCAAGTTAGGGCTACCTGAATCTCAAAACCCACCTTTCTAGCGCAACATCTGCCTTCCCTGCAGACTGAACCACTTTTGTGGCGAGGGTTGTTGCGACAGAAAGGAAGGCTTTGAGATTCAGGTAGCGCTTGATATGCAGCTAGAACGAATGTCAAATAATTATCTCAACAGGTTTATCTTTTGTAAAAACTGAATCAAGGCGCTATAATGAGCTTAATTAAGTAAACATAAGGACAATAATGAAAGCTTGCATAAAATGCATCGTTAAACCTTTAGCTATTCTTGTGGTGGCTGCATTTTTTGGTTGCCTAATAAATCCAACCAAAGTCCAGGCTGCCGACGCTGTTGGCGGAGACAGTTTAGGAACCGCTGTTCAAATTACACCCGGCCAATATAACGGACCAGCGCTGGAGTTTGAGCAAGCGGCGTATTATAAAATTACCGTAAATGCCGGGCAAGAGCTTAAGGTTGTTGGCAGCTTTATTCCTATGACCACCAGCTATGGCGGTACGTCAAACTCTATTAGGTTTTACGATGAAAATTATGTGCAATTGGTTGACCAATACGAGAATTCTAGCGTTGCCGTAAATGTTGTTACGGCAACCACGCTGGCTAGCTCTGTAAAGTCTTCGCAAACTTATTATATCGAAATAACAGATGAGTCTTGGGGCACGGCATCTAGTACGCTAGATATTTCGTTAACAGATCGTTTTGACGCAAATTCTACAACTGACGCTGGCCAGACTATTGACACTGCATTGCCAATAGCGCTTGGCGAATACAACGGCTATCTGTCGCAAGTTGACACAGACGATTATTATTCTGTATCCGCCGCGGCCGGTCAACTTTCTGTAAGTATTACGCCGTATGTTGATATGTCGCCAACAATTGAAATTTACGATCAGGACAGGACGCTGTTGGCTTCGCAATGGGCGCAGAACGCGGGCGAAATATTTCAAGTTACAGCCAATATTCAAAAAGCAGGCAACGTATACGTGCACATTAATTGCGACATGAATACTGGTTGCGTAGATGAGGCGTATGAATATGCCTTTACTGTGGCTGCCGCTAACAGCGAAAATCTTATTTCAACCGGAAATGGTGGAACTACTTCTTCAACCAGCACAACAACGCAGCCGGTAACCGAGAGTAAATCCACCAATTACCTTTGGTGGATTATTGCGGCTGTGGTGGTGGCTGTGATTGTGGTCTTAATTATAATATTTGCAAGCCGACGCAAAAAGTCGCAGCCAACAACGGCAACCAGTAGCGCTGCATCAACTACAACTCCGCCGGTAGCGCCGTCAACAGATCGGCCGGTTACGCCAGCTCCAACCCCGCCCGCTTCAAGCGAACCAGAATCAAAGCAGTCTGATAAGCAGCCTCGAGCTTAATCAACTCGTGCTGCCGCAAACAAACGCGCCACGCCAGCAGCCAACAGACCGTAGATTGCCATGGATACAAGTGTAAAACCTTCCAATTTTGAGATACCAATTTGTGGATGGTCGTAGCTAAAAAGGTTGTAAAATGGTGAAATCAGCGGGTCTGTAAAATCGTAAATAAAACTAGCAAAAGCATTGTCGGCATTGGCGCCAAACAAGGCCAACGCAAACCTGATCCCTAGGATCGTCACAACAAGACTGCCCACGCCAAGTATAACCTGTTCGATTATCCCAAATCGGTAAGCTGTTTTTCTCTGTTCATAGTAAGCAACGTTAGCTGCGTGTGGGTCATATGGAAATTGCATATTTGTGATGTCTCCTTTTCCAGCTGTGATTGTACGGCTCAAAACTTTAAAAAAGCTTAGAGCTGGCCCCTTATGTTTTTTCGGCTAAAAAGCGTATAATTATTATAAGCTATGGCCGCATACAAGTGTATTGTTGTCTCCAACCGATTGCCTGTTAGCGTTGCAAAAGATGAAACCGGTGCGTTGGTTTTTTCGCCCAGCAGCGGTGGGCTAGCAACCGCCATGTCCTCTTTGGGTGATGGCCAAGCGGAGAAACTTTGGATTGGCTGGCCAGGCATTGCGTCTGATGATTTAACCTCGGCGGAGCACTCGGCCATAACCAAAAAGCTGCGCAAATTTGGCTGTTATCCAGTTTTTTTGACGCGCAGCCAAATTAATCTTTTTTATGAAGGCTACGCAAATGATACAATCTGGCCGCTGTTCCATTATTTTCAGTCTCGTGCGTTTTTTAAAGATGAGTATTTGCAAGCCTACAAGGAAGTTAACCTCATTTATAGCAAAGCCGTAAAACGCTACGCCGCAGAGGACTGTGCAATCTGGGTGCACGATTATCACTTAATGCTATTGCCCAATCTTATCCGCGCCGCATTGCCGCGTGCTTCCGTTGGTTTCTTTTTGCATATCCCCTTTCCCTCTTCAGAAATTTTTAGATTACTACCAAATCGGCGTGAGCTTTTGCTTGGATTGCTCGGCGCCGATCTTATTGGATTCCATGTTTACGATTACGCGCGGCATTTTTTAAGCAGCACTTTACGGCTTCTTGGCCTTGAGGCGCGCAATGGCTCGCTAACAATTGACGGGCGCATGGTCAAAACCGACGTCTTCCCCATCGGCATTGACTACCAAAAAATTGTCATGCAGCTCAGTAGCAATGAAGTCCAGTGCGAACTAAAAATCCTGGACGAGCACTACAAAGATCGCAAAATCATCTTGTCTATGGATAGGTTGGATTACTCCAAGGGCATCCTTAGCCGGCTGCAAGCGTTTGAACTGTTCTTAAAAGAGAATCCAAAATACTTCAAAAAAATATCCCTCATCATGATTGCTGTGCCGTCGCGCACAGAGGTAGAGGCTTATAAGGCTTTGCGTGAGTCAATAGAAAAGACGGTCAGCCGCATAAATGGAGCTTACGCCACTGTGGATTGGACGCCAATTTCTTATCAGTTTAAAAACGTTCCTTTTGAGCAAATTTTGGCATTACAAGCCAAAGCTGACGTGGCATTGGTCACGCCGTTGCGCGATGGCATGAATTTGGTCGCCAAAGAGTACATTGCTGCCAGGCAAAAATGCGGCGGCGCACTGATCTTGAGTGAAATGGCTGGCGCGGTTGATGAGTTGCCTGAAGCGCTACAGATAAACCCTAACGATACAAAATCTATTTCGCGCGCTATAAAACAAGCGCTGACAATGCCAAAAAGTGAGCAGCTCCAGCGCATGCAAGCAATGCAACAGAGGCTATCCGGCTATGATGTTAAGCGTTGGGCAGCGGATTTTTTGGAGCAACTAGCAAACGCAAAGAATATACAAACCAAGAGAAACAACAAAAAACTCACTGCTAGCAAGCGTCAAAAAATCGTCAACGACTTTGCCAATGCCGATAGACGAATTCTTTTTTTGGACTACGACGGAACACTACGGTCATTTGTCAATAGTCCTGACGCCAGCAAAGCTATGCCGTCCAGCTCTTTGTTGCAGATTCTGCAGAAGCTGGCGTTTTGTCCAAATACAGATTTATGTATTGTTAGTGGTCGGCCTCGCGACGCGCTGGACATGTGGTTTAAGGATCTGCCATTGACCTTGGTGGCTGAGCACGGCGCCTGGACAAAATTAAGATCTGGTTGGGCAAAGACGCCGCTGGATTTTGCGCCGCACAAGCGCAAACTGTTGCCAATTTTGCGACATTATGCCGAGCGCACCCCTGGCGCGCTCGTGGAAGAAAAAACTTGCGCTCTGGTTTGGCACTATCGAAACGTGCCTACTGAGTTGGCTTACGTCCGCAACGCCAGTCTTCAACATGAACTTCAACGCTTGGTCGCCGATACGGATATTGGCATTTATGCTGGCGACAAGATTCTGGAGATCAAGCCGCGGGCAATACACAAAGGCAATGTTGTGCGTGAACTGCTAAAAGATTCGCAAGCTGACTTTGTGTTTGCTGCTGGCGATGATTATACTGACGAATCAATGTTTGAAGTTTTGCCCAGCAGTGCACACACTGTAAAAGTTGGCTCAAACAGCACTTGCGCCCACCACCAAGTTAACTCAGTAGAAGCGATACGTGCCCTTTTGCGGAGCCTCGTAAGATGCTTTTAATATTTTTAGATTTTTAGTGGGAGCTGCCATTTGGCAAGCTCCCACCCTCGTCAGGCTAAATGCAGCAGGCTGAAGCTGCCAACCCGTTTCCGTGAGGTTCTTCCACGGTGAGCGTAAAACCTGCCACGCCGCCAAAGAACAATGGCTCCGACAGGTGCAGCCGTGGAGTCGCAGTTATGTCTGTCGATATGCCATCTGAAAATTCTTTTATTGCACCGGTCGCCCAGTCCAGTCTTGTCATTCGCAGAGGAAACAGCGTCCTTGACGCTGTTCTTAGCAGCATTTTTATAAATACCCTTACTTCCCTGTCAGTAACAATAATCGTTACGCTGGCTTCGAAGTATTCGGTATTTGGTCTGCAACTGCTAAGTTGCTGGAAAAAACTTGCAGAGAGCTCAATTTTTCCGCCCCTGTCTGAGTACTTGATTACTACTGGAAAAAGTTCTGCTACCACGCGGCGCACTTCAGCTAGCGTTGACCTGAAATTAGTTTGAACCTCCGGATCGCGCATGGCATCACCGAGCAAGCTCATGATTACCTCCAAGATCGCTAAACTTGCAATAGGCTGACAGCGGAATTGTAAATGCAATTGGTAATTTTTGCAAGTACTAAAGTGGCTTTTGTGTAGCTACCTTTGAACTTCTGCTACGCAGGACGTGTCTGGCGGTAGTCTTTTTTCGTCAAGGACCTTGACGATTTGGACGTCAACGATGTACGGCCTGGAGGTCATCATCTTAGATAAACTTGTTCCGCCGCCACTATCACTTTTTTTTGGCTTTTGACCCATAAAAAGCATCATGTGTTTAAAATAGTTGGCATAAGCTTTTGTTGCCTCAAGGCCTCTGGCGCGACGCATTTTACCAATAAGCTCCAGGCCACTTTTTTTGCTGGCAGGAAGCTGCATGGTATTGGTGACATTGACTGCGACGTCTGGATTGTTTTCGATATTTTTGCTGTGATTTGACTCCGGCGAAGTCAAAGTAATAATTTGTAATGATGAGGAGTAACCAAAATAGCTGTTGCTAATGTGTGGCTTGTTGCTCTCCTTGTCGACGGTTGCAAAGGCCAGTAGCGGTGTAGTGTCTAAGATATGCCGGATGCTTTCTTTTAATGTTGCTTCGTCGCCATCGCCGCTTAAAATCTTAAGTTTATAGTTATCTTTTGCCATATTACTCCTGTTCCTTTTAAACTAACCAAGAATCGTGGCCGCTTTCGTGAATACTTTCCAGTAGCTCATGTGCGGAAACCTCGTGGTGGACCTCTGATGCCACGCGGCCATTCTGGTCACGATAAACAACATGGATTTCGATTTTTGAAACTTTTGCGCGGTAAAGCGCTTGCAGGTTATTCTCGTAATAACTCCTTGGCAGAGCTGACTTATTAAATTTGGCACGTGTTAGATTTTGCACGCGCAGACCTTCGTCTAGCTCAGTACCCATTAGCCGTCGCGCTTCTGTTCCAGTTATATATAAACCGCCACGACCATACTTTACGGAATCATAAAGAACCATGTATATACGATTATTGCGCTCAACATTTGCCGAGTGCTTAGTATCAGAGCGCGATCCCCAATAGATGTAAGATAAATCTTCGTCATGCATAAAAAACAGAGGTGTGTTATGCGGCGAACCGTCCTCGTTTACGGTGGCCAGAGCTGCAAACATTGTATCGTTTAATAAATTCGCAGTTTGCATTACCTGTTGTTTTATGGGATCGTTCATATCTTAACTAGTCCAACGGTATAATTTTTGCCGTATACTTTAGCGCATTTTGGGCAAGTGGTATAGTAAAAATAGACTTGCGGATTTTTTGAACCAGATTTTTGGCCGATGTTGAGCATCTCCTCGTGCCAATATTTTGCTTCTTTGTATTCACCTTCAAAAACTTTAGTTTTAAAAGTGCCGGACAGCTTTACATTCTCTAGATCAGGAACTTCTTTAGTCACCCAAAAATATTGCTCCGCCTTCCATGGTGAAATGTCTTTGGATAAAAGAATGTACTCATCTAGGTCTTTAACGCCGGATTTTTCTATAGCCGTCCAGGTTTTTGTGATGACGCTACCAAGATTTATTGGCATGTAAAAGACGCTGCGAGTATTAGCTTTTACAAATAACTTATCTTTAAACACAAAAGTCTTATCGTCCCAAGGCTCAGGATCAAACTCTGGACAGCATCCAGTTTTTGACTTGCTCATATCGTATTTTGGTACATGGTTAACTTGCATAGCTTACTCGTTTTAAGGTTGGTGTTAATTTTAGGATAGGCGTTTTGATTAACATTAGCAAGTTCAACCGCTTATCATATCAATTGGATGGGTTAGTCGCCAGATTATGCTTGGTTTAGAGAGGTCAGTTTTTAGAATAAGGTCTGTTGAGTAGTTGCCTACGGTAACTTTGCCAACTGTGCCGCTTATGGCTGGTGAGGTTGTGACCGTTCTGGTCAGTGAAGTGCCGCTCCAAACAACTTGGCTAATATCGTCCTTGGCTATAACGTCAGATGTTTCCCCCCAAGCAGTGGTTAGTGTACCAACTGATTTGCTTACCGGTACGCCTTCTGCATAAACAAAGTTCTCAAAGCCCATATCTACAAGATCTGGCGCAACGCTCAGCGCGTCACTTAATGTTTCTAATTTTTGTACGGCGCCAATTAATGTAATTTGTTTTCCGCTAATTGTGCGAGTTGCCGAGAACAAGAAACAGCCGCCAGCTTCGTCGGTATTGCCTGTTTTAATGCCATTGATATCGCTTTGGCCTAAGTCACTATTAACGTTGTATACGGTACCAGCAAGAGGTATCGTAGCGCTTTCTTGGTTGACAATTTCGGCTAAAACTGGGTATGTAAGTGCTTCTTGCCCAATAATTATAAGATCACTAGGCGTACTTACGGTACTCGGGGAATAACCGCTGGCATCAGCTACGGTTGTATTTGTGACCCCCATTTCTTCGAGCATATTTGTTGCATATTTAATGTACTCTTCCTCTGACCCAAACGCCCAGTTGGCCAGAGTGATGGCAATATTATTACCAGAGGGCAGTAAGAGCGCTTGCAGGGCTTCGTATTCTGTTAGGTCGTAACCAATTTGCACTGGAACCACTGAGCCGTTTTGAGCTAACTCGCTGTTGTATAAGTCCTCGTCCTCAGAGGTAATTGTGATTGTAGATCCGGTCTCACCAACATCTAGCGGTTCTTTGTGCATTATTGCAATTGCTAAAATAACTTTTGCGATACTGGCGGTTGGCGTGGCTTCGCCTTCGTTGTTAGTAGTTAATACACCGTAGTTAGCTGCGCCAATGGCTGCGCTGCCAATATTTGGCCACTCCATATCTACTTCTTCACCGGTGTCGAGGTCGCCAGATGTAACCGTTAACGCCATTGTTGGCGTCGGCGCTGGCATGAGCAGCATTGCACCAACATAAGCGCCAGCTAAACAGAAAATAATAATAAAAACTATTAAGCCTTTGTGGCTACGCTTTGGTTTTTGCGGATTAGGTAATTGCATAGACATTTTTATAATACATGACGTTTGCTAAAAACTAAAGCGCTTTAAAAATTTTGCCCGAAGTTTTGCAACCAAAAGTAGGTATGTCCCAACCAAAAGCGCTAGGCATAAGAAGTAGACTGGCGGCAATGGCACAAATCCAAGCCCATTTGCCAGTGGTGAAAATGGCAACAAAATGCCTATCGCCACTACACCTAAGCAAGCTATGGCTAGCCATTTGCTGGGCCGACTCTTATAGAATGGTCGGCGGTTGGTGCGAATAATAAACACTACCAAAACCTGAGTTGCTAGTGATTCTACAAACCATCCCGTCTGGAACAGTGGCTCGGAAGCGTGGAAAACGTAGATCATCAGCCCAAAAGTCAAGAAGTCATACAATGAGCTAATTGGACCAAAGAACAGCATGTAATATTTTATAAATTTTATATCCCAATGGCGTGGTTTGCGCAATGATTCCGGGTCAACGTTATCTGTTGGAATGCTAATTTGCGATAAGTCGTAAAGCCCGTTATTAAGCAAAATCTGGCTTGGCATCATTGGCAAAAAAGGCAAAAAGAACGACGCGCCAGCAGCCGAAAACATGTTGCCAAAGTTTGAGCTGGTGCCCATTAAAATGTATTTCATGGTATTGCTAAATGTGCTGCGACCTTCAACAATGCCATTGGCAATAACGTCCAAACCATTGCGTAATAGCACAATTGGCGCTGCGTCCTTGGCAACGTCCACGGCCGTATTTACAGATATGCCGACGTCGGCGCTATGCAACGCCGAGATGTCGTTTAAGCCATCGCCCATGTAGCCAACAGTGTGCCCGGCCTTGCGCAATAAGGCAATAATTTGTAGTTTTTGACTAGGTGTAACGCGGGCAAAGACATTGCACCGCAGCACCGCTTCTTTTTGTTCGGTCGGGTTGAGTTTGGTAAAATCAGTGCCCGTAATCATCCCTGTTATCGGCAAGCCGACTTCTTGGCAGACGTATTTAGAAACCAGTTCGCTGTCGCCGGTCACAATTTTTATAGCTACGCCCAACTTCTCCATTTTTAAAATAGAGGCTTTGGCTGATTTTTTTGGAATATCCAGGAAGGTTATAAAGCCTTCAAAGTGCAGATCAGTCAAGTCGCTCCAGGAGTAGCTTTCTTTTTTTGGCACACTTTTAGTGGCGATGGCGACCAATCTTAAACCGCTCTGGTTTAATTCTTGCGCTTTAGCGAGGCCAGTCTTCTTTGTGCAGTGCTGCAAAACTACATCTGGCGAGCCTTTGGCAATGAGTGTGCGCTGGCCGCCTTCTTCTATGACGCAAAACATGGCGCGCTTTTCATAATCAAACGGTTCTTCAAAAACTTTTTTTTGTTTGGGGTTGAGGCTGATTTTTTGCTTGTGTGCCGCTTCCCATAAAGCTACGTCTATTGCGTTTCCAATAATTTTATGGTGATGTATGGCACTATTACAAGTGATGGCGCGCAGCAGCAGTTCTGGTCGCGGCTCGCCCGCTTCGTTCACATAACTGGTGGCGACAATCTTTCCCTCTGTTAAAGTGCCGGTTTTATCTGTGCATAAAATGTCCATATTGCCTAAGTTCTCGATGGCTATTAGCTGCTTGCAAATGACGTGCTTTTTGGCAAGTTTGCCAGCGCCATGAGACAGGCTAACAGTGACGATAATTGGCAAAAGTTCTGGCGTCAGACCAACGGCAATTGCTAAAGCGAATAATAATGAGTCGATGGTGCTGTGGCCGAGCAAAAAGTTGACTGCAAAAATGCTTGTCGCTAGCACTAAGATAACTTTTACAATGAGGTCACCAAAACGGCGCAGACCCTTTTGGAAGTCGGTTTCTGGCTTGACAAATGAGGCTTCGCGCGCAATTTTGCCAAATTCTGTATCTTTGCCGACCGTAAGAATTACGCCCTTGCCGCTACCACTTGTCACAATTGTGCCCATAAAACCGATGTTGGCATAGTCGTTTAAGCCCTCTGGTTTTTTGCTGACTGAGCAGCAGACTTTAAACGCGGTTTTGGACTCGCCAGTAAGTGTAGATTGGTCAACCTCCAAATTGTCAGTCTCAACAAGCCGCATGTCTGCCGGGATAATTGAGCCTGGCGCCAAAAACACAATATCGCCAACAGTAATTTGCGCAACTGGCACTTCTTTTTTTTCTCCGTCGCGACTGACAATTGCTGATAGAGAAACTTTTTTTAAGAGATCGCGAACAGTCCGCTCGGCAGCAAATTCATTCCAAAAGCCCAGCCCGATGCTTAGAAGAATCATGGCAAAGATATAATAGGCGCTGGTGTGCTCGCCCATGGCGTAAGAAATTGCAGTTGCCGCAGCCAAAATAATCACCAGCGGGTTGCCAGTAACTTGCCGCCAAAGCAAAATCCATGCGTTAAATTTGCGAGTTTGGATACTGTTTGGGCCGTATTTAGCTAGGCGCTTGCCAGCCTCTTCTGAAGATAGCCCATCATGGCTGGAAGAAATTTCGCCCAGAACCTCCTCAGGCGACATTTGCAAAAAACGTAATAAAAAAGATAGCATATGCGTTTATATTATTGCACGGTGAGGCTAGGATTACTAGCGTGGAGTGTACTCGCCACTTGGCATATCTTGTATGTAATTTGCATAATCCCCAGCCGCAATTTTATTGAGTGCGTCCAGCAGAACGCTAACTTCCTTTTTTGTATTGTACAGTCCAAAGCTAACTCGCACCATTCCAGGCATGGCCGTTTTGTTGTGGTTGGCAATTTCTTCTTTAATTTTGGCAATTCTTTTTGCAGAAATTTGTAGTAGTTCAAGCACGTATGGATGCGCACAAAAACAGCCGCTGCGCACGGCAATTCCGTGCTCGTAGCCCAAAATCGCCGCCACTAATGCATGCGGAATTTTATCAATATTAAAAGTCACCACGCCAGTGCGGTTTTGTACTTGCGCTGGATCGGCGCAGCCATAAATTGTGATTTGTAGAATTTTTTGTAGGTTTTGTAGGAAATAAGAAGTTAATTCGGCTTCGTGATTGGCTACGTTTTCCATGCCAATATCTTGCAGTTGTTTTATGGCACTGGTCAAAGCTACGGCACCAATGACATTTGGCGATCCGGCTTCGTCGCGTTCTGGTGGGTCTGCCCAGTCAATGGAATTTTTGGTGACAAAATTTATGGTGCCACCGCCACTGTAGTCTGGCTCGCCTTTTTCAAAGGTGTCACGTCTGCCAACTAGCGCGCCCGTCCCAAATGGCGCATACATTTTGTGGGCAGAAAATGCTACGTAGTCTAAATGCTCAGGATCATTTAGCGTGCGCATGTTAATGACGCGGTGCGGCGCGAGTTGTGCGGCGTCAACCAGAATTTGTGCTCCGGCGATGTGCGCCATTTTGGCAACGGCATGAATTTTTGGCATGCATCCGGTAACGTTTGACGCGCCAGTTATAGCTATAAGTTTTACGCGCTGGCCGTAGGACTTGAGCAATTCATGCAAATGATCTAGGTCTATGCCATTGTTAGCGCCGATTTTTATGCGTTTTACAGTGGCTGCTGCGCGCCATGGAAGGTCGTTACTGTGATGTTCAAGCGTAGAAATTATAACAACGTCATCTTTATTTAAACCTAAACGTCGCGCTACTTTATTGATGGCGTCGGTGGTATTCTTGCCAAAAATTACCACATGATCCTTGGAATTGGCGCCAACAAATTGACGAACGATGTCATGCGACTCTTCGTAAGTTCTTGTAGAAAAGCGGCTCTTTTCTCCAGATCCGCGGTGGACAGAAGAATACCAGGGTAAAAAGTTTGAGACGTCATTGGCAACTTCTAAGAAGGCCGGCGTGCTGGCTGCGTTGTCAAAATTGATGTACGTCTGTTTGCGGCCATCGAGCAAAGTCACCTCTGTTTTTGCGCCGACTATTTTTTTGTGGTCTAATTCCATTTGCTATTTTGCCCTTGGCAAAGTTAAGATAAATGTTGTGCCGTGGTTTTCTTCTGATATAAATGACACGTTGCCATTGTGCCGCTCAAAAACAGTTTTAACCAGATAGAGCCCTAGGCCGGTGCCAGGAATCTCGCTTTTTACAGCGTTGCTGGCGCGATAGAATCCGTTAAATACCTTGCCTTGTTCGGTTTCTGGAATTCCGATGCCTTGGTCTATCACTAGTATTTTATAATGTTTTGCGTCCTGTTGAAAGGTTATTGTAACAACGGTTCCAGGCCGCGTGTATTTTATGGCATTAGAAATTACGTTGTGTAAAGCGCGGCGCATCTGGTCTGGATCGCATTGAATAATTTGTTTAACTGGCCAATATTTGTCAAAAATTACAGCTACATTTTTTTGTTGAGCGCTAAGCGATTGAGTTTCTACAACCTCACGCGTTAGTGCCGAGATATCTGTTGGCTGAATATTTAACTCCTGCGCATTTGTGGCATGCGACAACTCCAAGATGTCATTGGTGGAAGATTGTAAACGCATTGCGCTATCCAAAATTGCGTCGCTCATTTTAAGGACGCGCTCGTCTGTGGTCATTCTTTGCATGCTTTCGGCTGCCCAACGAATGCCGGTTATTGGGTTACGCAGCTCGTGTGATGCCACCGAGACTAACTCAGAGCGAAGCGCCAAAAGTTGCTCATTGTGGCGACGCATTCTCTCAAAAACTAGGATTATCAATGCGACCGTTAGCCCGGCTAATTGTGGTACGAGCGCGGCATAGACTAGATTTGACCAGTAGTTGGCAGTGCTCATATCTACGCCAACAACGGCAACCATTTCTCCAGTACCTGGCATGTAAATTGGTGCTAGTGCCGAAATTGCGCCATTGTGCGATTGTTCGCCACGTGGCCCCTCAACAAACGGTGCACCAGTAGTAAATATTGCCAAATCTTTATCTGTAGCATCTTCTACGGAAGTACCAGCGGCCGAGTAATCACTACTCCCCTCTTCTTCGGAATCAACATAATAAAATAATGAATCGTCATGCTCACCAATTATGTAAATTGTGCGCATATCTGGATTTATTGATTTTGCCGCGCTAAGCTGGGCTTTAAGCATTTTGTAACTTTCGGTCTGAATATCGCTAGAGTTGCCTTTCAGCTTGGAGATGTCGTTAACGTCTATGACTGAGGCGATTGTGCGTGTTTGCTCGTTTAGCCGTTCTTTAATTGTGTAGCTAGTTTGGAAGCCAGTCCAAACCGCTACGCCAAAACTGCCAATAATAATTATAGTTACGACAGTAACCGTAATTGCATGAACTCGATCTTTTATCTGTGGCAGAATTCTCATATCTCTAAACATAAGCATAGCGCAAAAATTGAGTTGGCGCTAGCGGCCAGAGGATGCTAAAATAGCACTAACGGTAATTGGGGAGTAATACAGTGGAATCAGAAAAAACAGATGTGATTGACGGCCAGCAACCCGAAGAAACAGATATTTTTGCCTGGGCAAATAATTTATTTTTACACAAAGATAAGCTGTCAATTGAGATCTTTTTGCTCAGCAAAACCAACATTTTGTATCGCACAAAGTATGCTGAGGCGCTAGGGCGGCAGACTCACCCGCTGCTTATTGACGGAATCCTGGAATATGTTGTGACTGGCGCCGGCGCCGGCTTGGTTGTTCGCAATTTTGAGGAAGCCGAGAGCGAAGAAAACGTTTTGCAAAAAACCAAGGTTGCCAACGTAGATAAACTCGTAGAAGCAATGAGCTGGCTTGGCAAACAAGAATCAGAAATGGAGCAATTCAGCGAAGAAGATCACGACCTCAAGCGTATAAAAGGCATAATTGTGCGCGTTACGCATCCGGAAGTTCCTACTTTTTATGTTATAAAGGCGCTATCAAGTTCAAATATTCTAAAAGGCGTTGGCGCTTGGATGATTAGCGGCAACAAGTTTGATGCCCTGGACAGCGGCGCAGCCTTGCGAATTCCAGCCGACAGTCAGCTGTTAATTCTCGGCGACGAACTTTTTGTGTTTAATCAAAGCAAGCTAGAGCGCCTGTTTGGCTATAACGCAAAAAAGAACGCCATTGCCGACCAAAAAGTTAGGCAAATTGAAGCTAATTTTAGTTTAAGTTTTGTTGAAGATCTGACATTCCAGGGCATGGTAAAAGAAAGTAAGCCTTTAATAAATAAGCTGCAAAAGCTTGATCCCACCGCTGTAAAACAAGAAGATTTGCTAAATCACGCCGAAGAAATGGGTCTAGAAATGATGACCGACGAAGCCGGCGCCATAATAATAATGGACAACAAAGATTTAACACGATTTGTGAACTTGCTTAATGATGATTACATTGAATCCGGGCTAACTGGCAATCGTTACGAGATTAAGAGCAAGAAGTTGCTGGTGACGGATGAGGCTTAAAACAGTCAAATCACGTTTCGGTGAATAACCATCGCGTAAGAAAACACTGAACTTCACTTCTTTGCATTAGCTCAAAAGAATCGACTACATCGCTCCAGGTAGACTCAATATTGGCCGAGGCTGCAACATCAGCGCTGAATACGCGCATTAGGGTATTGCCTTTTATAAAAGTAATAGTTCCAGTTCCTGACAATATGTATTCTTGACCATTCTTTGACGTTTTAACTTCACAGCTTTCTAGCATTAAGTTAATATTATCGCACGAGAAGTCAAAGTTGTCATTTTTTGATTCGCCGACGTCTATATTATTGCCTAAGACGGTGGTTGTGTACGAAACTGTGGTAGAATTTGGGAACATTCTTAGCCCACCATCCAGCCACGGCAATGGAACTTTATGCGTAGATAGTCCATTGTAAAAATATATAACCCTATCTGTCATCCAGGTATCTTTTGGTTGATAGACCGCAAAATTCACATAAGCATAAGGATTCAGAAGAAGATAAACTTGATAAGATACAAGGCAAAATACTACAAGAATTATGCAATTTTTAAACGTTAACTTTTTGCGTAGTTTTTGAAGTTTAGTTTCTTTGAGCTCTTCCTGTTGCATAAATTATATATTACCATGTTTAAATTGTTTTTTGCTAACCCAGCTTTAGCTCGCGAGAACTAAAGCTGGGTTAGCGCTGTTGCTACACCTTGCATCCTAGTAGGTGATGTGTACCAGGGTGACTTTCATATGCGGATATCCCTCTAAGAGCCACTTGTGTTTTATCTCAGACCAAGTCCAGCCGCGCTTGTTGTAGTTAATGGTGGGGGTTAATTCTGCGGTTCTCCATTCGGCTACTTCCGGGTAATTGCCTGGTGCGATATCTACAACAATTGACAGATGGTCAATACCCGGGCTGCCTTCAGTGTCCCAATCGTACGCAATGATGTCACCAATGCGAGCATCTGATACGGCGTTGTCATTGACGTACTCGTTATTGGCGTTGTAGCCTAGTATAACCCTTGTGGTTGCCCACCCCATGCTTTGTAGGTATTCCACGGTCATTGGTGCAACCGTTGCAGTTACAGTGCCTGGAATTACTGTCAGTGTTGTTTTATGGACACTGTATCCGTTCCATTCATCTGTCTGTGGAATGCCGCCAATCCAAAGCGATTCGCTTGCAAGCCACGCACAGCCTGACCAGGTGATCGGTTGAAGATCTGTCGCATGCTGATAAGCGTAATTTGCAGCAGCGGTTTGGTCATAGTTAGACGAAGTGCTCGTCGCCGTGGGCTTTGCCGATACCTCTGTAGGCTGGCTACTGCCACACTTGGCAATGCCGTAATTGCCCTCCAGATTGCTTTGCTTTTCCAGCGGAACATCGTCGGCGTATGACGTGTAATAACCATTTATGCCATTGTAATTAACCTGGAACCAGACGGTCGTGCCGTGCACGTTTTGTCCGTTTGTGTAGCAGATGTGATCTGGGCGCGAGCCTGCTGGCATTGTGGTTAGAAGCTGGTAATCTGCACTCGGTCCAGAGCGGATGTTGGCTGAAGCAACGATGTTAATTGTTGAGCTTGTTGCCGCAACTGCCGGCGTGGTCGTAGAGACCACGCCAACGATAGCTGTGGCTAGTGAACGCATTGCCATCGCACATGCCCACTTAAGGCGTGACACGCATAGCTCCTTTTGTAGAAGGTGCAAAATATAGCAAGCAATAAAAATTACCGCGCAAAGTCTTTTGCATTTTTACCCAACATTGTTTATGCTTAATCCATGAATGATTCTAAACAGGCTGGTGGCCCGGTGGGGCCGACGTCAAAAAGTTCTTCTGCTTTGTTAATTTTTGTCTACACTTTGATGGGACTTGTTTTGTTGGCAGTTGCGGCTTTAATTACGTGGGCAATTGTAATTGAGCCAAATTTGTCATCTGATACTTCTAGTGCGACCGCTTCTGCCGACTGTAGCGATGGCTCGGTAAATGTATTGCCGAGTGGCTATAGCTGGTATGAGAACTCTTCTCTTGGTTACAAATTTGCCTATCCGTCTTCTTGGGGTACGGTAACGGTAACAACCACTCCTACTGGTGGTGCAAGCGGTCATTATGCTCAGGGTAGCTTCACTAACAAAACCACGGTTACGTTTGGCGGCAATGCAACAGATTACGCTGTAAACGCACGTGGCGGTACGCCTCTGGACAGCCCTGGCTTTTTGCAGGCGGGCGATGGTTTTTACGCTGTGCAGATTTGGCAATTGCATGATTCCGCCATAGGTATTGATACGCCGCAATACGCATTAAGTAAAATCGAGGATTCTTCAACAACTACCTCAACCTGCAATACTAGCGCATTAATTACGCAATATGCGTATTCAGATTATTATAGCTTCAGCTACGATCTGGCGCGCATAAACTTGCAACCGCCAAACATTTATTATGGTGTGAATTTCTTGCTTGAGAACCCAACAACGGCCGATAGGAGCGATTTAGAAAATATCCTGGCATCTTTTCAAACATTCTAATGCATGAATAGGCGCATTCTGATCAGGCTTCTTCCATTGTATGTTGCCGTTTTTCTTATGGCATGTGTATTTTGGTACGCCATAGAAAAGGTGTTTATGCGTCAAATTGGTTTTAGCGATGGCGGAATTGGCGTAATGGTTGCGGCATATTCGGCATTTATGCTTTTGCTGGAAACTCCATCCGGTATTATAGCTGATCGTTGGAGCCGCAAAGGCGTGCTTATAATTGCCAGCGTTGCCTTGGCTCTGAGCTCCTGGATTCTGGGCGTCAGCAACGACCCGGTTATATACATCGCAGGCATACTTGTCTGGACTGTATTCTATGCCTTGTACTCTGGCACAGACAGCTCAATTATTTACGACACATTGCTAGAAGAAACTGGCAGCAGCAAAAACTACGAGCATTTTTACGGATATAATAAAGTTGCAGGCTGCGCTGGATTGGTTGTGGGATCGCTGTTTGGCGGTGTAATTGCCCAGGGCTATGGTTATCGCGCAGCATATTTTGTTACGATTCCTGTGGCACTAGCGTCAATTATTTGCTTGTTGGTTTTAAACGAGCCAAAAATTCATAAGTCTGAGGAGAAAGCGCCAATAAAAGACTATATTGTTGATACGTTTAAATCGGTGCTTGGCCGACGAGAACTTTTTGCTTTGGTGGCGATGATAATTCTGCTTATAATTTTAGACAAACTGCTCTTTGAATTCTCTCAACTTTGGTACATCGCACTGGCTATGCCGGTAGTTATTTACGGAATTGCTAATGCATTGGTTGCGGGCTCGGTTGGTATTGGCGGTGTAATTGCCAGGTTTTCTGGTCAGCACCGCACCGCTGTTATTCTATGGATACTTTTTGGAGCGGCTGCCAGCTCTGTCTGCTTGGTTTTTGTAAAAAATATAACAGTAGTAATTATTTCCCAGATGTTAATTGGCGTTGCGGCTGTCGCTTTAGAAGCCATGTTCTCGCATGAGCTACACGACCAGCTTTCTTCGCGCGTGCGAGCTGGCGCTTCCTCGGCGCTATGCACTGTTGCAAGATTTTTTGCCATACCACTGGCGCTAATCTTTGGTTTTATTAGCGACTACAGCGTTTTTGCTGCTGGCTGGGAGTTATTTGCGGTTGTGGCTGGCATTGCAATCATATTTTTGTTTTTTCATAGAAAGTAAAGGAATTTCAAATTCAGTAGAAATGTTGTATTGGCGAGTTTGTAAGATAGCTACAGATATCTCCAGTGCTATTGCTGGCCAATACAGAACACTATAATTATATCATGACATTGTTTTTACGCAATATCTGTGCTATACTGTTTTTAATTAGATTAGCGCACATAAGCGCTTTATTTTTAACTGAGGTGCCAGAATGCAAGATCAAACCAAAATTCGTAATATCGCGATAATTGCCCACGTTGACCACGGCAAAACTACTTTGGTAGACGGGCTTTTAAAGCAGTCCGAAACTTTCCGCGACAATCAGGCGGAAATGCAGCAAGAATTAATTATGGACAGCGGCGATCAAGAGCGCGAGCGCGGGATTACTATTACCGCCAAGGTTACTGCTGTGCAGCATGGAGATTACCGCATTAATATTATCGACACCCCTGGTCACGCCGACTTTAGCGGCGAGGTTGAACGCACATTAAACATGGCTGACGGCTGCATCCTAATTGTTGATGCCCAAGAAGGCCCAATGCCGCAAACCAAATTTGTGCTCGGCAAGGCTTTGGCAAGCGGTCTTAAGCCAATTGTTATTATCAACAAAATAGATAAGCCTGGCAATCGTTTGGGCGAGGTTGAAGACGAGCTGGCTGATCTGTTCTTGGAACTTGCCGTGCATGAGGACCAGCTCCACTACCCTGTTTATTACGCTATTGGCCGCGCCGGAAAAGCTTGGCAAAACGTGCCGCAAAATCCGGAGGAAGACGCCAACTTGGATGTAATTTTTGACGCCATTATTAACGAAATTCCAGCACCAAAAGTGGAGTTAGACGCTCCGCTGCAAATGCTCGTTACTGCCTTGGCGTGGGATAACTACAAGGGCAAATACGCCATTGGTCGCATTAGTGCTGGCCATGTAAAAGCTGGCGATCAGATTACGCTTTGCAAAAAAGACGGCACGCAAGTCAAAGCTAAAGTTGAGCTTGTATTTATGAGTCATGGCCTTAGCAAGTTTGAGGTTAAAGAAGGTGTCGCCGGTGACATTGTGCAACTTACTGGTATCGCCGACGCGCACATCGGCGATACTGTTGCCGACGCCGTAAACCCGGTTGCTTTGCCGACTATTGAGGTCGAGGCTCCAACGCTTAAAGTTTACCTCGGGCCAAACACTAGTCCGTTTAAAGGGTTGGAGGGCAAGTTCACCACTGGCCGTCAAATTGGTGAACGCTTGCAAAAAGAGTTGGAAACTAATGTTGGTCTGCGCGTAGAAGATAGTGGTATTGGCTACTTAGTTAGTGGTCGCGGTGAACTTCACCTTAGTGTTTTGATAGAAACCATGCGCCGCGAAGGTTATGAATTTGAAGTCGGCCGCCCGCAAGTTGTTACTAAAGAAGAAGGCGGCAAAATTGTTGAGCCAATTGAAGAGCTTATAATCGAAGTTCCAGCCGAGTACGTTGGTGCTGTACAGATGGAGCTTGGCGCTCGTCGCGCACTGTTAAAAGAGCAATTTTCTTCAAGCAGTAAGGGCGTTACAAAGTTAGTTTACGAGCTTCCAACCCGCGCGCTCCTTGGTTTGCGCAACGTTTTAGTTACTCAAACCAAAGGCACAATTGTAATGAATAGCTTAGTTACTGGCTATCAGCCAATGGGTGCGCCATTGCAGCAACTCCGCAACGGTGTGTTGATTGCTTTTGAGCAAGGCACCACAACTCCTTATGCGCTAGAAATGGCCGAAGCTCGCGGCACACTGTATATTGGCCCGGGCGAAAAGGTTTACGCCGGACAAATTGTTGGTTTGTACAATCGCGGCGACGACCTTGAAGTTAACGTTTGCAAAGCTAAACACCTTACAAACATGCGCAGCAAATCTAGTGATGGTGTTGTGCAGCTAACGCCGGCTACAATTTTGAGCCTTGAGCAGTGTTTAGATTTTATCGAGAACGACGAAATGCTAGAAGTTACGCCGCAAAGCCTTCGTCTTCGCAAAAAAGAACTGAATCCTACTTTGCGCAAACGCCAACCGCGGGTTTAGCAGGTATAAACCTGTTCTTGTTAGTTGCTCGGCGGAAGAATTTCCGCCGAGCATTGCAGTTTTTACTCTTATTCTTGCTGTTGCTTAAGCCTTGCGATTAACTCTATGATCTTTGACCTTGGCCAGCGGTAAGTGTAATCAGAGCCTGAAGGCAATGGCAGCATGGCGAGCGCTATTCTATTGAGATCTGCAGAAACGTCGATCCAGGTAGTCCCTGGAATTTCTGACATAATCATCCCCATTGCTTCGTCGCAAGGGAGTAGCTTATCTCTCGATTCCTTAAGATTTACGTAAAGTTTTTCGGCCTCTGGCCAGCTGCCTATAAGCATGCTTATAACTGATGCTTCGGTAGCGCCTACAAGCCTACCACTTCCACTAAATACAACATCCAGGCCGCACATTTCTTCGCCAAGAAAAAGTCTAGATCGCAAAGCGTTTAGACGCAGCGAAAAAATTTCTGCCATAGCACTGCAGCCAACTACTCCGTAAGTGTAATCTGTAAACAAGGAAATGGATTTTTTATCGAGCTGCGTTTGGCGGTACCTTATATTTACTTCTCCGTATTTGCAAAATAGCCTAAGAGCTATGTCGGAGATTCTTCTCATTAATTTTTTAATTGGCAAGTCTCCGCATGGGCCTCTGGAATCAATATACGCTTTAGCCTGCGAAAGCGAAAGAAGCTTTTCTTCTTCGCGCTGTAATGCATCAACTAATTCTTCTGCTTCTTCTAAATTAAGCCCTGCCTCTACGAATATATTAATTACTGAGCTTAATGGAACGTACCATCTGCCGTCGCCCGCCTTTTTAGCAAATAAGCCGCCGATAGTAGCTTTGCTTAGTAATGACCTATCATCCATGCTAAGCATAGAGGATACTTTGCTAATTGAAAGGTAAATCATTACTCCCCCAATAATAGTAGGAACAAAAACTGCAATTTAATTATATGATATTTGGAACGTTGATAGAAGAAGTTTTATTTTGTTTTATGCCCTAACTGCGAAATCACGCCTTACCGACGCAAGTTGGTGCTCAAAAGCTGGATTACTTTTTTGTGAATCTGGATCGTTGCGGTAGTAGCGGCGCACGTTGTCAAGATAATCCATTATTGCCTCAAAAGCTTTTGGGCCAATGGCGTCAACGGTTGCTTGCAATATATCTCTGGCGGTTTCGTGCTGGCAAAACGGATCTGGATCGCCGTGTTTTTTTGCATCTTGACGCGCCCGTTGAATACGATCCGAGATTTTTAAGACATTGTTCCTGCCTATGGTTCCAAAAATGTAGCCACTAACTGGCGAGCGGTTTGTTGTGACTATATCTACGGTTACTTGGTTTTTTCCATGCATTAACTCTTCATAAACCTTTTGTTCGTCTGGAGTGAGTTTTTGAAGCTGTTCATTATTTGGAACTGAATCTTTTGGCCAGTGATTTTGATCAACTATGCCAGGCACTGGCGCATCCGGACGGCCCATTAAAGTTGCAACGCAATTAACTAACACTATGCCAACCTCATGAGATTTAAAGAATATGGTTGCGAGTTCAGTATTATGCTCTGTGTTGTCAGTTGCGGTTTTATAAACTTCCAGAGGTGGATAGCAATCTTCGCCCATGCGTTTGCCTTCATTATCACGCCTGATATAAAAATGAAAGACGTTTGCGGCTGGCACGTTATTGTTCTTGCCAGCTATGCTTTGGTATAAAAACGGTGCTGAGCGTTCTACGCCAGCGGCGCGTGCCAGTAAGCGAATTGTAGTTTCGCCTGCCTGGCGCAACTCAGCCAGATCCTCTACTTTGATATTACGACCGCCACGGATTATCTCACTAAAGTTGTCTTGACTGGCAAAATCGGCTACGTCGCGGTTGGCCATGTGTACGGCTAGCGGCATTACAGCATTAATTGTTGGCCAATTTGGTTGGTGATTTTGGCCATTTAAATTGTAGTTTAACTCTGACAACTTTTTTGCCAAATCTCCCATGTGCCCATCTGTTATTTCGCCAGCTTCGTCTTGGTCGATAGCCGTTTTAAACGGCACGGTTGCGGCAATCGCGCTGGCAGTGGCGACAATAAATTTAGCGTCAGCGCCTTTATTCTCTAGCCACTTTGCAGCAGCTAAGGCGCTATCAAACTCGTTACCACCTTGTTGGTTTGTTATGCCGCCATCGTCCATTCCAAAAATGTGCGAAACCATTAAAGCCGTTGGATCTTGCGCGCCATGCTCGGTTAATTGCGTAGTGTAGGTTGTGGTCCCATCCTGTGTAGTAGTTTTGTAGTTGGCAAAATCGCCAATTAGATTGCGAAGTTCTACTGACCAGGCGCGGTTTCCGCTAGAGTCAATGGCGTCAATATGTTTGTAAGATATATCGTGGAATAAGCCTGCAATAGCTATGATTGCCTTGGCTTGTTCCTCTGTAAAGATCCCGTCAGTAATCTCCGCAAGCTTTTCTGGTACATCTGGTTGTCCCATATTTGTCATGTGGTTTAGGCCATGATGTCGGCGAAAAGAATGCGGCATGTTATAGCTGTTTTGTATTAGCTCGACATCAAGATCCGAAATATCAGTGCTTGATGCCCCAAAGCTTTCAAGGTAGTTGCCAATAACATCTTTGGCGAGAGGGTTTGGTTCATTGTTTTTAAACTCCATGTAGGAGTTGTAAAGTTGCTCGGACATTTTTGTTATTTTGAGTAATTATTAAATTCGTACTGAACTATGCCATTTCCAATAGTTCCAAGGAGAAATATCAGTATAAAAGCGATTGGTGCGCTAAGGTTTTTGCGAGTCACAAACTCCACACCCTCGGAATATTTCCAAAGCCACCAAAGATTAACAAGCGGAACAATAATTAGCCAGGCTGTTGGGATTTTTGCACCAGCAGTGTTCATCTCGCACTTAGTCATGACTGTCCAAACCAATCCGTAAATCCCAAAAGTTATGAACGTAAAAAGTATTACCAAAAGCGGATTGCGATATTTAACCTTCTTCTTTGATGCTGGCACGACTGAAAATCTCCTTAATTTACAATTATTATATATTGTCGTGTAAGCATATGCAAAAATGACGCGCGTTTACAGTATTTAATAATCCACAATTTTATACTGGACAAAATAGAAAGCTTATGCTACAATAGTTTTAACCTATTGATGAATACCGATGTTACCTTATTGAGTTCTCGCTGTTCATCCTTCGATTTATAGCAGTGAGGTTTAGGTTAACGAAAGGTATTTATTTTTATGCAAAACTCTTTTCGCGGTGGCCGCGGTGATCGTGGTCGTCGTTTTAACAGTGGTGGTGCTCAGCGTAGTCACTTCAATAGTAGACGTGCGCCTGTGGCAAAATCCATCAATCCAAGTCGTTTTATTAACAAGGCTAAGCCTGTAGCTGAGGAGATTCCATTTCAGCCGCTACACACTTTTGCTGACTTTAATTTTTCACCAGCACTACAATCTAACATTGACGCCAAGGGCTATGTAAACCCAACACCTGTTCAGGACGAGGCTATTGAGCCTTTGCTTGCTGGCCGCGATTTAATTGGCTTGGCTAACACCGGTACCGGTAAAACAGCTGCCTTTTTGCTGCCAATTTTGCAACGCCTGGTTGAGGATCAAAACAGCGTGCGCGCTCTTATTATTGCGCCAACTCGCGAGCTTGCTCTTCAGATTGACGACGAGTTCCGCGGCTTCTCTAAAGGTCTTGAACTTTACAGCGCCTTATGCGTTGGTGGTGTTAACATTCAGCCGCAAATTCGCCAAATTCAGCGTGGTCCGCATCTTATAATTGGAACGCCTGGTCGTCTAAAAGACTTGGTTCAACAGAAAAAGTTGCGCCTTGGTGGCGCCAACGTTTTGGTGCTGGATGAGGCTGACCGCATGTTGGACATGGGCTTTATCCGTGATATTAAATTTTTGATGAACGAGTTGCCAACACAACGTCAATCTATGTGTTTTAGCGCTACAACCGTTCCTGAAGTTAAAGATCTGATGAACGAAATGCTTAGCGATCCAGTTATAGTTTCTGTGCGTCGTGGTGAAACTAATGATCATATTGAGCAGGATGTCGTTAAGACTACCTCTAAAGATCATAAAATTCAGGTATTGCATGAGTTGCTTGCTCAGCCAGAATTCGAAAAAGTCATTGTGTTTGGTCAAACCAAGCACGGCGTGCAACGATTAGCCGAAAAGCTTAGCAGCAACGGCATTATGTCTGAAGCAATTCACGGTAATAAGTCGCAAGGTCAACGCCAACGCGCCCTGAATGCCTTTAAGCAAAACCGTGTTCGCGTGTTGGTTGCAACAGATGTGGCAGCCCGAGGTTTGGACATTCCAAACGTTAGCCACGTCATTAACTTTGACCAGCCGGTCACTTACGAAGATTACGTGCACCGCATTGGCCGAACCGGCCGTGGTGGCAAGCGCGGAACTGCTTTGACATTTGTTTAAAGCATGAAGCTTTAGTTAATAAAAAACGCCCTGCATTTTGTGGGGCGTTTTGATTTGCGTAAGTGAGGTGCTGGCTGTGTTGTTGATGACACAGCCAGCACCATTGTCGCACTAGCGATAAATACGCGCAGAGCGAGTAATCGCCGCTAGTCACGTCATTGATCCACTCGGCCTGCCGCTCAAAAAGCGACTGGGCTGAGTAGTGAAGGTTGGCGTCGTGGCCGGTGTTGGCGATGCTAGCGCCAGTGAAGCAACTGCTGGAGCCGAAGTACTGCTGCTCTCGCGCGACAACCGCCGCGTCCGAGGAGCAGTCCAACCCCTCGCTAACATTGCAGCCAAGGATGTCACTGTCGCCAGTCATATCCAAAACCGGCGCCGTAACCGAGCTGGTTAGTCCTGCGTTCAGACGCAAGTACTGCGCCTGCAACAAGGTGTAGTACGAAGCCACACCCTTGTTGGCCTCATCTGCCGTGATCATGGCCTGGTCATAGCTTCCTGAGTAGAACAGAGTGCGATTGCTCACACCGTCAGCCGTTGTCCAGCTGTTGCCGACCCAACTTGCACTCGCCCACCTGTCGGTGTTTACGGCCTGAGTGCGGATTGCCCCCAGAGCTGCGCCACCGGTAGCGGAGGCAACACGCAAGTAGCCAACGCTAACAATCGCACTGGCGTCGCTCGGATAAAGCGAAGCCAAAATCATGGCCTCCTGTCCACCTAGCGAGTGGCCAACCACCACAACCTTGTTGAAGGCCATGCGGTTGATCTGCCCAGCTTTTAGCTGCGTAACAACCTGGTGCAGTACTTCAACCTGATTCAGCAGGCTGAGATTGGCGGTTGCCGGGTTGTCCGACAAGCCGCCAGTTCCAAGCTGGTCATAGGCGACAGAGACAAATCCCTTGCGCGCCATAGCTTTGACCTGGGAGTACTGGTCGTTTTGGTAGGTTGGGTCAAAATACCAAGAGCTGGTATAGCTGAACCCGCAAACCATCACAACGGCTGTCTTACCTCTGGTTGAACCAGTGTAACACGCCTTGCCTTGAACTGTATAGCTTGAGGTGTCGTCCGGAATGCTAACCGTGGTGCTAATAGCATCGCAGCGAACATTCTGGCTCTGGCACGCCGATGCCGGTGCAGCCAGGCTAAGTACAGCAACGGTTGCAACAAACGCAACCATCACTTGGCGCAGCGCGATTTTCATCACGCCTCCCTTTTGTCCAGGCGAACCGCCTGATTGGGTTCGCCAACCGCTCTATATATTACCTTATTTTTTTATAGAATACAAGTTTTTTAGTAACCTGAATCTCAAAATCTTCCTTTCTGTCGCAACGGCCCTCGCCACAAAAATGGTTCAGTCTGCCGGGAAGGCAGATGTTGCGCTAGAAGGGTGGGTTTTGAGGTCCGGGTTTTTAGTAGAATTATTATTTTTGTCAACAATATGATATAATATAAAACTGTGCCGCAAACCTGCGGCAGCAACTTAAAGTTTTGGAGATGCAATGAAGACTGGCGATGCTCAGATTGGGCACAAGGTACCAGAGGCTGTTGCGGTGCAAATCGCGGCTGTTAACCAGCCCGATGCGTCGGCGCACGATTGGCATCAGTTTGGCCTTAGTTTGGCTGAGCTAGCTATGTCAGCGCGCAGAGCTGAGCTTGATGGCTGGTTTGACGTTTACAAGGCTTACCTTGAGGCGGCTGCCAGATGCTTCGGGAAGGCTTTGGACTGCGCGGGTGATGATAATAGATCACTTTCTCTGGGCATTCAATGCTACCTTGCGCTTAATATTGCTCGAATGACTCTTGATTACGAGATGGTTCGCGAAGCAATTAGCCTTTTGCTTAATGTTATTGATGAACTTAAGAAGCTTGATATGGATAAAGCCGTATATCATCAAACGGCTGTCGCTATGTCTATGCTTGCTCGCATCATTCTTGCAGATGAGCAAATGGCTATGCACTGTTCGTGGAACCTCGATTATGCGGAGAGTTCGCAGACCTGGTGTAGTACTGCTGAAGAATTTTTTATGTCTGAGCGCAGAGATTCGCCCGACAACCGCCAGGCTTGGCGCGACATGTTGATTGCGCTGACTCATGGCAAAGCATACAAAGAAGAGGCTTTTCGTATTAGCTTGATAAAGCCGCTGGTGTCAGCTATTGTCAACGGCGATAGAGATCATACTGCCAAATGCTTGGCCATGATAGCTTTTGGCTTGCGCGGTGAGCGCTGGCTTTGCAGGCATCGTTATGGTAAATTCCTTGAGCTTTATTCAACGCCGGCCGAGATTCCTGGCTTTCCAAAACTGAGTTGATTTTAGGGGGTGGAGACTTAGCAGTAAGTTCTCCACCCCACCCTCAGCCTTTTTTAAGTTTGAGGCATATAATAGATATTATGAGATTACTAGTTATTGAAGACGAGCACAAAATTGCTCAAGCCCTAAAGCGCGGCTTGGAGCAAGAGCACTACGCAGTTGATTTAGAATTTGACGGCGAGGACGGTTTGGCAACCGCCGAAGCCGAAGAGTACGATCTAATTGTACTTGACCGAATGCTACCAGGCAAAGACGGCATGCAAATTTGCAAGCAACTTCGCCAAAACGGCAAACACACGCCAATTATTATGCTAACCGCCAAAGATAGCATCACTGACCGAGTTGAAGGCTTGGACGCTGGCGCTGACGATTACCTAGTTAAACCCTTCTCTTTTGAAGAGCTTTTGGCAAGAATCCGCGCGCTTTTGCGCCGCCCGCATGAGGCAGCTAGTTCCGTGCTAGAAGTTGGCGATTTAAAATTAGACCCGGCCAACTTCTCTGTTACTCGCGATGGTCAGCCAATTGTTCTTTCTAGTAAAGAGTTTGCTCTGCTAGAGTATTTAATGCGCAACTCCGGACGCGTGCTTTCCAAAGACACAATTATGAGCCACGTTTGGGACTTTGACGCTGACATTTTGCCAAATACAATTGAGGTTTACATTGGTTATTTGCGTAACAAAATCGACAAACCATTTAAATCTCCTAACTTAATCCACACAAGGCGCGGCTTTGGGTATACACTAAAAGTATAATGTTTACAAAAGCTTCTTTTAGACTGACAGCCTGGTATGTTGCCATTTTAATGGTGTTGAGTTTGGTGTTTAGTGTTTGGCTTTACACTGAGGCAAGTAAAGAAGTTAGCGCTAGTTTAAACGATCAGCGCTCGCGGCCGTATTCAAATTTGGTTCCGCCCGATGAAATGGACACGTACATCAGCCAACAGACCAACGCAAGCCGCTGGCGGATTATTGGCAGCTTGGCCTTGATGAACGTGGGCGTTTTGGTTGCTGGCAGTTTTGTTAGCTACTTTTTGGCGCGCAAAACGTTGCAGCCAATCGAGCAAGCTTTAGATGCTCAAAATCGTTTTACTGCCGACGCTTCCCATGAGCTGCGCACGCCGCTAACTGCTATGAAAACCGAAATTGAGGTTGCGTTGCGGAACAATGCGCTATCTACGGAAGATGTCAAAGGCTTGCTTGAGAGCAATGTTGAAGAAATTGATCGCCTTAGCAAGCTAGCCAACGACCTCCTAATTTTGGCGCGAGTTAATGAGGTTGCCGAGCTTAAAAAAGTTGCAGTTAGCGAAATCGCCCATAAAACCTGCGCTCGCTTTAAAGTCATGGCCGATGCCAAAAATATTAAGATTAAGCAGCAAATTGCGCCAGTTCATGCTATGGCAGACGAGTCGCGCATTGACACCGTACTTGGAATTTTGCTAGACAACGCTGTAAAATATAGCCCAGAAAAAGCCGACGTAACAGTGGCGGTTGCAACGCATGATAACCAAGCTTGTTTAACTGTGCACAATACCGGATCGTACATTTTGGCCAAAGATCTGCCACATGTTTTTGAGCGTTTTTACCGTGCCGATGCTGCTCGCAGTAGTCGCAAGACAGCTGGCCACGGGCTTGGCCTGTCCATTGCTCAAAAGCTTGCTGCCAATATGAGCGGTACAATTACCGTTGCCAGCAGTAAAGAAAAAGGCACAACCTTTACTCTGCGCCTGGCACTAGCCTAGCCTTTGTTTATGTTATGATGTGAGTAAAATTTGCCTGCCTCAGCATGGTCAAAAGCCATAGCGCCAAGATCCATGATGTAGTCCTTGAGCTCAGATTTTGCCACCCATTTTAGTTCGTCGTGTTTATGCGGCTCGCCAATTGCTGGTGTGCCGCTCCATTTTTTGACCACCTTCTTCTTTGGTCTCGTGCACGCAAGTTTCCAAAAAAGTTTCATTTGCTTCTACGTGTCCTGCTGGAAAGCCGTACTCTCCATCGCGCCAGCCAGTATTTGCGCGGCGAATTAGCAAAATTTTGCCGTCCTTTTCTAAAATTACCATCACCGCCGCTCGTAAATTGTGTCTTGATTTAGTCATGGGCTTATTTTACTCTGTAGTCGGCTTGGCTGCAACGTAAAGAGTATCAATGCTCATAATAGTCAGCAATATTATGCTTAAAAAAGTCAATCTGCCTGTTGCGCCATGAAAATAAAGAGGCAGTGCATATGAATATGAATTGTATGTTCCGGTAATTGCGTTGATGATCCAGCCAATTTTAGTTTGTTTATTCGTAGCTGTGCTTAAGTTGGATGATCCTGCCTAGCATTGCTCTTTGTCAAGCTCGTCTGACAGCTCTTTTAGCATCTGCCAGCCTTGTTGAATGCTAATTCCTTCGCCTATATAGACATGCTCGTCTGGCAACTCCAGCGAGGCGGCAAGATTCCAGATTTTTTTACGTGTGTCTTTTGACCTTTCGTTAGCAGAGAAGCCAAAATTCCACCCTTTTTCTACAATCTCGTAAGCAATTTTATCTTTCTTATCTGGATATCTAAGTGCCAGTTCGATCCCGTCATGACAGAAACTCGCAAACTCCCGGTCAGTTATGTTGCGGCCTTTACTGCGGCTAGATTGGATAAACTTATCTATTGGATGAATTTTTTCCATAATTTATACTCTTATTTTAGCATATGCCCATCCTCGTCATAAGACGAGGATGGGATCAATCATTAGTTGACTTGACGACGCTTGTCGTCAGGATCGGCAAACGCAGGATTGTCTTCGTTTGGATAACGTATAGACCAAACATTCTCAAATGCGCCAACCCCATGTTAAACTAGACTAAGTTTGAACACTGAACAAAAACAAAAACTAAACCAATTCATCAAAAAAACCAAAGATGGTTCAGCTTCTCGTCGCGCC
>JAEHDC010000041.1 GCA_016880595.1 Candidatus Saccharimonadota bacterium
AAAGGCTACGAGGTTTACATCAATATTTTTAGTGAAGATAAAAGCCAAACCGCCGAGGAAACAGACTGGTCATATTGGAGCGATGATCCATTTACGTCAACAGCCACTCCGGTCATAACTGAGTTCATCCGCAACGTCACAGATGAATCTGTGGGATTTTGGCTGTTTGATAAGTAGTCTGGTCGTGCGACCAGATTGACATAACCCCCAAATTAAACTAGCCTAGGAATGTGAAGCTATCTAATTTTTTTGTTTTTCTTTGCGGTCTTGTGCTTGTTGTTTGCTCGCCGTCATCTGTTTTTGCCCAAGACGCCAAAACCGATCTTGTTGTTGCGCAGTGTTCGCAGCTTCATACAAATTTAAAGGAACTGGAGGCGCGTGATCTTGTTTCGCGCACCAACATGGGTCGCGAATATGAGAATATCGACAAACAAATCTCTGCTTTTACCGAACGCGTCCAAAATAACAACTACAATAACCAGTCATTCCTTGATTTGCAAACCCAATACAAGTCTGCGGTTAACCAATTTAGAGCGGCATATGTGCAGTATGACGACAGCATAAATGAGCTGATAGCTATTGATTGCCAGTCAAAACCAAGCGATTTTTTGACGACCCTAGACAAAACTAAAACCTTACGCACTGCCGTGAATGACAAGGTTACAAGTGTTAGTTCTATCTTAAGCCAGTATCGCGAGCAAATGGTTCAGCTGCAAAATAACGTGCCAAGCCAAAACAGCGGAGGTAGCCAATAATGCGGGAAAAAATCAAAAAAAGTGTGCGCAGGATGCGGGAAAAAATGCGCAAGAGACGGTTGGTTGTTGCTTTGGGGTTGGCAATCTTTGCTTCGTTAGTACTTACGGCTGTCAGCTTAACGATTTATAAGGTTGGCGATTATTACAGGTATGACCTCAGCCGACCGGGCTACGAAAGTGAGCGCTCTAACGTTGTTTCCACTACTACTACAATTACTTACGATACCTCTAGCGCGTTTTCCAAAGAAGATATTGACAGCTCAATTAGCGAGTTTGACGGCCATACTCAAAATATCTCCAAGTATAACACCTTTGGCGACAGCAGCCTGAGCGACGAAGATTTGCAATTAACAACTACAACTAGCCAGTAGATTACTCTTCTTTTTTGCCTTCGCCATCAATCTTTTCGGTAATAATTTTTTGCTTTTTAAATGCTGTTATGAGACGACGACGCAGTTCACCAGTGACACTCCATTGCGCGCTCGGCTGAACCTTGCCAGTAACTTTTGCCTCGATGATTGAGGCGTCAAAAGCGTCAATGCCTAGAAAGCTTGGCGCTTCTATGATTCGTTGCTTCCATTTTTCTTCGGTCATCATTTTTGCACCGACGTCGTTAATGACTTTTGCAAGTTTATCTACATCTGTTGATGAGTCAACCTCAACCGAAAGATTGATTTTGGCAAAGCCTTTGGTTTTGTTAACAGCATGAGTTATTGTACTATTTGGAATGAAATGCACGCTGCCGTCGTTGTCACGGATAATTGTTGAACGAAGCGTAACTTGCTCAACAACACCTGTAGATTTGTCAATCTCAACAACATCGCCAACCCGGTATTGGTTTTCCAAAATAATAAACAGGCCACTTAAAAAATCCTTGACTATAGTTTGCGCGCCAAAACCCAAAGCCACGCCGATAACACTTGCGTAGGCCAGCAAAGGCGTGAGGTCAATAGCCGGAATAAGCTTGATGATGCTAAAAGTTGCCACCAGCCAAACCAAGACACGCAAGCAATTTGAATAGAGACCAATTAAAGTATCTTGGCGTTTTTTAATATCTTGCGGGCCGTTGTCGCCTTGGTTGCGGCGACGAACAGTGCGGCGCACAATTGCGCTAATCAAGATGTTATCAAATCGGTTTAAAAGCCAGGCGCCAAGTATAATTAGCGCAATTTCCCACCAGCTTGACAGGAACCAATCCTGAAATTGTGTCCAAAAAGTAGAGAAATTTGTGTTCATATCTGTTAGTATAACAAATATGAGAATGTTTACTAGCCTTGCTGACACAAGCTTAGTTAACTGCCTTAAGCAGGGCGGTCTTGTTGTTATGCCAACAGATACAATTTATGGCCTGGTGGCGAGCGCTGAAAATCAGCAGGCTGTGGAGCGGCTTTATGCTGTGCGCGGCCGTGCTCCACAAAAGCCATGCATTGTGTTGGTGGCAAGCGTCGATCAGATAACAGATGTAGAAAGTTGGTCGCCAAAGCACAAGCAGCTTGCCAAAATGTATTGGCCAGGGCCGATGAGCTTGGTTGTCCAGACCTCAAAAGCGCCAGAATATTTGCACAGAAGCACAAAAACCTTAGCCTACCGCGTGCCGTCAAACAAGGAACTGCGTCAGTTGCTTTTAAAAACTGGCCCACTGATCGCGCCAAGTGCAAACCCAGAAGGTCAGCCGCCAGCAACAACCATTAAAGAAGCTCAAAAGTATTTTGGCGAGAAAATTGACGGCTACGTCCAAGCTGGCAAAATGGCAGGTGGCGCGCCATCCACTGTCGTAGAAGTTAATGGGGAAAAGATTGTTGTCTTGCGTCAAGGCGCGATAGTTGTTGAGGATTGAATATAGCAGCCAGTGCCTTTGTGCTGGCCGCGGTTAAACAAGCCGTTCATAATTTAATAAGTATACTTTATGGTTTGTAATTGTGCCGGCTCTCACGCAACTCGAACATAGATTTTGAGTTTAGATATGGTGGATGAAATTCTCTCAAGCGTGGCTAGCGACGCAATATACCCAGTATTTGTTATGTCGCGTCTCAATAATATCTTTGAGTTCTTCCAGAGATACTTCTTTTCTAATCCGTATCTTGTATATATTGCCCGTTGTCGCATTATCCGCCATAGCAGGTAAGTGATCGGTAATTGCACATTCTAGTTATTGACGAGTCTCCAAAAGAAGCACATCCCCTAGAATGACCGACAGGCGCAGGAACAATGTCCGTTCGTCAGTATCTAACTTGTCGTTATTTGCGTATATGCCAATAGAAATATCAAGAAAATCCTTTGCATTCTTTTTTAATACGAGTGGAGAAGTTGGCAGAACTGGATACTTTGGTATCTTGCTTTTAATAGAATCGCTGTCCATCCATGAGCTACTTGTGAGCGTTATAAGTTGCCGTTTAAAGTTCGTTTCGTCGCAAATCGTCAAATTAGCCCTATCCCCTCGGCTTCAAGTTCATGTAGCGCACGAGAAATGCGACTATTATATGATCACCCTTCCAGGCGCTCGAATAGTTAAACCTGACAAATTGCCAGATTCTTAAGGGAAATAACCCGCATCTATCATCTGCGCCGGCGAATTTTTTCTACAATTTCCTGAAACAGCGCAGCTGCAAAACCAAAAAATAGTCCAATTCCCAGGAACGAGTAAAGCGCAGTAAAGATTTTGCCAGCATCGGTTTGCGGGGTGTAATCGCCATAGCCAACGGTTGTAAGCGTCACGGCGGTAAAATATATTGAATTGACCAAAGACAGCCCCTCAACAAGATGGTAGAAAATCGAGCCGGCCGCCCAAACTAAAAGTAAAACACCAAAAATAGCGATTAGCTCAAAAGAGGGCGTTAAATAATGCTTATGCTTTTTCATACAATCTTATTATATCTTATTTTGCTGTAAGCGTTTGGCAGAATCGAAAATTACGCCAAAAAAGTGTATACTAAAAATATAAAGTGAGGAAACTTTATGGAGTCAACGGTTAAGCAAGTTACGATTTTTTCTACAAATTGGTGCCCGTACTGCAAGTTCGAAGAAGAGTGGTTGCAAGATAACGGAGTAGAATACAAGGTAGTCATGGTGGATGAAGACATGGAAGCTGCTATGTATATCACCAAAAAAACCCAGCAAAACGGTGTGCCTGTGACTGAAGTTATTTTTCAGGATGACAGCGCAGAATATATCATTGGCTTTGATAAGCCGCGGCTTACCAAGCTATTGATCCACAGCGAAAAGCAAACTAAAAAACATAAGGAGTAAGCAATGCAGTGTCCAGTTTGTAAAATAAATTTGGTGATGTCTGACCGCCAAGGCGTGGAAATTGACTATTGTCCGCAATGCCGAGGAGTTTGGCTAGACAGAGGTGAGCTGGATAAGATCATTGAGCGCAGCCTGTCTGGAGCGCCGCGTCAATCTAGTAGTTCGCCGGGATATATTAATGACGCTCATCCAAGCTATAGCGAGCATCATCACAAAGAACATTATGAAGAGCATCATGGTCATGGCGAACACGAGCACTACAAGAAGAAAAAGCGCGAAGGTCTGCTTGGCGATTTGTTTGACTTTTAATTAACGTTTTTCTTGGTTCCTCATCTGGTTAATAAATTCTGGACCGCAGGAAATCTTTTTTGCAAGCGGGCTCTTTGGATCAACCACGCGCCAAAACGGCATGACTTCATCTGTTGACTTTCCGGCAGCAATTTCCTCAAGCGCAATTTCTGCGTTTATTCTCACAAAAATTCCTGTTGTCACCGGACAGGCTACATCTGCTTTGTGGCGCCTTGCTAGCTCTTTGCGCAGTTCGGCGATGTTCCAGCTTGTGCCGCTAGGAAGTTTTCTGGTTAGTTGATCAATTTCAGCCGGAGTAGATATTACCATAATTTGCCCAGCGTGCATATCGGCAAAATCCTTGTCGATGCGTTTTACAACTGGTTCTTTTGCTGTTTGATACTTCTCGCGCCAAGTCTTTCTCATAGTTTGCCTTTTGTTAGTTAACCATTGCCTACAGAGATATTGTATTATAGATTCTCGTCAATTGTGTACCTTATGGCTAGCCCACACGGCGCAATATGGGTAAGAATCAGTTTCTCTTGAATAGCTGTGAGTTTAGAACAAACATACAGATTGGCAATGTTGCCGCACAAAAGAGCGTTTTTGATATCGGTGACAATAATGCCTTCGTCAGCAACGTAATTCCTAACTCTAAAAGGCACTGTTTGCATATCTGTAAACTTGTTAGAAAACAGATCAATTTTGGCTAAGTCGAGAGTGCTTGTCCGGCTGCGCATAATTTTCCGGCCCAAATATAGCCAATTTTTTCTGAGTGGTGAAATAAAAATTTTGGGTCTGTCAGAGATAACTACGGTCAAGCCAAAATTAAAGCGAGCTAACAAATGGCATGCAACATCTCGACTCAATTGTCTGTTAGTATGCAGATTGCGTTCCTCTAGGCACAGCATGTCAATGTTCATCCATTTTTCCACCAAAATTTTGGTAAATTTTTTTTGTGTAGTTGATTTGACAATTCTTTTTTTCAAACTCGGCCCAGAACAATATCCAAAAAGTTAGGTTCTTTCTGTGGAACTCGTGAGCTAGAATCGGTTGGCCATTGGCGGAATTTGCGCCGGCGGTCGCCTCTTTTAAATCTAAAGATTTTCCACAGATAGCACATTTGCCATCAAAGTTATCCGGACAAATTACTATAGTCATAATTTTGCCCAATCTAAAAATTTGCAATTTCGCTGGTCCATTGCTAAGTTTCTCCTGCAATAACAGTTGCTAAAAACCACTCGATTCTTCTTGGCAGATTGAAAACACCGTGCCAATATGTTACGCTCTGTAACAAAGGAGCTTGTTTAGTAAGTAACGTTCTCCTTACTCATATGTTAAAGTATTAAAGTAACGCGTGTCAACGAATTTGGAAAAAATTACATCAATTTAAACTGTTAAATATTATGATTTATTTTACTAATAGCCAATTAAAAGCTCAGTATGGCGTATCTTATGCCGCAATAAATAGGTGGATTAAAACCGCAAAAGAAGGTAAGAATAATTTAATGTTGTATGAGGAAGGCGGGAAATCGCGCATAGCCAACACCTCAAAAAACGAGTTGATATTAAAAAAGCTTGTGGCAGAAGGCAAGAAGTATTTGAACTCAAATGTACGCAAGGTTATTAGACCACAAGAGAAATTTTATGAGCTTTACAGTCGCAAGCAGATTTTAGATATAATAAAAAACTTGGACATACATCAAGAGGTGCCACTTAAGTATGGCTATTTTGAGCGAGGGGCAAAATATTGGGATGATTATGCCAATCGGTTGTGGAATGAAGAAAATCTAAATTTTTTAAATGCAAACGTCGCCTTGCTAAAAGCTAACTTTAGTAATATTAATTCTTATTTAAAAGGTTGCGAACAAGTAAATGTTATTGACGTTGGCTCAGGTAATGGGCTGGCCACAAAGGATTTTTTGGGTTATTTGGTCAATCAAGAGCACCTAAAAGTTAAATATATTGCGCTGGATATAAGTGCAGACTTACTCAAGATTGTTGAACGTAATGTAAACCAATGGTTTGGCGATAAAATAGAATTTGAGGCATGCAACAGGGATATGACATTCGAACGTTTTGATGATATTATCTCGAGCGAGATAATAGGGGAAAGCTCTGTAATGACGCGCAATATCGTATTGCTCTTAGGCGGTACCCTTACTAATCTTAGATCACCGAATGAAGCTTTAAATGTTATTTACAATAGCATGGATAAGAGTGATCTTGTGCTTTTTACGAATAAGCTTGATTCTGAAGCTAGCCGCCGTTATTTCGATTTTACATCTAGCGAAGAGGATCGAAAACTTGCTACTCTGTATCGAGTGATTATAGATATGCTAAATATTGACGAATCACTTTACGATATCGAGAGTGGTTATGATGATAAGATTCGCCAACGCTTTATTCGAATACGCTTAAAAGTTGCTATTTCTCTAGAGTTTATTTTTAAAGAAGGCAAGAGGGTTGTAGACTTCAACAGTGGCGATACGATTCTATTATGGCGCTATTGGCATAAATCCGCCACCGAAGTCTTTGACCAATTCCAAGAAAATGGCTTCACCCTGCTCCATTCCAGCCTTGACGTAAACCGTGAATATCTCTTCACCGCCTCGGCCATAAACATAAAAAATGAGCTTGAATAAACAGATCAAAAGCAAAAACCCGCTAGCCGCAACCGCCTCACCCAAAAAATGGGGAGCGAATTGCAACTAGCGGGGTGGTACTTGTGGTTAATAATCGTTAGAGTAGGTGCAACGGCCGTCGCCGTAGTGGTGACGGGTTGTGACTTTGTCGCCAGTGTAAACGTCTCCACCAACGCTGTCGCCAAAGACGATATTGCCAATGACGATATTCCCTAAGCAAACATCTCCAGTAGCACCAGTATCGGTTTCGGTAACCGTTATTGTGAGCTGATCAGTGCACCCGCAGGTTTCGCCTGTAAGGGTGTTGACACTAGTTCCTCCCTCAAAATAAACAAAATGGCCACTTATAGCAGTAATGTTCAGCCCGGAGTAGTCAATACGGTATCCGTTCACGAAGATGCTTGACACGTGAATTTCCTCTCTAAGATCTATGCCGAAAAGTACACTTTTATTACTATAACACATATCTTAAATAAATGCAATACAAGAATAAACACTAGTTCATTGTTATAGGAGGTTATACGGCAATTTTACGCAGAAGAATCAAGATGCTACCTCTGTTTATGAATTATCATGAATCCTTGCCAAGGTTAGCTTGCTGGCGTATCATAAGATTAAATATAAGGTTTTTATGCTTAAAAAAGTTGCGCTTATAGTTGGTTTTATCTGTTTTATCTCTGGTCTGCTTGGTTTTGTGCCGGGTTTTAGCGGCTATAATAATGACGGCCAGCAGCTTTTGCTGGGTATTTTTGCCACAACAACTGGTTACAATATAGTCAGCATTGTTCTTGGTGCGGCTGGTTTGGCAGTCGCTTTGAGCACAAAATGGTCCAAAATCTATCTTATCGCTGTTGGAGCCGTTAGTTGCTTGGCGGCTTTGATCGGTTTTTCTGATCCCACGTTGTTTGGTTTGGCAAATGTTAACACTGCGGACAACTGGGCGAATCTAGCTTTTGCAATAATAATTCTTGGGGCGGCCTTTGGAATTCATCCAGATTACAGTATCTCTTTTCCAAAAAAGAAGTCTAAAAAAGGGTAGTTTGTGCGCGCTTGATCTGGCGTTTTTTAGCTCGAAGTTTATCCTTTGTTAAGCTAGCGTCAATCTGATGCGGCAAATTATAGGGGTCAATTGCAGCAGCAAAGCTAGAAAGCTCGGCTGGCTGGCCGTTGCGTTTTTGTGCGTGCAGGATGTCTAGTTGCTGTTTTGCACGAGTTACGGCCACGTAAAACAGCCGTCGCTCTTCTTCAATATCGCCGCGCTTGCTTGGCAGAATTCCGTTTTCCGCGCCAATAAGTATGACGTGCGGAAATTCTAAGCCTTTTGCGGCATGAATTGTTAGTAGGGTTACGGCTTCGGCGCGTGGATCGTAAAAACTGTTTGTGGCAATTTTATCAAAATACGCTGTTGCTTCTTTAACAGAGGTGAATTGCACTAGAACACTTAGCAGCTGGCTGAGGTTATCGTCTGGCTCAAAGCCAAAAGCAGAGATTAATTGCTCGGCTAGATTAAATGGCCTGGTGCTAGGATCAAATTGTTTACTAAATGTAAAAGTTTGCTGGTGGCTCATATTGTTAATGGATATTTGGCGCGATTCGTCTGCAATTTTTGCCAGCAGTTGGACAATGGTTTGTACGTTTGGCTCATCATAAGGTGAGCCGTCGCCAATAATTTGCATTGGGATTCCGGATTCGGCAAAGGATTTATGCAAAACTCTGGCTGCTGAGCGGCTGCGATATAAAACGGCAAAATCGCGCAAGCTGCGGTGTTGGCTGGTGCTGTCGTCGCTGATGGCATTTAGCAAATCACTGCCGCCGATGGCTTGCTGGATGCGTTTTATAACCCACGCGGCTTCGCTGAACTCGTTAAGTACCTCTGTTATTACGGCTTTACCCGGTTCCTGATTGTGCGCGGTTAACTTTGGTAATTGCGGATAAATGCTGTTTGCGATAGTTACTATGTTACTGCATGAACGGTAGTTGATGTCAAGGGTTATTTGCGTGGCTTGTTTAAAATCTTGCGCAAACTTACCAAAGATGTCGCCGCTGGCGCCGCGAAAACCATAAATTGACTGCTGCGGATCGCCAATTACAAACAGGCTGTTGCTACCGTTCAACAGATGTAGAAGCTGATATTGTAGTAAATTTGTATCTTGAAATTCATCAACCAGAATGTGGGCAAAGCGCTGACGGATTTTGTTTTGCCAGGCAGCATCAGCCTTGAGTAGGTTATGGGTTTGCAAAAGAAGGTCGTCAAAATCACAGAGGTTTTGCTCGGCAAGTTTGGCGTTGTATGCATCTGTTAGGCGCCTAATTTCTGGACTTTCTTTGGCAAGATTTTTGGCTCGAGAGACTAGCAGGCTTAATTCGCGCCTTGAAACTCCGCTTAGTGCGCTGGGTTTTGGCAAGTTTTTTAACAGCACCAAGCGCTCTGGCTCAGATATGAACTGCGGTATTGCTCCTTGTTTTTCTTTGAGTAGATCAAAACATAAACTGTGAAAGGTGGCAACTCTTAGGCCATTTGCGCCACGGTTTTTAAGACGCTCGGACATTTCTTCGGCAGCTTTTTTAGTGAAGGTTAGCGCTAAAATGCTTTTGGGCTGAGCGCCATTTTTTTGTAGGTAACAGATGCGCTCTACCAAGGTTTTAGTTTTGCCGGTGCCTGGTCCGGCAATAATTGCCACTGGCCCAAGCGGTGCGCAGATAGCTTTTTGTTGCTGCGAGTTGGGTTTCATGCCTACAAAAGTGACATTTGGTTAATGGTTTGGCTGCGTTCCTGCGAGTTTTTAAAAACTTTGATTGTGCCAAAAACGCCGTCGTAACCAGCTTCGCGCACAACGTTGCCGCTGCGCATGCGTTTGATTGCCATGGCCAGAAGCGGTTGGCCAGCTTCGCGAATGACCTCTGTTGGAACGGTGCGTAGAATGCTAAATTCGTCACCAAGGCGCGCTAGGATGTCATGGTAATCTGTTTGCACGGCTTTGCTGCTGGTGCTTGCCACGCCGCGTAGCTCGGCCAAAATTTCGGCTAGTGGAATGATGTATTCAACGTTTTTTGCAGCTTTGGAAACATAGCCATCTGGTCGCGAGGCTAGTGCGCCAACTCTGTTGAGAACGCCAACTACCAGAGGTTTTGCGCAGGTCGGACAGATACCGCCGTGCGCGGCAGTTTGCTCTGGCGTGCAGCGTAGGTTGCAGGCGCGGTGGCCGTCGGCGTGGTATTTGCCTTCTTCTGGAAAGAATTCGATGGTGCCGCGCAGGCGGTTGTCATTTGTGGTGATGGCGCCGATGATGTCGTCGTAATTAAGCTCGGCTGCGATTACGGTAGCTTCGCGCCCTAGTTTTTGCGGCGAGTGGGCGTCGGAATTAGAGATGATGGTCACGCCGTCTAGGCCTTTGACGCGCCAGTTCATGGCCGGGTCGCTGCTTAGCCCGGTTTCTATGGCGTGAATGTGCGGCGATAGCTCCTCGTAGGCTTCCTCTATGGAGTCAAAACCAGATTTGCTGCCAAATAGTCCAAACCATGGCGTCCAGATGTGCGCTGGGATGTACTGCCCGGTTGGCGCGCATTCCAGCAAGATCCGCAGCAGTTCTTTGCTGTCCAAGCCCAAGATTGGACGGCCGTCAGCTTTGAGGTTGCCAATGCGCTCGAGGCGTGAATTTATAGCGCTGACCTCTGTAAAACTTGGTACTACCAGCACTTGATGTAGCTTGCGAACTTTGTCGCCTTTTTTGTAGATTGTGGCGATCTCGGACGTTGGCACAAAGCGGATTAAACTGTCGTGAACGCTTGGCGGCAAAGTTTTGTCTATCTCGTTGGCAATACTTTTTTTAACTTTAAATAGGCCTGGCTCGGCTGGCTCCAACTTGTCTCGTAGCTCAGCAAACCAAGTTGGATGCGTAAAATCCCCAGTGCCGATTATGTGAATACCCTTGAGTTTACCCCAGTAATAAAGCCCTTCGATGTTGCAACTCTTGCTAGTGGCTCGCGAAAGATGCGAGTGAATGTGGAGGTCAACGATGTGTTGCATGATAAATTTAGCTTTGGTTGGTTTTGCGAGCTTCGCGGCGTGCCTTGTAATGACGCACTACGTGGCGGCCAACAAGATGGACGTTTAGTGCAACAAGCGTTCCTACAAGTGTTATGACCCAACCCAGGAATGATAGCCACAAAAGTTGTGCTTGATGTTGTTCTACAAGACCTAGATTGCGACCGCTCAGTACGTAGTAAGAGGCAGATTTGTCTGATAGCGTGGCGCGCTTAATAACCGTTGCATAACGCACGCCGCTGGTTGGCTGCCAAACGTATTTTGTTTCAGTGTTTGCGGCAGCGTCTACAGCGTCAAAGACGCCACTTGGCTGTAACATGTTAGTTGGTGCCGAGACAGAGCTGGCAATAATGTTGCCATCTTGATCGTAAACAATTCCAAAAGGTTGGTAGCTTTGAGATGGATCAATGAAATTACCAAGGTCAAGCTTATTAGTTTGTACGCCACTTTTTACAATATCGTTTGCCCAGTCTTCGGCAAGCTGAATTTGCGTGTCGTAAGACGTTTCCCACAAGATTTGATGAATAACGGTGTACATTGTGCCGATAATAAACGTGGCCAGCACAGCCAAAGGAGCCCAAGTTTTTAGAGCATTGCGGATCATATTTTTATTATACACAAATTTTAGGTTTTAGCTAAAGAATGCAGGACTCATTTGACACTTTGAAAGTATCTAATAAATTACCTAAACGCCCAAAGTGTATGTGCTTGCCGTTTTATGAGGCGGCAAGTATTTTTTATGCTTCTCCTAATGCGCCGTTTTTCGGCATATTAGGAGAAGGCAGGAGCCTCTAGAATCCGAAGATCCAAAAAGGCTCCTGCACAATTGTTTTCCTATTGCATCAGTTCTTGCTCGGAGAGCGATCCCTTAGTCTCAGGTTGTGCTGGATAATAAGCAATGACTCGCTCGTGCCCTCCTTCGCTGTGTATTACTGAAATTGGGTGATCCGCACTTACAATCGCTAGCCAAGCAACATAATTCTGGTCATCTGGATTGGTAACGATTACGAATAAATCTTTTGAGGTTAGTGGCTCTACTCGGAGTAGATTAATGGCATCGGATAGGTGCCCATGAAAACGGAATACCCCACCCCACTGGAGGCAGAGCATTCCGCCAACGAGCGAGGTGGGGCGTTTCATCCCAGGGAATGATTTGTTTCTGAGATGAAGTGTGAGGCTCACGCCATGTGGGCCATCACGTTTGAGACTTGACGTCCGATGTCTTGATCTGCACGAACAATGAGCGTGGACATTGTCATGAGCTCAGGCAGATGCATCTCAGTTTCGTGCGCCAGAACCCGACGGGCCTGCGCTTCGCTGAGACCGTCGCGGCGGACTAGCCTTGAGAGCTGCAACTCTGGGCTGCATTCCATGAACACCAACATTGCAGGGTGGAACTGATCAGCTATGAGTCTGTAGATTTCCCCATGGCGCACGCCATCAACGATTAGAGGGGCACTCCAATCGTAGCCTGCTTGGCCAACGATCCAATCGAGAAAACGGGGGTATCCCAACTCCTCGATGCGAGACTGGCCAAGAGCTTGGAGCGACCCTCGGTCAGAAGGCCAGCCGTTGCGGTCAGAGATGCGGCGGAGGGCACCTCCGAAAGACATGCTGGGGTAGCAAATTCTGTCGGCTATTGCGCCAGCCAGAATGCTCTTGCCGCTAGCAATACCGCCAGCGAGGCAGAGCCTCATAAAATCACCTTCTCAGGTCGTTGTGTCGGCTCCGATAACTATCCAGCCGCGTCGATCTCGCTTCGGATACGAGTAGGGCTTGGCGTAACGCTTAACATCGCGAACGTGCATCAGCGTCACGTAGCGGCTACCCTCGCGCGACTCCCAGAAGCACGGATCGGCATCGGCACGAATTGCAAGGCTGTAGGCGCTGGCAAGTGGTTGCAGATTAACAGCGACAGAATCTTGCCAGAATTCTACTCTCCCAACAACAAACTCCCCGCGCACCGGGCCGCCGCTGGCTTTCATGAGTACCCGATCGCCAGCGTTGACTTGACCATGAGGAGCACACCGAACCCGGGCAAAACGACTCTCGATCGTTTTGCTACCATCATGTCAGGCTCCCAATATACTAAACACCATATCTCGACAAAGACATATAATATATAGCTAAAGGAGTTCAGTAATATGGCCGCAAAGCACGACCCTAAAACCCGCAGCGAGGTACTCGCTGCCATTAA
>JAEHDC010000042.1 GCA_016880595.1 Candidatus Saccharimonadota bacterium
GCTCGCGCCAAAATGTTGGTGGCACCGGCCTTGGTCTGTACATCTGCAAAGCCATGGTTGAGTTGCATGGAGGTAGCATTTGGGTGCGATCCAAAGAGGGCGAGGGCTCAACGTTTGGTTTTACTGTACCAATTTACTCAACAGTTGCGTCAAAGCTGCAATCAGGGGATAATCAAAATAACGACATCGTACGGCGCCCCGAGGGCTGGATAAAAAATCACGCGATGTACCGGAGATAGCCATGGCCGAAATTAAAACCATTTTATGCATAGAAGATGATCTGTTTATAGGCGAAATGTACGCTCGCAGTCTGCGCCAAGAAGGCTATCAAGTTGACTTAATTGCCGATGGTAACGAAGGTCTAAGAGCCGCTCTGACCAAAACCTACGACCTAATTTTGCTAGATATTCTGTTGCCAGAAAAATTTGGCACCGAAATCTTAAAACAGCTACGCGGCAACGAAAAAGACTTGGTGCCGCACTCGCGCGTATTAGTGTTAACAAACTTCAGCCAAGACGAAGAATCACGAATGGCAATGCAAAGCAAGGCCGATGGCTACCTCATAAAAGCCGACATCACGCCAAGAAAATTAATAGAAATCATAAAACAACTACGGACACCATAATGACAAAAACGCAAGAATCTCACAACATTTACGACTTAGGCCCAAATGATTTTAGGATTGAAAAAGAAGAACGAATTTTACCGTGGCGTAAAAAACTTCTTGGCAAAGTAGCCGTAGCGTTTTCTAGCGCTAGTGGTGGCGCAAGGAAAAGCTTTGAATCTGCAACCTCATGGTGGAAAGAAAAGGTTCACGAACTACATGAGCGGCGCCAAGCAGAGAAACAAAATTATGGCTCTTTATCCGATATACTGGACGTTGTTGAAGAACAAAAAATGGAAATTTCAGACAAGCAACCAGTTCAAGTTGCACCTGGGCTATACCAGTCAGAATTCTCCGGCAAGGCCGAGGCAGATGATATTGTGGCGCAGGCAGCAACTCGCGCTAAGCGGAATTTAGGAGGATTATCGGTTAACGCAAATGCCGAGGACAACGCCAGAGAAGCCGAGCTCGCCGAGCTAGAGGAACTCTACAACGCCGAACCTCGCCAAGATCAAGACCGCAATCCACAGCCCAAACATCGGAGCAATGAAACAAGTCAACAATCAGAAGATTACGCACCAATGCATGGCAAATAATTTTGTACTTTTGCCAGCCATATGTTATAATTTTTAAGTTAAACCATACAACATGGCCCCATCGTCTAGTGGTTAGGACACCGGGTTCTCATCCCGACAACCGGAGTTCGACTCTCCGTGGGGTCACCATTTTGAAATTTCATCGTTTTATGAAACACCTAACAGATGCGAAATCTCCGCAGGCGTAAGCTCGGGGATTTTTTGTTACCGCTTTCACTCTTGTCGAATTTTCGACTTTAGGTTTTAAATCTTATCAAAGCCCAAGGAAGTATGCTTAGTTGACATAATGCTTTTTAAATGTTATAATCTTAACATGATCGGTTCCTATTTGGGGATCGACACGACGGATCGGAGACAATCAGATGACGACCGAACACGAGTCCCTCGCCGCTCAGCTCGCCGCCAGCCTCTTCGGCTCCGCTACTGGCGACCCCTTCCAGGACGCCATGCGGAGTGCCGCGATGGCCGGCGCTGCCCGGCTGGGCGAGATGGGCCAGACCGGCTTCGACACGAACACCCCGTTCAGCTATGTCAACCAGGCGCAGTACGTGGGCGAGGGTCGCAAGCCCTTCCTCCTCGTCTCACTCATCACCAACACGACCTACTTCGTGTTGGTGACGGAGGTTGCCGACGCCGGATTTCGCGTTGCCATCGCCGTTCACCAGGAGGGGCAGGTGCCCAGAATCGAGCACCTTCGCAAGATGACCCTCATCCGCAACACGGACGGCAACGTCCGCGCTGTGGCGGGTTGGTGACCAGTACTACGTCCGCCGCGTGGGCGCCTCGGCATTTGTTGCCGAGGCGCCCACGGCGCAACCCTCAACTCGAGGGCTTTTTAATGTCTAATGTGTCTGCATGCTTTGTTATATTAAATCTTTCAATATGATATCCAGCCGCCCTAGCCCGTCCCAAAAATGTTTCGCGGAGACACCCCGCAAGCTCACCATATTGAAATTACTTACTCTGCTGGAACGCCAACAGGGAAAACAAAAAACCTACACGCTGCGTGTAGGTTTTTTGTTGTTAAACTCGACCTCTGTTAAAGGTGTTCCAGAATTTATTTTTCGCTTTAGGCTAAAGGGCTGTTGTAAATGCTAAGCTTGAGAATCTCATAAATTCAATGGTGCTTGATTGTAAAGCGCATCCATATCGTGGCGGGAATTATTGAGAGGCCTACCGCCAATCTGTGTGGAAAAGTACTTTATAGCAACTAGACACATGGTGCTTAGTACTTTATAATTTAAGCAAAGGATTATAAAGTACTATGAAAACAGATCCAACTAAGCCCTACAATAATTTGCCCAAATTACCACCGCAAGTTGACTTGAAGAGTCAACGTCTTTTACTCGCAGCGTTAGAGGCTAGCGAGGCTATAGCAGAGCTTAAAACGATGCTAACTATGAGTAGCAGAAGCATTAGTAATACTGTCGATCTATTGTCACCTCTTTTTGTACCAGAAGCTGTTTCGAGTTCCGGCGTAGAGAATATTATTACAACAAATAACAGCGTTTATGTTGCGCAAATTCTAGAAGAACGTGAGTTAAGCCCAGCTGAAAAAGAGGCCCTTAATTATACTGATGCACTTGCAAGTGGTATACATACGCTTTTAACAAAAGGCTTTTTGGCCACCAATGATTATATAAAGATACAGAGTATTCTTGAGCCTAGCAAGAAAGGCATTCGCAAAGTTCCAGGCACACAGCTTGCTAATCCTGTAACTGGGGTCGTTTATTACACGCCACCCGAAGGTGAAGCGCGAATCAGGGATTTGCTTAAAAATTTTGAGAACTACTTCAACGAGGACGTACCAGTGCATGAAGTGTTTTCGCGCATGGCCGTACTTCACTATCAATTTGAATCCATTCATCCATTCTTGGATGGCAATGGTCGCACCGGGCGAATGCTTATGCCTCTCTATCTTATGAAGCAAGGCCGCCTTCCGTTGCCGGTATTGTTTATTAGCCACTACATTCTTGAACATCGAGACGAATACTACGAGAAACTTAGAAATGTCACCAACAACGACGCCTTGGAAGAATGGATATTGTACATAACATATGCCACAGCCGAACAAGCAAGGTATACATGCCAGATCCTAGAGAAAATTAGGCGAGCGATTAATCTGGTCAAGAAAACAGTCAAGGAAAAAGCACCTTCAATAGACAGCTCTGAATTAATTGACTTCTTATTTTCAAATGCCTACTTTACTCAGAAGGGCTTTGAGGAAGAGGTCGGGGTTAGCCCTATGACGGCACGCCGATATCTACAAGAGCTTGAAGTTCAAAAAGTGATCGTAAAACAAAAGCAAACTGGCAAGAATCGATATATCTATATAACGCCCAAGTACATAAATATCCTGAAACAAGCTTAAGGCTCAAACTCCCCGATCCGTTTATCCAGGTGACCTAGGCTATTGAATAATGTGTTCCAGTTCTGTCCCTCCAAGCTCACCATAACACTATTATGACTTTTGATGGAACACCAACAGATGAACAAAAAGCCTGCATGAAATGTGCAGGTTTTTTGTTGGTTTACGTCACATCTGTTGGTGTTGTTCCAGAATTTATTTTTTGCTTTAGGCGCAGAGATGTAGTACGACCATGATACATTATAATATGTCATAATGATACTTCATAAAATTCATGTTTGTACTATTAATATCTGTTAATTATTGGCATTTGATATATCATCTATTGTATTGCTGCAAATCAAGAGTACAATATAGTTGAGTTAGAAAGGGTACGCGAGAAGTTTGACCATGGCACAACTTCAGTGCCAATCTTTTTTGAACTAAAAAACATCTTTCAATTGATTGAAAATGGATTATTATCTCCGATGCTCCGCGATTAAAAGATAATACGACTAATGAAAGCACTCAATCTAGAACAGTTCAACCAACTTATTGCCGAGGCGCAGCTTAAGCCTCGCCTAAAACGCGAGCTGCGCTTTATTAACAACGCCTCCCATATGACGGCCGAGGATTGGCACGAGGCAGAGCTATTGCCTATTACTGATCGTACCGGCAATAAAGGCGTGTTACTACTGATGCCAGACGATGACATATACGTTATTCCGTACGAACTATCAAAAGGCATCGCCAACCGGCAAACCGGCCGCGCCCAACCAATTATTTGTGATTTCTGCCGGACGTGGCAGAGCGGAAGTAGCGCTGGCAGCATTAGCTTGCAAAAAGATAAGCAATCGCTTAATAGCGTGGGCTTTTTATGCTGCGGAGATCTGGCATGCAGCCAGCACGTTCGCAGCAAGACAAATGCATCACATGCCTCAAGAGCACAGCTGCGCGAAAATTTAACAAATGAACAGCGCATTGAGCGATTAAAAGGCCGGTTGCGACAGGTTATTGCCGATCTTGACCTAAATCTGATTCGCCATTAAGCTACGCCTAATCCGCCTCTCTGCTCTCGCGCCCATGCCAGATGCGAACAATAACAACGGTGTCGCTTGTGAGAAAATAACGTATTACGTAAAAGCCAGATCCAAACGGGATAAATAGCTCCCGTCTCTCAGTGCCATCCGCCATTGGACGGCCAAGCCGCGGCGTATCTTCAAGCAAAGAACTGCCCCGCGATATTACTTGGGCTGATTTTCTGGCGATATCCTGATTCTTGTCAAAAAGGAAACCGTTGAGCCGAGTAATGTCTTCCAATGCACGTTCACGCCAAACTACTTCTGATTTGGCCATGCGACCTTATTGCCGTTCGCAAGCTCATGAAGCCACGATGTTACTGTTTCGTTATCAACGGCTTTGCCCGTTATCAAATAGTCTTCATATTCAGCTAAGTCCTCAGCCTTCTCGCGCTCATAGCGCTCTTCTTCAACTAGATATCGCTGAAGAGCATCTCGCATTAGCCAGTGTGCAGATCTGTTGCGCTGCTGAGCCAGCACTTTTAGACGACTATTGGTTTCATCGTCTAGCTTGATAGCTTGAGTTGATGACATATATTCCTCCTGAATCCAGTATAGTAAATATGTATACTTATGTAAACCTTTATATACCATTAAAGCTCAAGGGCCTTAAATCTTGGTTCAAGATATTCCAACTCGCCAAAGAGGGTTTGACTGGCGTTTCCCGCAAGTTCACCAAGATATTATTATTGCCACTTAGTGGAACTCCCACAATGGCATTGACTTGATTAGATATTTTAATATGGCAGGACCTATGCAATATCTTGCAATAGATCCTGCCGTCAGAGTAAAAACTCACAAAATCACTTGCTACGCGCCGGCTGAGGCGGTTCCGTTATAAACCGCTGGAGGCGGAGCAGGGTAAGCTTCTGCTACTCTCTTTAGCAGCTCCGGTAGATCAACAATCATAGTTTCGTAAGACCCTACCCACCAGTCTGGCTCAAGTTCCAGTAAACAAAGCAACTGGAACAACTTGTCGCCTGGTTGCAGCGCGTCCAAATCGCAGCCCTTATGAAGAACCCATGGTAGCAAGTTGGCATCCTGTTTTACCAGATATGCCATATCGTCTACCGTTTTGACCCTAAAGTTCTTGTAAACCTGCGCCATTTCTTTGCCAAGCTCAGAAGGGACGTATCCCGCACTTGCTAGCACCTGAATCAGCATTACGGCTAATATTGCCACAAAGAACCATAGCTGCCAAACCTGAGTTGCCATTGCCGCAAAAAGACCAATTACAACGGCTAATAGGATTAATGGGTAGATGCGTTGCTTACACCAAAACGGTGCAAGCTTTAGCACACCTTTCTTAACCAGCCAGTCGCGACCCATGGAGTCGCAAACGCTACAAGGGGAAAATACAAATCCTGAAGACGGCTTCCGGCCATTAAAAACAACTTCTCTGCCTGGCGTTGCTTCTGTTGAATCAAAAATAGTTGACATCACGTCGGCAAAGATAGGGTCCCCCTCATCATTTATCAATAATTTAGCACCTTTGCTAGTAAGCCGTATTTTATTCGGCCCCAAGACCACATACCCTTGTTGTGCAAGTTCCAGTAGCGCAATCCAATCGCTAGCTTTGCAATTTGGATTAAGCACCCAGTGCTGAAAAAGCGCAAAACTAACGCCGCTTTCTGTCAACAGCTTAGTTTGGGCTGTCATTGCGCCTCCATCTTATAGAGCTACTCTGTAAATATTATAAAGGTTATCTAAAAATAAAAAAGATTATCAATTTTAAAAGCCCGTGCTCACCGATATTATTCAGTAAGCACGGGACAAGAACTATCTAGTTGGGCATGTTGCTGGAGTGGCGTCCGTCACTTCACCCTTAATAAAAAGATTTTGATATTCGGAGGCCCAAGAGACTCTCCAGCCCGTTGCCGTAACATCGTACATGGCACCTTTACTCAGGCTACCCCATGCATCTGAAGTGTTCGTCCGGTACTGAAAAGGACCAAATCTCAGCCCGTCCTCCATTTTGAAGGTCACATTAACGCCGGTCTCCATATCAATGGCGAACACCAAGTACGTGTGCCCGTCTGAGGTTGACTGGTCCCGAAGATCACAGACCGTAATTGTCAAATCTTCAGCATGAAGGCTTTGCACTGCACTAGCACCGCAGCAACAACCACAGCAGATCAACGCAACCAACACCAAGGCAACAATCGAGGCTTTTCCAGCATTACCGCCTTGTCCAAACGGATTCGTCATCCTGTGCACTCCCTAGATAGCGCATTTTAAAATGGCCAAATGGCCATTTGTGTTTTATTATACAACAAAACATTCCCCTATGCAACAATTTTTTCATCCCTATTGGAGATTAGCAAAAAAGCTAAATCGCACAAGATAGGTTAACAATGTTGACAATCTATTTGTGATACGGCATTATTAAAAAGTTACTAAAATTAATTCATCTTAATTCAGGAAGAGATTTATGAAATCGCTAGTTGCTTTTTGCGTGTCTTTATTGGCCATCATAGTATTACATTTTACAACAACAATAAATAATTTAGCTTTAGCCGTACTGGCTGTGTTTTTTTGGTCAATAATCTGGATAATAATTCATATATTAACCTATGACGGGCAAGTTGCTCCAGAATACAATTACAACAACTCCGACGATAGCAGTCAGCACACTATTAACTAAAAACAAGAAATGTTATATTGTAGGCTAGTAATGTTTATATCATTACTCGTTTTTAGGGAGTCATGATGACTTTGGCAGAATGGATCAGACGAGATCGGGCGCTTGTGCCAGATTCCCGAATGTGGGGAAGAGGTTTTGGTGGCGACAATTACAGCCAACTTGACCTCAATGAGACCGCCGGATATATCGCAGAAAAACTGCAACATGGCGGAAGGCAAGGCTACGGTCCAAGGTTCTTTAGTAGCTGTATTGGCTACCATCGTGTTGGAAAAGGCAGCTTTGTTGTTCCAAGCGGCTTTGACGCAATTGGTTGCGAGATTCGTTACAGGCAAGGCGCGTCGCCAGATGAGCTGGACCCAGAATGGTTGACTAGAGTCAACCGCCCGGAACAGCTTGAGCAACAACAAAACATCTTCTGGACAGACCAGCACAATCGACCGTGCCACCCGCTGACCGAGCAACTTATTGCTGATGAGAGGATTGGCCTCAACACTGGTCTAGGCCAAGGACGAGTTTACGGTGAATGGCCGGTGGTAAATGCTATCGTTTGCGACGGGCAAAAAGTACTGCTAACGCAGCGCCCGCACAACAGCAAAGAGATTCCGTCTCTCGTTGGCGGATATTGCCAGTACGCTGAGCTTGGCGTTAGTCCACTGGAGTGGCGAGCCGGTAATTGGAAGGTGACCGAGGAAGCGCTGTTCATCGCAGCATTCGGTCGGGTGCTAAAAAAGACCGGCATCACTTTGCCGGCAGACGCCAAGTACAAAATCGTCTATGCACTGCGGCCAGTCGGCAGCGTTCACACGCTAAATTTCTGGACTGCGACATACGCGATTTTGATCACGCTTGATCGCGGCAGTGCAGATCTTCTGCCACCAGCCAAAGATACTCCAGCAATCTGGCAAAACATCCGTGACGTGGATATGTCCAGTTACTGGAATGACCACAAACGCGCCTACCAAGCAGCCATGGCTCACATTTAATCTAAAAGCGACAGGCCACCTCTGTTTCTCAGATTCAGAGGTGGCCGATCAACCCAAAATAGCTCATTTTTTTTAAGCAAGTATGCTACAATTAATGTTAATATGAATATCCGATCCAAAAAATCTAAAGCGCCAATCACGCCTACGTTTACATACGTAGATATAGACGAAAAGAAGATTGTTAAAATTGCTCAAAAAATGGAGCCGGCCATTATTCAACTCGCCAAAACTTAAGATGCATTTTATCTTACCAACCTATGACAACGTCATAAAAATTCACAACGTCGCGCTTAAAATTGGCGGCGGGCTGCAAGGCACTTTGCATGAAGATCGGATCCACGCCGCCATAAGCAGGCCGCAAACTTTTATGCAATATGATGATGAATGTGACATCCATTTAGTCTGCGCCATCTTATTGCACGGCCTGGCTACCGGCCATGCTTTTACCGAAGGCAACAAACGCACGGCATTACTAACCGTGCTAGTTACTTACAACGCCAACAACACCATGCTCAATTTTAACCATCTCATGAACGACGAGTACAAGGAGCTGGTGCTTTGGGTGGTCGCCAAAAAACCACACGTCAAAGAAATAGCTCCAAAGTTAAAAACTCTGGCAGATAAGTATGCGCCAAATCCATTTGAGGCCTTTATAAAACACTTATCCGGAAAAATTTAATACACAAACAGCGCATGCGCACCATTGCTGTGGCTATTTAGCTCTATTAATGTTATCCTATTAATAAACATAAGCTTTATGCAAGAGCTCAAAAAATTCACCGGCGCCAATGGCAGCACAGAAGTCTCACTTAGCAAAGAGGGTATTATTATTTGCCGACTAGTAGGCTCTATCGACGCGCAAGTTGCTACTTACGCTATTGACCAAACTAAGCACTTGGCTCAAAAAATTCAAGAACAAGGCAAGCCCGCCTATCTTCTTATCGATGCTTCCAGAGTAACTGAACAAACCAGCGAAGCCCGCACTATAACTCGCCGCCTCGGTCACTTTGGAATTAAAAAAGTTGCTGTGTTTGGAAAAATTAATGCTGTGGTTCTGGTTACGCAATATTTAATTCGCTCAGCGGGCATCGCAAAGATATCAAAGATATTTTCTAGCGAGAATAAAGCTAAAGAGTGGCTGCTTCAGACTAAAGAAATTCAAAAAATTCAAGATCGCCCAAATAATATTGCAGCATTAATCTTAATGGCAATTTGCATCATTGAACTTATTGGCTGGGCCACGCAAAACAAAACACTCACAGAATTTACGCCACAAATAGCCGTAATGAATCCAATGGTGGCGGTTACTTTTTTTGCGCTTTCGATCGTACTTCTTATCCTTAATCAGAACAGCCAAAAGCCATCGCAAAAAATCAAAATTTTTGCAGGGATTATTGGCATCTGGCTTTTAATTTATAGCTTTTGCATCTGGCTACGGGCAGGCTTTGGAGTTGACACTGGAATTGACCAACTGCTTTTTGGCGACCGGCTTTCTTCTATAACTCTTACGGCGCCGCGCACAGCGCTTAACTTTGCACTTCTGTCTATTGTAATATTCGCAGTTTTAGACGGACCGCAAAAAAAATGGCAACAGTATATCATGTACATTACCGCCTTGATAATATTCATAAATTCTGCTTTGATTTGCCTAGGTTACGCCTACGGTTTTACTCTCTCGGAAGCAACCGGCCTAGCGCCAATGCCTTTAACTACGGCAATTTGTTTTATGATTTCAATTTACATCCTGCGCTCATTACCAAAAAATCCCTTACCGTTTTTTACGCGCCTAATTAATATCGGCAACAATAATTGGCAATCTATAGTCGTTTTTGTGGTAATCTTCGTTTTAACCGGCATTGCTTGGCAACAAAATAAAATTGACCTGCAAAATAACATTGCTGTAAACGTTACTCAAACTTTTAGCAAACAACAGACAGCTCTTGCAGAGAAGGTGAATAGTTACAATAGCTTGCTTTTTGGCTTTAGATCATTATTTGAAGCGAGCGAAAACGTTACTGCGGACGAATTTACACTGTTCTTTGACTCATCCGAAGTTGAACAAAATTACCCTGGGTTAAACGGAGTTGCTTTTGTAAAATCTGTACCAGCCGCGGACAAAAAGGCTTACCAAGAGTATGTTCGCCAGGAGAGCACGGCAATGAACCCAGAACTTAAAAATTTTACCATCCACCCAGACAGCGACCAACCAACATCTTATATAATCACATACATCGAGCCAAACAAATCCTACACAAAACAAGCGCTTGGCTTTGATCTTAGCAGTAACAGCTTACGTCTTGAAACGCTTGAAAAAGCACGCAATACCGGCAATATAGCCGCAACTAGCACCATTGATGTTAACTCCGCCGTAGAAGGCACTGCTCCGCAAGACAACGGCTTCTTTATGACAGCTCCAGTTTATACTGATATATTAACGCTTGGTACGCCAACAACCGAGCAAGAAAGAACTGACCGACTCTACGGTTTTATCAACGCCTCTTTTACATATAACGAGCTTTTTGCTGACATTTTTAAGGGTGATTTTGAGTCTGAAGTACAATTTACCGTCACAGACGTTGGTACTAACGAAGTGATTTACACTTACAATCCCAATGCCACAAATATCAACCCAGAGGTAAAATACCAAAATACTCTAAATGTAGGTAATCGCAACTGGCGATTGTCGCTTTATGCCTCCGATACTTTTGGCTCCACGGTAGCTGAACGAACATTACCATATATCGTTCTATTTGGCGGCATAATGCTTTCTGTATTGTCAACACTATCAGTTCACTTTGTTATTAGCCGACGTGCAGCAGCCATGTCACTGGCCGAGAGTATGACCGAAGACCTCAACAAAGAGCGTAACGAAGCAATTGCTGCGCGCAACAAAAACGATACAATCCTGGCAAGTATTGGTGATGCGGTTTTTGTGATTGACGAAAAAGAAAAGATCACGCTATTTAATTTAGCAGCCGAAGCAATTAGCGGCTACAGCGCCGAGGAAGCAATTGGCAAACCATACAAAGAAATTCTACATTTTATTTGCGAAACCGGCAAAAAAACAGAAGTAACATTTATACAACGCGCCCTAAACGGCCATCTGGCGCACATGCGTAACCACACATATTTGATCCGAAAAGATGGCAAAAAAATTGCAGTCTCGGACTCGGCTGCGCCATTGCGGGATGATAGAAATAAGATCATCGGCGCGATTATCGTCTTCCGTGATGTTACGCGTGAAGCCGAGCTAAGCAACGCCAAGGATGAATTTGTATCACTAGCCTCACACCAATTGCGCACGCCGCTTTCGGCCATCAACTGGTTTGTAGAAATTTTAATGAGCGGCGATGCTGGCCGGCTCAACAAGCAACAAACAGAGTACATACAGCAAGTCTACAACGGCAATCAACGCATGATAAAATTAGTAAACTCCTTGCTAAACGTCTCGCGCATTGACCTTGGAAAACTCATAAATGAGCCGACACCAAACTCCATCAAGCAAATTCTTAACAGCCTAGAGCGTGAAATGTCCTCACAAATTACAACAAAAAGGCTAAGTGTTAATACCAATATAAAAAGCGACGTGCCGCCAATTGCAATTGACACCAAACTGCTTAGAATTATCATTCAAAATTTACTATCAAATGCCGTAAAATACACATCAGAAAATGGCAAAATTGCCATAAATGTGCGACGCGCAACGCTAGCCGACCACCCGCCACACAAAACGCACAGCCACAAAGAAAGCATTCTCATCTCTATATCCGATACTGGTTTTGGTATTCCAAAAACACAACAGACGCACATTTTTGAAAAACTTTTCCGCGCCGACAATGCCCGCGTCAAAGACGTGGAAGGCAGTGGCTTAGGTCTGTACTTAGTGCAGCAAATTCTTTTACGTCTTGGCGGCAACATTTGGTTTGAGTCAACCGAAAACGTTGGCTCAACTTTTTACGTCACAATCCCAATAAACACAAAATCAATCTTAAGCATAACTAAAGTAAGTAATACATGATACAATTTTGTTAGGGAAGAATAACGCATGGCCAATCATCAAAAATACGTATTAATTGTAGAAGACGAAAAACCACTAGCGCACGCTTTGGAGCTAAAACTGCAACGAGCCGGCTGTACAACAGAGGTGGCTCGCAATGGTCAAGAATGCCTTGATGCAATTGAGGCTCAAGAATTTGATGTTGTTTTGCTTGACCTAATGATGCCGGTAATGGATGGTTTCCAAGTACTAGAAAAGATTCAGCAAAAACCAGATAATAAACCAGCGGTTTTTATTCTGTCCAACCTTAGCCAAGCAGAAGACGAGCAGCGAGTCCTGGCCATGGGCGCAAAAAAATATTTTGTAAAGTCTGACACGCCGCTATCCGTTATTATAGACGAAGTAATGAAATTGGCATAAAAAAGCAAGGGGTGGGCATGTATCCAAGCGTACAAGAGCTAAAATCGACACTTATCAAAGAGAGCTACATCACCGAAGCCGATAGCCGGCGTGCCGAAGAAGTAGCGCGCGATTCCGCCAGCTACATTGACTTTTTGATCCGCGAAGGAATCATTACAAAAACTCTGCTTGGCCAAGCTTTGGCTGAGATGTACGGCGTACCATTTGCCGATCTTGCGCAGCGTCCAGCAAGTAAACAAAATGTTGGCAAAATTCCTGGTGCAGTTGCCAACGACAATCGAATCATCTTCCTAAAAGATGACAGCAAAACTGTGACCATTGCCACAGATTCGCTTAAGAATGTTAACCTGGACGCGCTGCGCCAAATTTTTCCTAAAAAATCAATCCAGTTTTATTATTCCTTGCCGGAATATATAACTGAAGCGCTAACACTTTACGAAAGCCCGCTAGAAACAAAATTTTCACAAATTATTAGCGGCGGCACGCGCGTTGCACCAGAGCTTGTTGATGAAATTGTTAAAGACGCTGTTACGTACCGTGCTTCGGACATTCATTTTGAGCCGCGCGCCGACCGGATTGTAGTACGTTTTAGAGTTGACGGCGAGCTGCGCCAGGCTGGCGAGCTACCCAAAAATCTATACGAAAACATTTTAAATCGCATAAAAGTAGAAAGCAGCATGCGAATTGACGAACATTTTTCTCCGCAAGATGGCGCTATTCAAAAAACTTTTGGCCAAAATGTAGTGGACCTGCGCGTCTCGCTGGTGCCAACGGTTCAGGGCGAAAAGGTAGTGCTGCGAGTTTTGGGTTCGTACGTCCAAACCTACACTTTTGCCGACATTGGTTTGAGCGAAGCGCACAGCCAAGATCTGTCGCGCCACGTCAACAAACCATTTGGCATGATTCTGGCGGTTGGGCCAACCGGCTCTGGCAAGACCACCACGCTTTATTCGCTGGTTAAGGTTTTAAACCGGCCAAATGTCAACATCACTAGCATCGAAGACCCGGTGGAGTATAAAATAACAGGCGTCAACCAAATTCAAGTACGCGAAGCTTCTAATGTAACTTTTGCGCGCGGCTTGCGTTCCATTGTGCGCCAAGATCCAAACGTTATTTTAGTTGGTGAGATTCGCGACAACGAAACCGCGGAGATTGCTGTTAACGCTGCGCTAACCGGCCACTTGTTGCTGTCAACTTTTCACTCCAACGACGCCGCAACGACCGTGCCGCGCATGATTGACATGGGCATTGAGCCATTCTTAATAGCTTCAACTCTTGAGGTAGTAATCGCCCAACGTTTGGTGCGCAAAGTTTGCAGCAACTGTCGCTACAGTGTGCCAATTGCCCAAGCACTGCGGCCGCTCAAACAAACTGGCGTAGCATTGGCCAAATTCTTTTCGTCCGGTGACACAGTTTATGCTGGCAAAGGTTGCAACGTCTGCAACAACACCGGTTACAACGGCCGAACCGCGCTGTTTGAGCTGCTGAACATTACGCCAGAAATGCAAGATCTCATCTTAAAACGACCGTCAACGCGTGAAATAGAAACGCTTGCCCGCAAGCAGAATAATGCCACCATGTTTGAAGACGGCATTCAAAAAGTTAAAAACGGCCAAACTACAATCTCTGAGGTAGTGCGCGTTGTTGAGCCGCCGGCGAATAACCATGGCTAAAGACCACAAAATAAAAACACCGCATCATTACCGCGTTAGTGCTAAGAACCGCGAGTATTTTACCGCCAATCTGGCGCAACTAATCAGCGCCGCGGTGCCATTGCAAGATACGCTGGCATCGCTGCAAGAGAGCAGCAAATCTCGCAACTTGCAAAAGGCAATTGCTCAGATGCGTCTTGATATTGACGATGGCATGCCACTTTGGAAAACCCTGCAACGTAGCGGAATTGTCTCAAGTCAAACTTTGGCGCTAGTACAATTTGGCGAGCAATCTGGCAATTTACCAGAAAACTTGCACATTGCCGCGCGCCAAGAAGAGAAGCAACGGATTTTACGCGGCAAAATGGGTTCTGCCTTGACTTATCCAATGTTTGTGTTAAGCATAACTGCGGTTGTTGGTATTGGCGTAGCGTGGTTCTTGCTGCCGCGATTAGCCGAAACTTTTAATGGCCTAGATATTGAATTACCGCTGATTTCGAGAATTTTTATCAACATCGGCACGTTTTTGGGCAATAACGGATGGTGGTTTGTGCCTCTATTTTTAGGAGTAGGTTTTATTGTTGCTTTTGTGGTTTTTATCTCGCCAAAAACGCGCAGCATTGGCCAGCGTTTATTACTCAAAACTCCAGGAGTTGCGCCGCTAATTCATCAGATTGAAACCTCGCGTTTTGGATACTTAATGAGCACGCTGCTAAACGCCGGGCTGCCAGTAACGCAAGCACTAGTGCTAATGCAACAATCCACAGAGTCGCCGCCGTACAAAAAATTTTACGCGTTTCTAGCCAACGCTTTTGACAATGGCGACAGTTTTAAAACTAGTTTTAGTAAACTAAAAAAATCGCAAAAAATGCTGCCAGCTCCAGTGCAGCAGATGGTAGTTGCAGGCGAAAAGTCTGGCAATTTGTCGCAAACGCTCCTAGATATCAGCCGAATTTACGAAGAAAAAGCCGATACTTCAACGCAAAATTTGGAATCTATACTGGAGCCGATACTACTAATAATTGTCTGGCTTGGCGTGCTTGGAGTAGCGGTGGCTGTAATCCTGCCAGTTTACAGCTTGGTGAGTGGATTGCAGACATGACAAAAAATGGCTTCACTCTTATAGAAATGCTGCTCTCCATTTCTATCATAGCCATGCTTGCTGGCCTTTCTTTGCCAGTCTACCTCAGTTACAACAATCGCAATGACCTGACTATCGCCACCGAGACAACCGCAAATGCTCTACGCCGCGCCCAAATTTACAGCCGCGGCGTAAATAGTGACAGCCAGTGGGGCGTTGCCGTGCAATCTGGTAGCATTACGCTTTTTAAAGGCACTAGTTATGCTGCGCGAGATACAACCTATGATGAAACCGTTAGCGTGCCATCTCAAATAACACCTAGCGGATTGAGTGAGGTTGTATTTTCCAAACTCGGCGCCACACCAAGCACAACTGGTTCGATTTCGCTGACATCAGCAAGTTTAAATCAAACAAGGACGGTTTCTGTCAATGCAAAAGGTATGGTTGACTACTAAAAATCAAGGTGGTTTTTCACTAGTAGAAGTTTTGTTGGCGGCAACCATTTTTGGCATGTTGGCCACAGTTTTGATTAGCGCAATTGTGTTTGCGCGGGCGTCAACTGCCAACGCCGGCAATCGTTTGCGCGCCGTACAATATGCAGAAGAGGGCTTGGAAGCTGCGCGTAATATTCGAGACTCTGGCTACGCCAGCTTGACCGACGGAACTTACGGCCTAGTGCAAAGCGGGGGAGTGTGGACGCTTTCTGGCTCATCAGACACTAGCAGCATTTACACTCGCTCCATAACAATCGCCACCAGCGGCACATCGCGCAAAACCGTAACTTCAAACGTCACCTGGCCGCAAACCGCTAGTACTGGCAGCGTAAGCGTGGTGGCCGAGCTTACAAACTGGACAACAACAATCACGTCTTGGGCCAATGCTTTGCTTGCCGGTAGCTATAACGCCGCCGGCAATAATAATGGCATACAAATTGCTACATCTGGTAATTATGCTTACGTTGTTCGTAATGGCGGCACAAACTTTTTGGTTCTCGATGTCAGTAATCCAGCGTCACCGAGTTTGGTTGGATCATTGACATTAACAAATACTCTGACCGATATTACTGTTAGTGGAAATTACGCTTACGTTACCGGCACCTCCGATTCAGCAGAGCTACAGGTTGTGGACATTAGCAACCCGGCGTCACCGAGTTTAGCTGCTACATTAAACATGAGCGGAAACGGTAACGGTTTGGCCGTTGACGTTGCCGGTAGCTACGCTTACGCAACAAGAGCGTCGGATGCGGCCTCAAACGAATTTAACGTCGTGAATATTGCAACACCTACCTCGCCAACCGTTGCTGGAGGATACAATAACAACATTGACATGAATGATGTTGTAGTAAACGGCAATTACGCCTTTGTAGGCACGAACTCAAATACCCAAGAAATTCTAGCGGTGAATATCGCAACACCAGCATCACCAACACTAGCAGCAACTCTTGATTTATCTGGAAATGGCGCAGTCTCGGCGCTAGCTCTTTACAATAACACCTTGTTTGCAGCTAGATTAACAACCATTGTATCAATTAATGTAACAACTCCTACCAGTCCGAGCACTCTTGGCACGGTCACTTCTACTGGCTCGGCAACCGTTAACGATATTTGCGTAGAAAGCGGTGGAACTTATTTGTTTGCCGGCACAAACAACAGTACGGCTGAATTTCAGGTAGTAAATATTTCCAGTCCGGCTAGCATGTCTGTGGTACGCACTGTTAGTACCTCAAGCACAATCAACGGAGTGGCATACAATTCCAGCCTAGATATTGTAGTCGGCGCCACAGCAGCAGATACACAAGAAGCGGTAACTTTTACAAAAAACTAACATGGATAAGATAATTTTTAATCAAAAAACAAATTGCCAAGGCTTCACCTTAATTGAGTTGCTCCTATACGTAGCTATCGTCGGCAGCATGCTAGTTGCAATAAGCTTATTTATGGCGCTTTGCCTAGATGCGCGAGTCAAAAATCAAACAATTTCTGAGGTCGATCAACAGGGAAGTTTAATCATGGAACAAATTACCCAGACTATCCGCAACGCCAGCGGAATTACGTCGCCAGCAGCTGGCAGCAGCGCCAGCGCGCTAACTGTGACCGTGCCAACTCCTAGCCTCAGCCCAACAACTTTTAGCTTGGCGAGCGGAGTTCTACAGATAAAAGAGGGAACGGGCGCAGCCGTATCACTAACTAATAGCATGGTTCAGGTTACCAATTTAACCTTTACAAACTTGAGCGCCAGCGGCACAAATGGCATTGTGCGCGTCAGCCTTACGCTTAGCCGCGTTAATCCAAACAGCAGAAATGAGTATGACTACCAAAAGACATTTATAACCTCGGCGGAGCTAAGGCAATGACAAAAAACCAAAATGGCTATGTGGCGTTAATTGCAGTTTTGGTGGCAGGCGCGGTTGGTTTGGCCGTGGCTTTTACATTGCTCACCGGCGGCACTGACAGCCAACGAGCCACACTAGCCACGCAACAATCCATTCAAGCTAGGAATTTGGCAAAATCTTGCGTAGAAGAAGCACTGCAACAGATACGAAATAACTCCAGCTACACCGGTACCGGCTCGTTAACATTAGGGCAAGGAAGCTGTACGTACACCGTCACAAACACCGGTGGCAACAACCGTACAATAAATTCCAGCGGAATTGTGCAAAATACTGTACGAAAAATAGATGCATATGTTACAATAACTACATTAAGTATTAGCATTACGTCCTGGCAAGAGGTAAGCTGATATCAAAAAATAAAAAAATAAAAAGGATAAGCAAAGACATGAGAATGTTCCCAAGAACAAAAAATCAAAAAGGATTCACGTTGCTTGAGGTGCTGCTGGTGGTAGCAATCATTGCAATATTGGCTGGCATTGTAATAATTGCAATAAATCCAAGCAAACAGCTTGGGGATACGCGCAACGCGCAGCGTGAAGCTGACGTTACAACAATTTTAAATGCAATCTACCAATATTCGCTAGATAATAGCGGAGCAATTCCATCTGGAATCACCACAACTGCTACAGAAATCTGCGCCACAGGCTCGGCTAGCTGCACAGGCCTAGTGGATTTAAGCGTGCTTACTACTAATGAAAAATACTTAGTCTCTCTGCCCAAAGACCCACAGTGCAGCACAACATGTGCTACTAACGGTGATGGCTACAAAGTTCTTAAAACTGCCAATAACCGCATCACTGTTAGCGCGCCAGCAGCCGAGCAGGGTAGAGTAATATCTGTATCACGCTAAGGAGCATTTTATGGCAAAGCCCAAAAAAGCAACAAAAAAACCCAGGACTACTTCGCAAACAGATGCTACTACGTTCTTATTAACAGTTATCTTTGCAGTACTAGCGCTAGCTTTTCTAGTAATGGCGTTTTGCAAATACTAATTTAGGCAAGATTTTATTTGTGCGCGGGAAAGCTTTAGAGCTAACCCGCGCACTTGCTGATTTAGAAATCCGAATGCAAATCTAAAATTAAAAAATCCTGATCGCCACACAACCATGCAACAATCAGGATCACTAGCTACCACCCAACCTCCAACCACTCAAACAACACCACAATACGGTATTGGCGTTACCGGTCTGCAAAGACCCGGAACGCCCCCGTGTGCAGTAGA
>JAEHDC010000043.1 GCA_016880595.1 Candidatus Saccharimonadota bacterium
AAGCTAACAGTTTGGCTGGCATCAAGTGTATACTTTGAGCCAAATGTACCAGTGTTAAACCAAACTTTTGTGGTGCCTAAAAAATCAGCCATTTCAGATAGAAGTTCTGGCGGGATAAACTCGGCGCCGTTTAAAATTGCGCCAGTGCCGCCTTGGCGCGCCATCCACGGGAAACCTTGCAGGCCAACATAATCAACAGTGCCTTTGGTGATGCCTTTTACGTACGGCAGTAAACTTTCGCTATTAGTTTGCCATGATGCATCATCGGCGCTGTAGGTAGCGCTGTTTAATAATATGCTAGTGTGTGCGGCCGGAAAAACACTTTTTAAAATGCTAAAGTAAGTGTTGATGGCGGGCGCAAAATAATCCGGACCACTGTTAACCCAGTATTCCAAATTTGGCTCCGGTAACGGATTCCAAATTCCAAGCTGCTCATCTGTAATCCCAGCAGCTTTTAAAGCGTTAAAGTATGCCGTAAGTACGCTATTTTTCTGGCCGTTGGCAATCTCGGTGTAATCTATCTGCGTGCCATCGCGCTGAGTTGGCTCAATTATGACCAGTGGACGAACAGAATGTTCGGCAAAATCTTTTAACGTCACTGCGTCTTCGGCTGCGTAGACTTCTGCATCATCAAGAGTAGCTGGCATCGAAAAGAATACCATCACCGTATCCGTCACCTTGGAATGGCAGGCGGTTTGGTAGACGGCCAGCTTTTGCAACGGTGTGGCTTTTGCGGTAGTTAGGTCGATTGCTGCGGCTTGCGTACACTGATTGGTGGTAATTTGCTCGGTCTTTTTTGTAAAGATATTAATTAGGGCGCCAAAGGGCTGTTCGCCTGTTATATACTGGTAAACAACTGCTGCGGATAATCCAACAAGTGCTGCAAAAAGCAAATTTATTAAAATTAGATGGCTACGTTTCATCGGTCAATTCCCTCCCTTCGCCAATGTTGCCAGTGTAAAGAATCGCCGCGCAGCACCATGTGCCAGCCGCGGATTAATGCTAAAAATTCAATCCAGGTTAAGATGTAAAAGAGTGGCCAAGTCAATGGCCAAAGTATGACTAGGCCAAGGCGCTCGCGTAAAGTTAGACGCTCGCCAAAGATAGCTACAACAAAATAACTGATGCCAATAAACATCATGCTTAGCGCCAGCGATGTGTATTCACCAGAAAGCACACTGTAAACGATCAGGAAAGTTGCGCCAATTGGTTCCAAAAAAAGCTGTATCTCCGAGAAGAGCGCATATGGCAAAATGAACCAGCCCAGCGGTTTGTTGTGGGAACGATCGAGCGAGAAAAACATGCGCCGGTAGCGAATAAAAGCGTCAAACCGGCCTTTTTTCCAACGCAAACGTTGCTGGATAAGCCCCATGTAGTTTGCCGCGCCTTCGGTGTAACAGATTACATTCTCGGCGTAGACCGAGCGCATGCCGTAATATTTGGTGCGCATTGACATCTCAATATCTTCGGTTTTGTTGGACTCATCAAAAACGCCAAAGAAGTCAAAGGTGGCTGAGCGGCGAAAGGCAGCGCAGGCTCCGCCGTAAATATACTCGGCGCCGAGCACGCAATGAGCGCGCTTAAAGTAAAATCCAAAGAGATATTCTAGCTGCTGCATTCGCCCAATGAGCCGACCGCGGACGTTGCCAATCCGCACCTGACCAACTGCCGCCGAAATACGCGGATCGCGGAAATGTTCCACAAGATTGGCAATGGCATCTGGCGCAATTGCTGAATCAGCGTCAATTGTAAAAATAATTTCACCGCTGCGACGACTGATGCCGATATTTAATGCCCGCCCCTTGCCACCACCATTTTTAACATAAATTTGGTGCACTTCACGCAACTCACCACGGCGACGAATTGCAGCAATAAAATCATTAACAAGCTGGCGCGAGGAATCAGTTGAGCCGTCGTTAACCACAACAACCTCAAGATTCGCATATTTATTAGCCAAGATTGAGCGCAGTGTTCTTATAATTCCAACTTCTTCGTCACGGGCAGGAATTATAACTGTGACGCGCGGCAAATACCTGCGAATATGACCGTAGCTCTTTATCTCGCGCCGCAGTACCAATAACCTTCGCAGCGGCTGCGTAATAGAAAACAGCGCTGCCAAAACCAAAAACACAAAATAGCGCACCAGCATAAACGTTGCCAGAACAATTGTGATGTCTCTAAAAAATATAAAAAGCACCTCGTTGGTCATTATTCAATCCCCTGTACAGAGAGCAATGTTGCCTCGATGATACGATTAGCGCCAGCAACTTCATCGCCACAAAGTATCAACAACTGACCGCGCGTGCCGCTGTCTGACGCAACATATTGCGTTGAAATTGGCAAACTTTTTGCAGAAGTGACGCGATAAACATAGCGCCACTGTGTATCTGTATCTATAAAAATATTATTGCCGGTTTCGGGCATATTACTGGCGTCAATTGTTCTAAAGCTAGAACGACAATACAGCAAAAGCACGCCGATATTGCTAGAGCGCGGCGGACTGGTAATAAGCATATGAAAGGTGTTAGTGCGAGCTAACCATTCTCCACCACCATAGATAGGCGCAACAATTGGCAGCCGCGACGAGCGCCCAGGCAACTTGATAGTCGATGGCTTGCCATAGCTGCCAAGCTGCGTTGTAACTGCCGCTTGCGCTGCTTCAAAATCATAGCTTTGGGCAATTGCGTCCAGCGAAACTGGGTCAATAGAATGAACCAATGGCAGTGAAGTCATTGTAGTAATCTCGTAGCTAGACAATATCAAAAAAACACTTACGGCAGCGCATAAACTCAGCAAGACCGCTCGTCCAAACCACAAAATATATTGCTTCATAGCCTTTTGTTGCGCTCAAGCTGACGCACCTGCCATAAGATGCATTTTTTAATAATTAACGCAAAAATATTAAAGCAAAACACAACGCCCAGGAATATGAGATAAATAAGCCACAGCAGTATAAACGGATTTTGCGACAAATCAAGGTTAAACACAACCGTTCTCCTTTTACCAATATCTTGACATAAAAACCAGCACCTTTGGCGGTGCTGGTTTTAGCAAACTAACTCTTACTGTTTAAAACCACTCATTTGGGTCTCCGTCGTAGCCACTACCGCCATGGTGTACAACCCAGCTAGTGCATTGCCCGCGCGAGTTAAACCCAAACACATACCAGTAGCCGTGATTGCAATCAGCCTTTTGAGTTGGCGCTTGCGTTGACACATATCTTAAGCAATGGTCAAGGTTACTAAAACCTAGCGCCTGCCAGCCTGCGCCACCACTTTGCGTATAGCACGCTCTTTGCTCTGTTGGTTTTGGCACGTCGTAGTAGTTATTACTTGCTGCGCTCGCAACACCACTAGTGCTGATTACCGTGACAGTGGCAATTGCAATGGCAGCAATAACTAATTTTGGAACGTGTAAATTCTGCGTGATTTTTTGAAACATAAGCACCCTCGTTTATTGTTTTATGCTCTAACAGTACACATGTTTAGTTTACTAAATAACCATTGAATTGGCAATTGTAGAATTGTCATCATTTGATAATCTCCTCGCTTCTTTCTTCTAAAAGCGCGCATATTACACCAATGCAAAGCAATAAAAACGAATACTGCACCATGTTAAAAGCCATCAGTTCATTACTTAAAATATGGGCAATTAGCGCGTAAACTAATGTCACCACCATCAGGGCAAAAGTTTGCGAACTCTTAACTTTGCGCAAAATAGCTACCACGCCATAAATAAGTATAAGTGTTATGCCAATTGTTGTCTCTTGAAACAACAGGCCTAACACCACCAAAGCAAAAACTGCGCAGGCATACATTATTAGTTTTACAAAACCGGTATATTTCATGGTGTGACCTCATATAGAATTAAAGTTGGCGTTTCAATGCTGACCTGCAAGCCTGGTAGGCTACTAAGATAATTATACCGCTCGTAGTCAAATTCCTTGGCCAGCAGAACAAACTTAATCTTACTTGCGCGCAAATCATCAATAACAGTCGAATCGGCAGCTGCTAGTTTTGGCAAGATAGTTTGCTGAACTGTTTTTTGAGCCTCAGTTGTGGAGTAAGCTGTGGCGCCCTCCAGCTCAGGATCATTGCTAGATAAGATATAAGAACCAAAAAACTTTGGCGCCGGGTTAGCAATTACGCGGTTGGCAAAACTGTAATTCATATAAAGATGCCATGGCAAAAAAAGCGTCACGCAATCACCTGTACACTCGGCATCCAGACGATCATTTATTGCGTACCATTCCACTGGATAATCGGCAACCGCAAGTTGACCGTGGAATCCCCAAAACATCAGAGGCGCACTAAGTAGCGGCAAACAAAACACAACCGTCATTGCGGCAAAAGAATATTCTTTAAAGCGCGGTTGGCGGCTGAGCCATTTATAAGAATAAGCCGTGGCCATGGCTCCAAAATAGGCATAGGCGATGACAATGAGGCAAGCAAATTTTTGCGGCTCGCGGTATCCTGCAAAAAATGGAACTGAATTGTAAAGCCACTCGTTAAAAGGCGCCAATAAACCTGAGGCTGTGCCAAGCGCCAATATTACACCAAATGCAAATATGACTAACATTGCCACCATATTG
>JAEHDC010000044.1 GCA_016880595.1 Candidatus Saccharimonadota bacterium
AGCATTACCACCAAGCCCATCACCTCTGGCGATTGTTCAGCCAACTCCTCAGGGCGGCAAGCAAGCGCCGTTGCCAAAGGGCAATCCAAACAGCACGCAAAATGCGCTGTTGCTTTCGGAGATCCGCGACAACATGGTAATTGTCAACGATGGCAGCATGCGCGCTGTTGTAGCTTGCCAATCTATTAACTTTGACCTCATGAGCGACCGCGAGCGCGAGGCAGTAGAGTACAGCTACCAGCAGTTCCTAAACTCACTTTATTTCCCAATTCAAATTTTGGTACGTTCGCAAAGAGTAGACATTGGCCCATACCTGGAGCGGTTAGATAAAATCCGCCGCGATCAAGACAACATGCTACTTGGCGCGCTAATGGATGACTACATTGACTTCATCTCTGTACTCTCCCAAGAAACAAATATTATGGACAAAAGCTTCTTTATAGTTTTGCCGTTTTATCCGCTTGGCGACATGTCTAGCGCTGTCAACAGCAGCAAGAGCTTCTTAACCAACTTGTTTGCACCACAAAAACAACAGCGCATTAAAATTGACGAAAAAACGTTTGCCAAGGCAAAAGACGAGATTAAAAACCGGGTCAGCACCGTTACAAACGGTTTGGCGCAGCTTGGAATCCGCTCGGTGCAACTCACCACCAAAGAGCTTGGCGAACTTTACTACAACTCCTACAATCCAGACACCGCAGTGCGCGAGCCGCTTGGCAACTTTGAAGATTTGTCCGCACCAATCGTCACCAAAGGCCAAGGCAAAGCGCCGCAGCCCAATCTCGAAAAAGGAGTAAGTTAATGGCATTTGGCAGCAAAAAAAGAGACCCAATAGACATCGCCGAGCAACAACGCCGGCGCGAGCAGCAAGAAATTGAAGCTGAATTTTTAAAAGGCATCACCACGCTGCGTGATGTCATTGCGCCAAGCTCGCTAGAAATCCAGGCTAGCTACTTTAGGCTTGGCACAAAATATGCCCGCACACTTTATGTTTACGGTTATCCGCGCCAAATTTACACCGGCTGGCTAAGCCCAATAATTAATATGGACGAGGTTGTAGATGTTAGCATGTTCATCTATCCGGTAGAAAGCCAGGTGGTTTTAAACAACTTGCGCAAAAAAGTTGGCCAGCTAGAGGCTAGTATAAATATTAATTCCGAGAAGGGCAAAGTCCGCGACCCAGGCCTAGAAGCCGCAATTCAAGATGCAGAAGAGCTGCGCGACCAGCTGCAAGTTGGCGCCGAGCGCTTCTTCCGCTTTGGGCTATACATCACAATGTATGCCGACAGCTTAGACGAACTACAATTCGTCCAACACAAAATAGAAACCATTTTAGGCCAGCAACTCGTCTTTAGTAAAGTCGCCTCCAGCCAGATGGAACAGGGGTTAAACAGCACAATTCCGCAGCTTACCGACCACTTGCAAATCCGCCACAACATGAACACCGGCGCGCTGAGCACCAGTTTTCCGTTTACTAGCGCCGACCTCAGCCAAGAAAAAGGCGTGCTTTACGGTATCAACATGCACAACAACGGTTTGGTGATTTTTGACCGGTTCAGCCTAGAAAACGCCAACATGGTGGTGTTTGCTAAATCTGGTGCAGGTAAATCGTTTGCAGTCAAACTTGAGGCACTGCGCTCCATGATGATGGGCACCGAGATAATTATTGTCGACCCAGAAAACGAGTACGAACGTTTGTGCGACGCCGTTGGCGGCAGCTACATCCACCTCAGTTTGAACAGCCAAACGCGCATTAACCCGTTTGATTTGCCTCGCGTAATTGAGAGTGATGAAGCTCAAGACTCCTTGCGCGCCAACCTTATTACGCTACATGGTCTGCTGCGCTTAATGCTCGGTGGCTACCAAATGACCGCTTCTGGAGTTACTATGCCCGCGCTAAATCCGGCAGAGGAAGCAGATCTTGACCAAGCTTTAATTGACACCTACGCTCGCGCTGGCATAACCAGCGATCCACTAACACACAACAGCCCACCGCCAACCATCGGCGATCTTTACGACACACTCCTGCACATGGGCGGCAGTGGCCCAGCTCTGGCGCAGCGTTTGCGCAAATACACAACCGGAACTTTTGCCGGCGTCTTCAGTCAACAATCCAACGTAGATATTAACAACCCGATGGTTGTGTTTAGCATTCGTGACCTCGAGGACGAGCTACGCCCGGTTGCCATGTACATCGTACTTAGTTACATCTGGAACAAAACCCGCACTGACCAAAAAAAGCGTTTGCTCATCGTTGACGAGGCCTGGCAATTAATGAAATACGACGACTCAGCCAACTTCTTGTTTAGTTTGGCCAAACGCGCCCGCAAATATTATCTTGGCATGATTACCATCACGCAAGACGTTGAAGACTTTATGGGCAGCAAAATGGGGCGGGCAATTGTAGCCAACGCCAGCATGCAAATGTTGCTAAAACAATCGTCCTCGGCAGTTGACGTTTTGGCCGAAGTCTTTAAATTAACAGATGAAGAAAAAAAGCGGCTATCGCAGTTCCCAGTAGGGCAGGGGCTATTTTTTGCCGGACCAAACCATGTGCACATCCAGGTAATTGCCAGCCAAACCGAAACTCAGCTTATCACCACCAACCCGCAACAATTACAGCAGCTACAAGCGCTTTATCAATCTGGCGCTGGCAACCCAGCCGCCGTTGCACAGGCACCAATGTCACAAGATTTATACGCTAATCGACCAGAGCAAACAGAGCAATTTTAATTAAAATATGGCAGTAGAAGCTCCGCAAAAACCAGATCAAGACGACCAAAACCCAGGAGATATGAGCACCCGGGAGCTTTTTAATCGTACTCTTGGCCAAAAAAAACCCACTGGCGAAGAAGGCGATAACGCCAGAGCCGCATTATCCTCCGCAGAGGAAAAAGCTGCTACTAGTGCTGGCGGAGCAGCCCAAAAAACACCGTTAGCACAACAAGAGCAAAACGGCTTTTACAAGCCAACCGCCCAAGATCTTTACGCCAAAGGCCGAGCAAATCGCGCCAAAGGCGGCGGTCGCGGCATATTTATTGGCGTTGGCGCAGGTGCCGGAGTTGTTGGAATTGTTGCTGGTTTTGCATTTTTGATGATTTTTCAGCTGCCAACTATTATGGATGCACTTATAGACAATTCCGAAAAGCGCGTTGAAAAAGTGTTTACAAGACGCATAGAAAAAGCGATTTTTAAGTATTTCTTTGTAGGGGATACAATTGCCACCGGCAACCCGCTTGGCGACTTTTTTGCCAACCTTAGAACATCTAAATTTGAGGCAAAGCTAGAATCAAAATACGGCCTTTCTTTTGAGCGGCAAGAAAATGGCAGTATGAGAATTGTAAAAAGCGGCACAGACCTTGGCACTTTTAATAACGCAGATGAGCTGGAGAACTTTCTTGACCGAGATATCACAGAGGCCAAAGAGCTCAAAAAGGTCATAAAATTGGTTGTTAATAATGACATTTCTTTTTTTAGAATTCTAAAACGCGCCAAATTTAAAAAATGGCTGATGACAAAATACAGTTTAACGCGGCTTGGGCCAAGCGACAGAGCAGAAGATGAAACTGACGAGGAATATAATCAAAGAACCCAAGAAGAATACGCAGAAGATGTTAATAGGCAGAACCTAGAAAATCTGAACGATGCTTTAACATGCGCAGATGGCGACACAGATTGTGCTGACAGGACTCAAAGCGAAACCTCTGACGAGGTAGAAGAAACAATCGAGCAAGCAAGCCAAGAAGCTACTCAAGAGGCCGCCCAAGAAGGCGCCGAAGCAACCTCTAAGTCTATGATGACCAGGATTACAGAAAAACTAGTAACGGCAGCCGCCTCTAAAACCGTTTTTGTAATTGGAATCATCGACATTCTATCAGTCATTGAGCACGGCGTAGACGAGGCTATTAACAGCGATGCTCTACAAAAAATGCACGCCGAATACGTTTCTGCTTCATCAGCAGTGCTTGCCGCAACAATGGCTGGCTATTCTGATGCCACAAAAGCCGGCGCCATGGATGCATCCACTGTTGGCATGTTCTCAGAGAAGTTTACCGGCTGGGAATCTTCGGTTTCTTACAACTACATACAAACTGGCGAAGTAAAAGGCGAGGACATTGACGAGATGGAAAAGGTCAATGCAGACGCCACGCTTCCTGACTTCTTATCTACTACTAAAACCATGTTCAATACAGTCGGCTGGGCGGTACGCGCGCCGCTCAAGGTGTGGTACTACACCGCGCACCAGGCTATAGTTAAGATTGGAGAATATGCTGGCGATCTTACTTCTTGGCTCGCAGAAAAAACCAGCGTTAGCGACCTGCTTGCGCAAATAACCCCTTACATGGAGCAAGTCTTTACCTCTTTATTCAAGCTCCTTGGCATGTACATCGACCCGCTGGCGGTCGGGTCCAAGCTTGCAATGTACATCCATCAAGGCTTTGTGGCGTCCTATGATGCCTTTGCCCAAGACAGTGGAATGCGCCAACTAACACACGACCAAGCCGTTGCAGCAGATAACTCAATAGAAGAAGAGCGCATGGCTGAACTGTCCGATGAATCCGCTTACGACAGATTACTCAACATAAACAGCGAGAACTCCCTAGTAAATAAAATTGCTTCAATGATTCCAACCAACACCACCACATTTGCAATGAGCGGCCTGAGCCTAATAACCAATGCGCCAAGCAACTTAGCTCACATCATAACGCCAAGCGCCTTTGCAGCAGAAGATGATGTAATCCCGGAGGATTTGTTTGGAATTTACCCTTACGGCGGCACCGAGGCAGACTTAAGCGCGCCGCTCAGCCCAACCACCGAAGTTGCTAACTCCGAATGCCCAGAAAACAGCGACGACAGCTTTAACCATTGCAAAGTAGACAAAATTGCCCTGGAGGCAGCCAGCTGCGCATTGGTTGGAACATCGGGGTGCCCGGATCTAAACTCGTCCTACACCTACATGACAGACGAAGATTATACCGCATTCTTGCTGGAGGACTATTAATGCTAAAAAAAATCGGCACACTGTTTTTAATATATCTTTTAGCAACCTTTGCCAGTGTGCAGCCAGTATTTGCCGCTGAAGAATACGACCCGTATTACGGTGCGCTCAACAATATTATTTTTTACGATCCGTATGTTGCCTGCACGGCAAGCGGCGCCACCGCCTATGACGCAACGCTAGATTTAACAGAGGAGCAGCAAGCCAACGCCAGTATTATTATTGGCATTGCAAAAACTTACAACCTTGGTCAAAAAGGGGCGTTGATTGGGTTGATAACGGCATTGCAAGAAAGTACATTAAATAACCGCGCCAATAATAATGTATCAATATCTTTAGAATATCCAAATTATCAAGGGACGGGAACAATGGATGACTCGGTCGGTGTTTTTCAACAGCGACCATCCATGAGCTGGAGCACATATTCAGCTACAGAAATAAACAAAGATACCGTCTTCCAACTAATGGACGTAGCCTATGCTGCTCAAGCCTTTTTTGGCACGCCACCAGGTGCCACCCTGCCATCCGACCTAGTGA
>JAEHDC010000045.1 GCA_016880595.1 Candidatus Saccharimonadota bacterium
ATACCACACCTCTGTTACATACGCTATTCTTGCTCTAAATAAAATGTCCAGCCTGAGCCAAACTGGCCTCTTTAATAATAACCCAATGCGTTTCTTGATCTATGCCCAAAAACAGGCCAATTTTTTTAATGGGTACAGAGAACGCGAGTTGCTTACGATCATAGTGCTTTAGGGCTTCCTCAGCTACAGTAAACTGCTTACCGCTTAGATCCATGGCTAGCGTAGAATGAAAAATCATTTTCTGACCTTCAAAAACACCGGTCGACCCTGGAAATAATGGCTCTAAAGCCGCTAGTAATTGCTCGTGAATTTTATTTAGATGATCATTTTTAACAACCTCTAAATAAAGTACCTTATCGCTAAAATTTTTGTGCCCTTCCAAGTTGATTTTAAATGCCTTGGTACTAGCAGCTAGCTTATCCATAATCTTTGCAGCTTTTTGGATATCATCTAAACCATCAACCACAAAGGGACGCTTAACTGTAACGTGCGGCGGCTGGCCAAGTCCAGAAAAAGAGCCGGTTGCATTAGCAAGATTAAGCTCAATATCACGAATGCGATTGTAATCCGGATTTTCTATAATAACGCCAATTCCGATTGTATAGGCCATGTGTTTTCCTCCCAAATTATAAGCTTGCGGTTGCCTTAGCGCATTAACCCTTCTTCGCCGCAGCAACAAACCCATTGAATAACGGATGTGGCCTGTCTGGGCGAGAGCGAAATTCTGGATGAGCCTGCGTGCCAACAAAAAAATTAAGTTCTGGCATCTCAATAACCTCAACCAATGAGCCGTCTGGGGATGTGCCGCTTATAAGCATGCCGGCTTGCTCATAGAATTTGTTGTATTTTTGGTTGACTTCGTAGCGGTGGCGGTGGCGCTCTTCAATCCAGTGCGTTCCATACAGCTTCTCGGCCTGGCTTCCTTTTTTGATTTTACAGGGGTAATTGCCGAGCCGCATTGTGCCGCCAGTCAACTCCTTGCTCTTTTGGTTGGCCATGATGTAGATAACTGGATCTGGTGTCAACGGCTCCACCTCAGAAGTTTGGGCATTTGCCAATCCGGCTTTGCGAGCGGCAGCCACAACTGCCATTTGCATTCCAAGGCAAATTCCCAAATACGGCACATTGTTGTCCATGGCAAAACGCGCCGCCTGAACCATGCCCTCAAGCCCGCGCGCGCCAAAGCCGCCAGGAATTAGCAGACCGCTGTACTGATGTAAGCTTTCAACGCCCTCCAGTTCAATCTTTTCAGCATCAATCCAATCAAACTTTAAGTTAACGTGGTTAGCCCAAGCTGCCGAGCGCAACGCCTCAATAACTGAAAAATAAGTGTCTTCGTTATCCAAATATTTTGCAACGACTCCAATTTTTACAGTCTTTTGGTAAGCTACGGTGGCCGATTCAACAACCCTTTGCCACTTTTTTACATCTGACTTTTTAGGCTTGAGGTTAAGCTTTCTAGCAATGATGTCGCCCGCTTTGTGATCCTCCAAGGTCAATGGCACTTCGTAAACCGTGCGTGCATTTGGCAGCAAAATAACAGATTCGCGCGGGATACCGCCAAACATTGCAATCTTTTCTGCCGCCGCTGTTGGAGCTGGCTTTTCTGAACGCACCAACACCAAATCTGGTATAATGCCAACGCTGCGCAAATCGCGCAAAGCGTTCTGTGCAGGTTTAGTCTTGAACTCTTTACTTGTTCCAAGCCACGGCAAATATACCAAATGTGCGAAGGCGCAACGGCCTGGAAATTTTAGAGCCATCTCGCGAATCGCCTCCATGAATGCCGTACTCTCAATATCACCAACAGTGCCGCCAATTTCTACAATGTGCACGTCACTGCCCTCGCCCGCCTCAATAATAGTTTGCTGAATCAATCCAGTAAAATGAGGCACCATTTGCACGTCCTCTCCGCCATACTTGCCAGCGCGCTCATCTTCAATTAATTTTAAAAATAGTTTGCCGCTCATGACAGAGCTTTTTTGCGTCATTTCTGTATCCAAAAAACGCTCATAGTGGCCAAGGTCGAGATCAGCCTCAGCACCATCTTTGGTTACATAGCACTCGCCGTGCTCTGCTGGACGCAGCGTTCCAGCATCGACGTTAAGATAAACGTCAAGCTTTTGCATTGAAATTTTTTGGCCTTTGGATCTTAAAACGGCGCCTAATGACGCCGCGGTAATTCCTTTGCCGAGTCCGGAAATAACGCCTCCGGTGACAAATACATAGTGCGTAAAGTTTGTTCGCTCCATGTAAAATTAGTATAACAAAGGTTGGGTTCAGGGGCAAATTTATGTGCTACCCTCGCCGTTCAGTATAGCGAGGGTAGCATCAAAAAACCATCTTACACCGTAATTCGGTATACACGGTCAAAACCTTCGCCGAGCGTCGGAGGAGTAGCCAAAAGTCGCTGATAACACCTTTCGATGTCTACAACTTGTTGGCTTACATTGCCTTCATTTCTTAGCAGAGCTTCTTCTAACGATGTACTAAAAAAAATTGACACAACCCTACGCGCTCCGAGACGTCGCCACAGCTGGATATCTCTAACCCGCAGGCTCTGATACGTATTTGTTGAACCAACTACAACGCGCCTCCTTTGCCGCAAAGCTGCACGAACTTTGTCCTGCACATCAGCCTTAACTTCGCACTCAGCCAAGCCGTTTGGCTCAGTTGGAATCTCATGGGTTGCATCCAATGCGATAACCAAGAAGCCAGAACTAACCAACTGCTGCAAGTATGCGTTTTGACCAACTCCTGGCATACTCACCGGCATAACCACGGTTCGGCGCTGCAGATCGCGCAGCTCGACAAGCAAATCGCTGCTCATCGTAGCCTCCTTAAAACTACTTGACGAAAAGCTATTGGTAATAAACTATTATACTTTGCCTAAAAATGCAATGCTTTTTATGCGCTTTTGGCTTTTATAAACCAAAGATTGTAACTGTCATACATAAAAAAGGTGGACAAAAAGTCCACAATTATCATATACTTTGGCGGAGAGGGCGGGATTTGAACCCGCGGTACAGTTGCCCGTACACACGCTTTCCAAGCGTGCGCCTTAAACCACTCGGCCACCTCTCCTTGTTCTCAGATTATTTTATCATATTGTTGGTATAATTGGATATTGGTAAGTTGGCGAATTTGAATTCGCGCATTCAACCCCAAAAATACGTTGTTAAAAAAGACCTATCCTAAAAGGTGTTTTACACCTTATAATAAAGAGTAAGGTATTTTATTAAATAATCGAGTAAATATGCAACCAGTTATTGAGCTATTCGGCCTCAGCAAAATGTTTGGTGTTGGCGACGCAACTACTGTCGCACTTGACGACATCAATCTCACCATAGAAAAAGGCGAGTTTGTTGCAATTATGGGTCCTAGCGGCTCTGGCAAAACGACGCTAATGAACATTCTCGGCTTGTTGGACACGCCGACGCATGGCGAATATTATCTTGAAGGCAAGGCCGTTACCGACCTCAGCCAACATAAGTGCGCCAAGCTTCGTCGCGACCACATTGGAATGATTTTTCAAAATTTTAATTTGTTAAGCCGCAGTACAGTCATCGACAACGTAGCTTTGCCACTGACCTACAGAGGTAATGCACAAGCTAAGCGTTTGACCGCTGCCAGCAAGCTTTTGCGCACTTTTGGCTTGAATGAGCGTGAGTATTACATGCCGTACCAACTTAGCGGCGGGCAGTTGCAGCGCGTGGCAATTGCTAGGGCTTTGGTCACAAACCCGGCCATTATTTTAGCGGATGAACCAACCGGTAACCTCGATACCAAAAGCTCAGAAATTATTATGAGCGAGCTGGCTGACATCCACATGCAAGGCAACACCATCATTATGGTTACTCACAACCCGGATGTGGCAATTTACGCCAACCGCGTTATCCAAATGATTGACGGCACGGTTGCCAGCGACAGCAAGCATCCCGAGACTTTAAACACCACTGGCAACAAGCGCCCATTAAGCAGCTTCCGCAAGGCCATGGACGCCGCGGTCAATGCCAATAAAGAGTTTGTGGAGGCCACGGCCGCACTGCTGCCGCCAAAAACGCGCGGCAAACGCAAAGCCGCAGCAGCTCGTCGTAAACGCATGGCAATAAAATCGCGAAAGGCCAAAAAATGATCCGCTTCTTATCCGACTACAAAATTGCCGTTGCCAACCTAAAAGCCACGCGCGTCCGCACCGCACTTACAATTCTGGGGATTGTAATTGGAGTAGCCTCTGTTACCATGATTCTGGCGTTGGGCGAAGGCGACAAAAATATGGTGAAAACCCAAGTTAATTCCCTTGGAGAAAATGTCCTAACCGTGCGCCCAGGCAAAGCATACCGAGATTCAAGCGGCAATATCACCAATTACAATTTCTTGGCCGCGCTAAGCGCCTCAACCTTAACAGAAAAAGATCTACAATCTATCAGCCAAATAGCCAATGTTGAAACCGCTGCACCGTTAATGCTAATTGCCGGCAATATTTCTGACACTGATGGCCAGAGCCAGCAAGGTACAATTGTGGCTTCTAACGAAAACGCAGCAGATGCACTTGGCCTAAGTATGCGCGCCGGCGAATTTCTTTCAGCCGACACGCCCAGCCACACTGTTGTTTTGGGTGACGATTTGGCAGTTGCGCTAATTGGCTCGGACGTCGCCATTGGCCAAAAAATCATCTTGCGCGGCCAATCCTACACCGTTAGCGGCATACTCAACCACTCCTCGTCATCGGCCAGCGTCAGTAACGTTTTTGACATCAACCAAGCAGCATTTATCTCTATGGATGACGGCAAATCATTCAACCAAGGCATAGCGCAAATCCAGCAAATTAATATTCGGGTTGCAGATACTAGTCAAATTGGCGCTACAGCCCAATCAGTTCAGCAAGAACTCCTTAAGAACCATGGCAATGAGGAAGATTTTAGCGTGCTCACACCAGAAGAAATTGTACAATTAACAAACACTGTTCTAAAGGTTGTAACCAGCTTCATTGGTGCGGTGGCAGCAATTTCAATTGTGGTTGGCGGTGTTGGAGTGATGAATATTATGCTGGTTAGTGTCACTGAGCGCACGCGTGAAATCGGTATTCGCAAAGCTGTTGGCGCCACGTATTTTCAGATTCTGTCACAGTTTATAATTGAGGCACTGCTAATGAGCATTGCTGGCGGCGTAATTGGAATAGCTATTGGTTACGCCCTTGCCTACACCGCTGGCACGTTAATGGGATTCATGCCAGGAGTAACTTGGCCAATAATTGGAATAGCATTTGGAATCTCTATTGGAGTTGGATTGGTCTTTGGCGCCTGGCCGGCAATTAAAGCCGCGCGCAAAGATCCAATTGAAGCGCTGAGATATTTCCAGTAAAATTAGCCGAGTTCTTTTTTAAACCGCTCAACCAAATCCACAGGAGTTGGATTTACACCGTTCAAAAGCGCCAAATAATTTGTGGCAAAATCGCCAAGCAAAATAAGATATAACAGATGCTCAAGGACGCTCTGACCTTTAGCTTGCACCTCAATTGCAGCTGGTTTTTTACCAGACAATAATTTTTCTGTCACCTCAAAACGGCGCAGAACACGCGGATGCTCAAAGCTAGAAATTAGGTTGACGCAGGCAAACGGCTTGTCTATTGGGTGGCTTGTCCAACCAATAAACTCGTTATGGCTAAGCTCTGGAAAAGTGTTACACCACGCGGTGTTTTTGGCATTTTCGTTGGCGCTAATCTTCCACTTGTAAGCTGCCGGATACATTTGCGGGCCAGCGTAAATTATTACAGACTTGCCTGCCAACTCGTGCGCCAGCTGCTTAGCCTGATTCTGCGCCGTTGGAACTTCTTTTGCCCATCCAGCCAATGCCTTTTGCAATGGTTCAGCCAATTCTGCCATCTCTTGCAGAGCACTTGGCTGAACAAATTTGGCCGCTACCAATATTTCAACAATTGCACGGTAAAAATAAAACGCGGCCGTGCGCGGCTGAGTGCATTCTGGAATCTCAATAAAAATATCTTTGTGCAACTTGGCATCATCAGCCAATTTCCCACCGTGTGCCTGTACAACAATTTGTGCATTTTTTTGACGAGCTTTTGCAAGCGCCGAAAGTGTTTCCTCGGTGTTTCCTGAGTAGCTACTAGCAATCACTAAAGTATTTTGATTAACATACGCCGGCAGTGTGTAATTCCGGCAAACCTCAAACGGCACATTAATCTGCGGCCAAGTTGCAATAAATTGGCCAGGGAAAGCGCTACCGCCCATACCTGTTAAAACAATATTATGAATTGGCTGCGTAAAACTGGCAGAACTAGCAATGTCAAAATTGTGAGCTAGTTGTGCTGGCTCGTGCGACGCAAAGTCTAAAGCATTTTGCGGATCGCGCTGAGCAATAATATTTAAATCATCTAACATAAACTTATTATACAGCAATTTAGCACAAGCAGTTTAAAATTTGCATTGCATTCCAACCCCGACCTGTGCTACATTGTAGTAAAGACACCATAAGCACTTAAGGGGTGGGAAATGAATGAAGACCAACAACAGCCGCCAATGAGCGGTAATGACGATTTAGCTAAAACTCTCAACGACAGCTTACAATTTGAAGAGACTCCAATGGCTGGCGCTGCGCCAACAACTGCTTCTCCTCAAGAACCAGAAGATGACATGAAGATGCCAAGCCTTGATCCTAACGCTGGCGATCCAGATAACGAACCTTACGTTCCGCCAACAAACCCTGTTGCTGCTCAGCCAGAGTTGCCAAAGCCAGTTGCCGAGCCGGCGCCCGCCGCAACTATTCCAGAACCAAAAAAGATGGCTGGTGATTCCGGGCTGGAGGGTTTAAAAACTTCAGCATTAGAAGAGCTTCGTCCCCTAGTTGGCAAATTAAACCTTCCGCCAGAGGAGCAATTTGATACTTTGCTTTTAATTATTCGCTCTACAGACGATCAAAGCTTACTAAGCCAAGCACATGAAGCCGCCAAGCAAATTCCAGATGAAACTCGCCGCGCCCAAGCGCTTTTGGACGTAATTAAAGAAATTGACTATTTCTCTAGCAAACGCTAATAATACCTTATAAAATTCAGTAGCCGCGCATAGTTTAACAACTACGCGCGGCTTTTGGTCATCGTGATAATCGCACGATGACAGTGGTCTATTCGACCGAACTGCCAATAACAAGTCTTACGCCAGCATTCTGCAAGGCCTCAGTGAGATCACAGACAGTCTGCTCCAGATTTGTGACATCGGTCCCTAATGTTCCATTTTCTTTCAAGACCTCGTCGATTTGCCGGTCAAGAGCATGGGCCAGCTCTTCATAATATGCGGCGTCAGCTGTTGCAGACGCAAGATCAGCCTTAAGACGGTCGACATCACCAAGCAGTTCGCTGACTACTCCTTTGAGCCTAGCAACTTCTTGTGTAAGCTCCCTAATTCTATTCGCCGCAGCCACAGCGCTAGACGCCAAAGCATTCGGATCGAACGTCATTGATGCATGAGTTATATCTGGCGCATTGGAACTAACAGCCAGTCCGCCAGCCAACCTCATTAGATGACCTTCATCAGCTGGCATAAAATCAATGCGAACATAATAAAGATGCCTGTCACCGCTAATCCCCGTAGGAGATATAGCCCCAACGACATGCAGAAGCTTTACGGCAGTGTCTAGTGTAGTTGTTCCAAGATTGTGTTCTCGACCATATCGAGCCTTAACATCAGCCGGCCGACACTTCTTCCACTCGCCTTCCGCGGGCGGACGATCATACTCGTTAAGAGACACCGCTGCTTGCTTGAGCATCATTAGCAATTCAGCCGCACGCCTTGCATCAGGCCCACTATAAAGGTGAACGCGCTTTCCCACTATCACTCCTAACAGCTGCTATTGACTTATGTATTTTATCATATTTTCTAAAAAACTAAAGATGGCTGCGCACAGTACGTGAATACTGTGCGCAGCCGAACTTCATGCTGGCTTAAAAACCATGCATAAAGTTGTGTGTCACAATTTAGCTATTCGTGGAACTACCAAGAGCTTCTTGGAGAGCGGCAAGTGCTTCCATCATACGGGTCGTTGTCTCTGGAGCTATAGTTTGGTTACTCAATCTCAATGCTTCTTTCGCTACGCGCAACTCTCCCTGTAGAGCCTTAGCCATATCCCGCCAAAAAGCGCCATCAGCCTCAGATTCTTCGAGCTTGGCTTGAAGATCACTAACGAGCCGACGAAGCTTTTCTGCATCCTCGCAAGCAGCCACCAGGGCTCTTCCGAATTCTTCAAGATTAAATGGCATAACTGCCACAATATCCTCAGAGCCAGCAGGATCAGGCTCTGGAGGACTAGCGACGGCCCCAACGTACTCATACGAATAGTCCATACTCTCTAGGGCAGCGCTATCGACACGCACAAAATGCCTTGTTTCTCTACGCTTGCCTTCCGTTCTTCTAAGGCCGATAGTGACCAAGTATCTTGCAACAGACTCGCACTGATTCTTGCTGAGAGATGATGGAAGGTTCGCTGTCAATTCCGCCAAAACAAAATCGTCTGGCAACTGAAAGAACCTAGCACCTTCCCCACCAAGCTCAGCTCCTGCCTCTACAGCCCTTTCAACAAGATGCCAATACAAACTTTTCGCATTTTGCTTGATGTCTTCGGTCGACATTTTTGCTGGCGACACGCCGTTCACCCCTAAATGAATAGCTTTTGGTATGACATCAACAAATTATACAACATTCTTTAGAATAAGAAAAGACCCCAATTACGCGGGGTCTTTTCTTGCTTTGGTAAGCTAGATTACATCATGCCCATACCTGGCATGCCGCCAGGCGCTGGAGCCGACTCTTCCTTAGGAATTTCTACCACTAACGCGCCCATGGTCATTGCTGTTGCGGCAATACTTACAGCATTCATAATGGCTTCTTTGGTTACGCGGGCTGGATCTACAATGCCAGCTTTTTTGAGGTCAACTAGAACATCAAGGTTATTCACGTCAAATCCGTGACCAACTTTTGTAGACTTAATCACCTCTGGCAATTTTTCGTCAGCGTTGGCGCCAGCATTAGTCATAAGCTGGCGGAATGGCTGAACAAGTGCATTCTTAAGAAGTTGACGACCAGCTGCATGTGCGTCCGTACCACTGGCTTTGATATTTTTGCTGAGGTCAACCAACGTCACTCCACCGCCTGGCACAATGCCTTCGGCCAGCGCAGCTTTGGTTGCAGCCACAGCGTCGTCCACGCGGAACTTAGCTTCTTCAATTTCAACTTCACTAACGCCGCCAACTTTAATAACCGCAACTTTGCCGCTAAGTGCAGCCGCGCGCTTTTCATACTGTTCTTTGTCGTACTCGCTACTAGCAGCATCGGCCTGAGCTTTAATTTGGTCAATGCGAGCTTTTACTTCTTTGGCCAAACCGTTGCCTTCTATAATTGTGGTTTCATCTTTGCCAACAATCACCTTACGAGCTGAGCCAACCACACTAAGGTCTGCGTTTTCAAAATCATAGCCTTGTTCTTTGGTGATAACCGTTGCGCCGGTGAGCGTTGCCAAATCTTGCAACATATCTTTGCGGCGATCGCCAAAGCTTGGCGCCTTGATAGCAACGGTGTTAAAGACACCCTTTAATTTGTTCAAAACCAAAGTGGTCAGCACTTCGCCTTCCACGTCCTCAGCAACTAACACGAGGTCTTTTTTGCCAGCTTGCGCCAGCTTTTCAAGCAGCGGCAAAAATTGCTGGACGCTGCTCAACTTCTCATCTGTAATAACAATCGCTGGCTTCTCGTAAACAGCTTCCATACGGGCTGGATCAGTGGCCATGTAAGCGCTAATAAAACCGCGATCCATGGTAAAGCCCTCTACAACCTCGGCCTCAAGATGAATGCCTTGGCCTTCCTCAACCGTTACCACGCCTTCTTTGCCGACTTTACTGATAACCTCGGCAATTAGCGTACCAATTTCTTTGTCGCCAGCGCTAATTGTTGCGACTTCGGCAACACGTTCTTTATTGCTGCCGATGTCCTCACTCATCTTGGCGAGTGCATTCAACGCCTCTGCGCCAGCAGCTTCTACGCCCTTGCGCAATTCCATTGGATTATGGCCAGCGGCGATAAGCTTGTTGGCCTCGGCCAAAATGCTGTAAGTAAGCACGGTAACAGTGGTGGTACCGTCACCGGCAACGTCATTCATTTTGCTGGCAGCTTGTTTAATAAGCTCAGCGCCAACTTTGTAGCCCAAGGTTGCATCGTCGTCTTCTGGCAAGTCAACTGCTTTTGCAACGCTCACGCCATCGTGAGTTACTGTTGGGTGACCGTAGCCCTTGCCAATAACCACATTGCGACCCCTTGGTCCCATAGTTACTTTAACTGCGTCGTATAACGCTTTTGCGCCGCCAAGCACGCGCTGGCGAGCGTCATCATCATAAAAAATTTTCTTAGCCATAAATTTGATTCCCCTATTTGGCTAAAACGGCCAAAACGTCCTCTTCTTTAATAATCAGGTATTCAACCCCACCGGTTTTTAGCTCAGTTGCTGCATACTCTTTGTATACAACTTTGTCGCCAACTTTGACTTCTTTTACATCCTTGCCAACAGATTTTACTTCGGCAACGATAGGTTTTTCTTTAGCGCCGTCAGGCAAGTACAGGCCAGAGGCCGTTTTGGTCTCGGCCGCTACGCGTACAGCCACAATTCCGGCAGCCAGCGGTTTTAACGCTACGCTCATTTTTAAACCTCCTTGAGTTTTTATTAGTACTTTTACTATACCTAAATTAGCAGTCCAAATGCAAGAGTGCCAAAAGATTTTATGAATAATGATTTTGTGCTATCTTAAGCTTATCCATCTTACTGCATCTTGAGGAGATATTATGAAGATGGGCGCAGCCATAGCTGATCTTAGGCCAGCACTTTATGAGCTTTTGGTTCTAGCTAGTGCACCAGAGGATACGCACCTACAAATCGTAAATTCCCTACTTAGCATAAGTGAGCCTTGCGTTCTGAAACGTGGAGATGACTATTGGATAGTTCTGGAGCCGCTTAATCTTAAAACTAGGCAGCTTCCGCCACATCCGCTCTTGTTAAAGGCAAGCGGCCCAGATATCTTAGTTAATGACATATGCAACTCGCCTGACGTCTCTGCTAATAATAAAGTTGTTCAACTAATTACAACAGTCAGCTCAAATGGCCACTATTTTATCAATGCTGTCGAATACGGGAGGCTTATCTGCATCACAGGCATCGTACCTCCAGAGGAACGCATACCATGGTTTGTACCGCTAGGTGGCACTAAAAAAGTTGTACGCGCATCAACGGTCAGCACAATCACTTGCAACATTGCACACATAATGCCTGGGCAAATTATATGGCAGGTTTCACACAGCGGCACTGTTTATCTTTATCAAAAAAGAGGCAATGGTCGCTGGTATGATATTACTATAAATAGCCCAGCCTGGCCGCAGCTAACCGTTTACGACGAGCAGATTGGCAATGATTTTGGTTCTGCTCTACAGAAGTTACTCCTCATCTAAATTGCGAGATGGAGCCCTGGTTGCATGACCGGGGCTTTAAAAAGTTTAACTTTCTATGATGCTTTTAGCGCGCACCAGCAAATCGTCTAACTCTTGCTGTGTTTTAGCCTCAGCATTGAGACGCACTAGCGGCTCGGTATTACTAGGGCGAATGTTGATCCACTTGGTTGGATAATTAACAGTTAGGCCGTCAAGCTCATCAATCTCGCCATCAGCAAATTCATCTCGTGCTTTAATAAATACGGTTTGAGGATCACTAATTGTAAAATTAGTTTCTGGTATGCTGAGGTATCTGGTGCGCAACTCATCAGCTAGCTCGCTAAGCTTTTTGCCACTCTCGGCCAAAATTTGAATGATCGTAACAGCAGCAATCAAGCCAGAGTCAGCATTAAAATTGAAGTTAAAATAATAATGGCCAGAATGTTCGCCAGCAAAAACTGCGTTGTAAGTGCGCATATCTTCTTTTATGAAACTGTGGCCAACTTTTGTACGATGACCAATGCCGCCGGATTCTTTAATAACTTCTGGCACAGCACGGCCACAGATTGCATTGTACAAAACCGTGGCGCCCGGATTTTTCTTTAAGAAATAGCGCGCCAAAAGTGCGGTTGTAACAGTTCCGCTAAGTGGCAGGCCTTTTTCGTCAATTAAAACTGCGCGGTCACCATCGCCGTCAAAGGCAATGCCAAAATCTGCCGTGACCTCTTGCATTTTTTTCTGCGCATCAACCAAGTTCTTGGCTTCCAACGGGTTAGCAATGTGGTTTGGAAAGGTTCCGTCTAGCTCAAAGTACAGTGGTGTAACTTTTAGCGGCACATATTTTTGAAGCACCGGAAAAGTCAAACCGGCCATGCCATTGCCAGCGTCAACCACCACGTTATAAGCCGGCCAGGTTTGTGGCGTGGCATGAGACAGAGCATGCTTCACCCAATCTTCAACTAAATTGGCCTCTGTTACTTGGCCTGGAACATCAGCTGGTACAAAATCGTTGTCAAAAGCCATATCACGGATTGAAGCCAAGCCGGTTTCGATGCTAACGCCCATAGCTTCTTCGCGGCAAAACTTAATACCGTTATATTCGCCAGGATTGTGACTAGCCGTAACAACCATACCACCAGCCAAATGGCGACTACCAACTGCAAAATAAACCATATCACTGGTAACTTGACCGATGTCCAAAACATCGCGCCCAAGCTCGGTTAATCCCTGTATTAAGGCTTTGGCAAGTTCGGCCGAATCTGGTCGCATATCACGCCCAACCGCCACCTGTCCAGGCGTTGGCAGCCAAGCGGCAAAGGCCTTGCCAATCTGTTTTGCAGTTTCTTCATCAAGCTCCGAGCCCACTTTACCACGCACGTCGTAGGCTTTAAAAATTGTGGTGTTCATAAACCCTCTTTAGAAATATTAGTGAATCTTTATTATAACACAAGATGGCCGCCCAGCACGAGCGGCAAAAAATGAATATAAAAATATATTAGGTTTGTTACAATAGAATTGAATCATCAACCGCTTAAGGAGTGACTGATGAATGACAAAGTGGCTGCAACTGGATCTTCAGAGATTGACTACGCCAGCTTGCCGTGGGTTGGATCATCGCCGCAAGAGGATGGCGATGCAGTGCAGGTTGTATTTCTTGACCCTAGCGACCCACTGCACGCGGCAGTAATCGCTGAGCAGAACGCAAAAATGCCGCCTGGCACCGACATCAGAGTTCTGTTTCGTAACCCAAAAGATTGGAAGTCTGGTGAGAGATCCGGACTGTTGTTGGCATTTACGACTTGGGAATGGGAAGCCTTCGAGCTTGGCGCAAAAGATGGCGAATTTGATCTTGGTAAATAGGGTCGTCAGAGCAGCAACTTAATTATACGGAGCGGGTACTGCAAACAACGTGCAGCTACCCGCTCCGCACCATCCGACAGGTTCTATTTTTAGCAACAATTTCACAAACAATAGTTCTTGTAAGCTATGCTACTTTACGCTTTAATAATATTTGTCTTATAAACATTGTTGGGGGCATTGTGTCTGATACGCTTGCTGATCTCTCGCCAGATGATGTAGCAAAAGAAGCTCTTGAAGCTGGCGATCAGTACCTTCGGCATCTATTTGGACAGGAGCTAATTCCATCGCTTGCAGCTCACATCAGGGTTGGCTGGTCTGATTCTAATGCCTGGCTCCAAACTGGCGAGTTGCAAATTCGCCGCAACAGCTGGGACGGATTACGCTTAGGTGCTTTTTCTATGGATGCAGCGTTGTTACTAGCAGAGCTGGGCGAACAAGCTATTGTAAATCCCAATACTGCCGCTGCCCAATCGCTAGCCTATTTGTTTGAAGAGAGTCGTGCCGGCGGAGTTATTTACTTGTCTGGTACGCCAAATCCAATAATCTGTAGCGTCAGCGCCGTGTGTCCAGGGCAATTTTGCGTAGGAGCAGCTACGGTGGTTGCCGCAACTTACGCCTCCCTATGGAGAGAAAAGCTAATCTCAGCAAGTATTTAAGACAACCGCAGCCGCGCCTCCCCTAAACCAGGAGGCACGGCCACAAAAATATGTTAAGCTAAAAGTATGAACTGGCAACAAGGCACACCAAACAAAGACTGGGACGATAAACTTTTTAACAGCGGCGGGCACTTTCTGCAAAGCAGTCACTGGGCGGCCTTTAACATCGCGCTAGGTAAACAGGTATTTTACGCCAGCGGCGAAGGTTGGCAATGTCTGGCAATTTTAGAAAGTCTTAAAAAAAATCCCAGAATCTACGCACCATACGGTCCGCTTGCTGTGTCAAAAAAGGCTTTGGAAGCAGCTTTACAAGAGTTAAAACAGCTCGCCAAGCAAACCGGTGCAAACTTTGTGCGCGTTGAACCGATCTCAAAAATCACAAAAACCGATCTTAAAGCTCTAGGTCTCAAACCAGCCCTAAAAGACATTCAGCCACCGCAAACCTGGGTGCAAGATCTTACAAAACCGCGCGAGGAAATTTTTGCCGAGTTCACCTCCTCCAACCGCAACCTGTTTAACACTTACGCCAAAAAGGGTTTGAGCATTCGCACCAGCCAAAATCCAGCAGACATGAGCGTTTTTTTAGAAACAATTCATGACGTTGCCAACCGCACAGGTATGCAACCGCATTCAGATAAATACTACCAAACTATGGCCGAAACGCTTTTGCCACGGCAGGCTTCAACAATCTACATTGTTGAATCAGAAGGCCAGGCAATTGCCGTTGGATTTGTCTTTGACTCCCCTGTTACGCGCTACTACGCCCACGCTGGCAACCTGCAAAGCGCACGTAAACTCCGACCTGGCGCACCGCTTGTCGCCACCATGATTTTTGATGCCCAACAAAATGGCCAAAAAGAGTTTGATTTTGTAGGAGTTGCGCCGCCAGACGCGCCAAAGGATCATCGCTGGGCTGGCTTCACAGAATTCAAGCAAGGCTTTGGCGGCCAGTACAAGATATATTTGGGCACTTGGGAATTACCAACCAGCACAAAGTACCGCCTGTACCGGCAAGTTTATAAAGCGTACAAAAAAATTTCCAAAAGATAAAACCGCGCGTTTTATCCAAAAATTTCTTCAATAATCTTGTGGTCACTCCAGCTTGCCCGTTCTTTTCCGAGCTGACGATATTGGCACTTTGCCGAGCTGGCAATTACCACAATGTCACCGCGACGGGCAATGCTTATAGCTTTTTCTATTGCAGCTCGGCGGTCGGCAATCTCCTCTGTTTTTGCTTCACCACCAGCCAAATTCACGCCGTCCAAGATCTGTTGGCGAATTTCTTTTGGATTCTGCTGAGGTAAAAACTCGCCATCGCAGATCACCAACCTATCAGCAAACTTGCCAATAATTTCGCCAACCGCGTGACGCCAAGCTGGCAGAACACCAAGTGGCGCGCCATAAACAACAATCAATCTGTTGGTTGCAAAATGCTTAAGTGCCTCCAGCGTGTCGGCCAATCCATTTGGCGTATGTGCATCGTCGATTATCACCTTATACGGCCGCTGTACTGGCAAAAACTCAAACCAAGAAGGCTGCTGAGCCGTTGTAAAAATCCCATCTTCAATTGCCTTGATGTCAGCACGCAGCGCATAAGCCGCTGTCGCTGCTGCTACAGCATTATAAATTGTCTGACGACCAGCTAAAACAGTGGTCAGCTCCAAGGTAGTTTGATGGTCAATCACAACATCCACGGCACTTCCCTTAGGGTGAAGTTGGACATTTTTAATTAAGCAATCTGCTTTTTTATTCTCCCCAAAAGTAATCATTCCTTCTTGGGCAGACATTTTTGATAGATCAGGCGCAGATGGATCATCCTTATTAAGGACTACAAATTGCGGTTTGCGCGCCAGTACATTGTTAAGGATTGCCACTTGCGCAGCTGTAGTAATGCTGTCGCTGTAGCTATCGCCGCAACGACGAACAACAATCATAGTTGGCTTGATGCCGGCAAATTGATGCATCGGCAGCTCCGGCGGAATCTCCACTAAAACATATTCACACTTTGCGCGGCGCATTTGCGCCAAAAGCGATTGCAGTTTAAAAGGATTACCGCTTACGCCCGTTTTGCCGCTGCCTTCTACGCGGCGTTCGGCAATTTCTACAAATTCACGCGTGACCACTCCAACTTTATTGCCTGCGGCGCGCAGGATCGACGCCAAAAAAGCGATCGTGCCAACTGCACCATCTTGGCCAACTACCAAAACCACAAAAAGCTCGCGTGACGGATGACCATAACGCCAGTCTGCGACGTGTGCCTTAAGTGTAATTTTTGCCTTATGTATTCCGTTTTTACCTTGCATAAATTTTTTATCGCTTCTTTAGGATTTCCTTAGCTACCTCTGTATCATTCCATGGAATTTCCTTGCCACTCATGTTGCGCGCTTGCTCATGGCCCATCCCCGTAACCACTACAATGTCGCCTTTTTTGGCAAGCAAAATTGCCTGCTCCATTGCCGTGCGGCGATCGGCAATTTCTGTTGTTTTACCTTCGCCACCTGCCTTTTTAATACCTTTTAGAACTCCAGCACGAATTGGCGCAGCCTCTTCTGTAAATGTTTCTTCATCTGTTAAGAAAATTTTGTCAGCATATTTTACAGCTACTTCTCCCATAATCGGCCGTTTGGTACGGTCACGATCTCCTGTCGCACCAAAAACCAAAATAAGCTGCTTTTTAGTGAGACTGCGTAGCGTACTTAAAACATTCTCAAGGGCATCTGGGGTATGCGCATAATCTACAATCACCTCAAATTGATGAGCTCCTGGCACGCGCTCAAGACGCCCTGGCACATTTTGCAGCCCGGCAATCCCGTTGATGATTTTCTCTTTGCTCAAGCCAAGACAATAACCAACAGACGCAGCTGCTGCTACATTATACACGTTAAAGTTGCCAGTAAGCTGAGACTTAAGCTCAAGCAAGCCATCATCTTTGACTCCTAGGATTATCTCAGTACTTTTACTCTTTAAATTAGTTTTTGTAATTCTGAGCGTTGCACCCTCAGCAACGCCATAAGTTACCTTTTCCTCCTTGGCTTGATATTTGTCAAAAAAGTTAAACCATTTGTCATCGCTGTTCAAAATTATTATTCTTGGGTCGGCGGCAAAAAGCTTAGCTTTTGCATTTGCATAATGAAGCATGGTGCCATGATAGTCAAGATGGTCTTGGGTTAAGTTTGTAAAAACCGCAACATCGCAATCCACACCCCAGAGGCGGTTCTGATCCAAGCCTTGGCTTGTAGCCTCTAAAACAATGTATTCACAACCGGCTTGGCGCATTTGAGCAAACATTTTTTGCTGAACAAAAACGTCTTCTAGGGTGCGCGCACCTTTTTTTTGATGCATCTCCCCAGCAACCTTATAAAATGCCGTGGTGTTTATGCCGACTTTGTGGCCAGCTCGCTCCAGCATCTCGCCAACCAACGATGCAACTGTAGTTTTACCATTTGTGCCAGTTATCATTATCACCTTAATGCCTCGCGTTGGAAATCCAAAATAAACGTTAGCCGCCACCGCTTCCATAAGATGATACTTGTTCAAAATAGCCTGCCGCACGCTAGCCGGCAGAAGCTTTTTGATCCTTTTTTTTACTCCATGCATAAGATTATTATGGCATTTTTGGGCAGGCGAATACAACAGCTTGCCTCTCGCGTCAACTTTAGGCTCGGCGGACTTCTTCAAAGCATCAATTGACAATGGTAGGAAAAGGTAAACAGAAAGTTATCCCCCGACACCCAACCTTCTATACTTTTCTTCCCCTGTTTTTTCTCTCTTTCTTTTCTCCTTTTTTACTTATATAAATATAGGAGTAGGAGGGATAGGCAAAATAGCTATAGTCATACAACCAATCCTTTGTAACACTCCCAATATACTAAACACCATATCTCGACAAAGACATATAATATATAGCTAAAGGAGTTCAGTAATATGGCCGCAAAGCACGACCCTAAAACC
>JAEHDC010000046.1 GCA_016880595.1 Candidatus Saccharimonadota bacterium
AGCCGCAAATACGCTCTTTTTGAGGACGGGCATTGCCGTGCGCAATTGCATTTTGAATATCTAAACGGTAAAGTAGTTTACACTTTGACCAATGGCTCATTGCATCAGCAAAACCACACCGAGCTAACAGATGTAGCTTTGGCTGCTAGCCAAGTTGAGCAAATCTTAAAAGAAAATGGCGTGCTAAAAGATGATGAACGCATTAGTCATGTTGGCCTGCGTATTGTGGCGCCCGGCAGTTATTTTTTGAGCGATCATATTGTAAACGATGAGCTGGTCGAGCGGCTTAGGGGTATTGAGTATCTTGCGCCGCTGCACATTGCCGCTTCGCTACATGAGTTGGAACTGATTCGCAAGTGTTTTGCGGGTGCAATAGTGGTTGGTGTTTCAGACAGCGCTTTCCATATTACAAAACCGGATTTTGCTTGGAATTATGGTTTACCTCTGGAGGATGCTGATCGTTTTGACATAAAGCGTTTTGGCTATCACGGTCTGGCAGTTGCTGCGGTTGTGCACTCGCTCAAGAAAGCCGATAAATTGCCGCCAAAAATTGTGGTTTGCCATTTGGGTAGTGGAGCAAGTGTGACGGCTGTGCATAATGGCCGCAGTGTTGATACTACCATGGGTTATTCGCCGCTGGAGGGCTTAATTATGGCTACTAGAGTTGGGAATATTGACGTCACAGCTGTCCAAGCAATAAAGACATTACTCAAATTTAATGATGACGATCTTGATATTTATTTAAATATGAGATCTGGACTGCGTGGTTTAAGCGGCACTACGTCAGATATTAGAGAACTTTTGGAGCTTCAGGCGCAAGGTGATCATCAGGCTTATTTGGCTTTGCAGACTTATGTTCATGCTGTGCAAAAGGCGATTGGCCAGATGATTTCGGTTCTTGGCGGAATAGATTTGTTAGCTTTTAGCGGTACGGTTGGCGAACGGTCATTCCCAATGCGCCAGCGAATTATGCGAGCTTTTCATTATGTTGACCTCAATTTAGACGAGGAAACAAACAATGCTTGCGGTAATCCATTTGACTTGACTCTAATTTCGGAGCTTGGTCGATCAAAGCCAGTCTTTGTTGTTCCAACAAATGAAGCACAACAGATTGCAAGGCAGGTCAAGATAGCTGTTAAATTGTAAGAGGTCTGTATATTAAAAATAGCCTGCATCTTGCCGGCTATTTTTATTGGCGTAATGTTTAGATAAAATGCAGGGTTATTGCTAATGCACCAATTATTGCAAATAATATCCAGCCAAGTATGTCATACTGCTTTGAAATGCCATTTTTTAATGATTTTTTTGAATTTGCTTTAAGCGGTAGATCGTCGACGTTGAGTCGTAGCCAAGCTGCGCACACAAAAAGTAGACCAAGCATACAAGCACTACAAAAAATGCAGAGTGCTCCGATAACAAACGTGCTTTGCCATAAATACCAGATGCCAAAACATAATGTAAACATAGAGAGGCCTTGAATAGTCAAACGAAAACCTTTGTTAAGCCCTTTGCTAAACATGCCGGCCAGAGCAGCAATAAGGAATGTCAAGAACATCACCATGCATAAGATGGAATTAGGGAAGCCAAAGACTGAGCTTTGCCATTCGGTAAGCACTGTACTACAGCTAAAAACACTGTTGATGTTGCAGTAGAGTGTAGCGCCTTGGTTTTTTATAAGTTGCAAAACCTCTAACATTTGTAAGAATGAGGCGATAAAACCAACTAGCGCGCCACCCGCCATAATTATGTATAACTTTCGTTGCATATTACTATTCATTAGCATTAATTATAGCTCATTTTTTGGAATTTGGCGAGGTTATTCTTCCTCAGCTTCAAGCGTTGCAATTGATGGCTTGAAGAAAGAATTGTAAATAGTATTTTGCGTACTGGCAATTGTAGAGTCACTCGAGCAAGAAGTTTGTGGGGTTATAAATTGGTAGTAATTGCCGTTGATTAACTTAATAAATGCACCGCCGTTATCTGTTGTTGGCTCAAATGTTGCTTGTGCGCTAGTAAGCTTTATTAGTTCTCCGAGTGGCTTTTCGCCAGTTTGACTATCTGAGCAAGAAGTGGTCAAGGCACTGAGAGCTGAAGTGCTAAATACTAACGTGTCTCCTGTAGAGTTTATTGTATAAACTATCTCTTGGGAGCTATCAATTGGTTTAAGACGCAAATCCCACTCGTCAATTACGTAATAGCCTGCATTAGGATCTGTTTTGGTTGAGTTGGTACTAGTTGTTTGGGAAGAGTTCGAGCCACTAGCCGAAGATGAGGTTGTTGATGAAGTACTTGAAGTTTGGTTAAAGAATACTCGCCAGATAATTACCCCTGCAACCGCTATTACTGCTATAACTAAAATAATAACAATTAAGCTATTGCCAGATTGCTTGTTGTTTTTTGCCATTTTTGATGCCCTTTATAGTTATACTCTAGCGTTATTAACGCACAGCTTGCCTGAAATGTAAATATGTAGGTAGCTAAATTATGTAATAAAAACAACTTTATGTTTAAAATATTACAATGCTGAGTTTGTCGTTTTCATCTGTTAAAAATGCTTGTTAATAAAAAAGTGCAATTTATAATATTACCTCCTGCCTCGTTTGGCAATAACAGATTTTTTTAAGATTTTTTTGGTATTTACACGCCAGGCAAGATATGGCTAAATGTCTGCAAGCGCGCATTTTGATAGTCAAAATGCTTTTACCGGCTTAACATCGGGCGCTTATCCTGCACATTTTAGGAGTGAAGCTAATGCTAGGTCTAAGACGTTTAGAAGCGTTTTTGCTTGCATTTGCAGTTGGAGTGTCGATGTCGTTTTCGATTTTCATTCTTCCTGCATATGCCAGTAGTGACGACTACCCGAGTAAATGGAAGAACGCTGCTAAGGACTCGCTTTTCGACGATTGGGGATATTACAACCGCGAATGTGTGAGTTTCGTCGCATGGCGGCTTAGCTCACAAAACGGAATGGACTCGTCTGCAATCAAAGGGCTTGGCAACGCAAGCACCTGGAAAAGCCGGGCGATTTCTCGAGGCTACGAGGTCAATAACATTCCGGCTGTCGGCTCTGTTGCGTGGTTCAGCTATGGCCATGTGGCATGGGTTGAGTCGATAAACGGGGACGGAACAGTTCACATCGAGGAATACAACTATGACTACGCGGGCCACTACAACGAAAGAGATGTGGCGGCCTCAAAGGTCGGGGCGTTCATCCACTTTGCGGATATAAACACATCTGCTGCACCTGTTATTCCTGCGCAAACAAGCGGTCGCATGCTTTTCGTACGCGGCGACGACATGCTGTTTGCTAGTGACGAAATCGGCGGAAGCTGGTCTAACTTAACCGGAAGCGGTTGGGTGGGATCAGAGAGCGTCATTTCGGTTGGCGGAACAGATGGCAAAACGCAGATTTGGATTAACTCCTGTGGAGCTGTTTACGCCAAAAGTTCGCTCGGCCAAGACGGCTGGACTGAAGAAGGCGGTTGCGGCACGGCTCAAGCAGCTGCAATAAGCAACACTGGCTTGCAAATGTTACTCACGCCTTGCGGCGCTGTCTTTGCAAAGTACGGCGTTGGTGTTGGCGGCTGGATCTTCCAACAAGACTGCGGCAGCTTCACGGCAATTGCAACGGGTGGAAACACTCAAATGCTGTTGAGTAGTTGCGGCGCTGTCTACGCCAAGGATAACAACTTGGGGTATGGCGGTTGGACAGAGGAAGCAGCTTGTGGTACAGCCAGCCAAATTTCGGTTAGTAGCACTGGTCTCCAGATGATAACCACTCCGTGTGGCGCTATTTTCTCCAAAAACGGCGTTAGCGTCGGAGGCTGGTGGGCAGAGGGAGACTGCGGCTGGGCAACCAAAGTAATTGCTGGCGGCAATGTGCACATGTTCCTGAGCTCTTGCAGCGCGGTTTACGCTAAGACCAGTATGGGCTATGGGAACTGGGTTGAGGAATCTCCCTGCGGTACAGCTAACGACATTGCTATAGGTAGCAATGGTCGACAGCTGCTCATCTCTGCGGACAGTGCAGTATTTGTTAGAGATGGCATTGGCATTGGCGGCTGGAGCATGCAGGTCGGTCCAGGCAATGCAAAAGCCATTGCCGTAAGCTAAGAGTGTAGGAGCAACCTGAGCCAAGTTGTAAAACTGGCTCAACATCCCTAAGCGTTTGTTTGCGCATGCCTTTTGTTGCTCATTATGAATTAGGAATAAAAATGAGCCGGGGGAGTGTATAATAAAAACAATGATTATCACTAGCAAACAGAACCCAAAGGTTAAAGCGCTTGGTAGTTTGCGCCAACGTCGTAACCGCGAGCAGGCAGGCGTAACGCTTGTAGATGGCTATGAAGAACTGTCTTGTGCGCTTCGCTGCGGAGTAAAAATTCAACAGCTCTATTACTGCCCAGAGCTTATGGGTGGAGCAGAGCAGGTGGCTCGTCTTCAGCAGCTACTTCAGGATGGTGTTGATGCCACTGAGCTATCACGGCCGGTTTTTGAGAAAATTGCTTATCGTGAAGGGGCTGATGGCTGGTTGGCTGTAGTAACTGCAATAAAAACTGACCTTAAGAGCATCAAGCCTTCTGAACATCTGCTACTTTTGGTTTGTGAGTCTGTGGAAAAACCAGGTAATCTTGGTGCTATGCTGCGCACAGCGGATGCAGCTGGAGCTGATGCAGTTATCTCTGTTGATAGCGTCACTGATTGGTCAAATCCTAATGTAGTTCGAGCGAGCAAAGGTGCGGTTTTTTCAGTGCCAGTCGCAGATGTGGCCCAAACTGAATTTTACGCGTGGCTTAAAGATAATGATATTGCAATCGTTGCCTCAACCCCTGATACAGATATGCCGTATACAGAGCCGGAACTCACTTCTGGCGTGGCACTTTTGGTCGGTTCGGAGAAATTTGGCCTTAGTGATTTTTGGTTGCAGCATGCAGATTATCGCGTACGCATCCCAATGAATGGCAAGATTGATTCATTGAATGTCGCCACTTCTGGCGCACTATTACTTTATGAAGCTATCCGGCAACGTAACTTGCAAATATAATTTTAAAGGGGGAATATGAGCAAAAACGGATCATGCAACAGTAATATGAATGCAAACGCAGCAGCAGGCGGCGGTATATATGGCTTGGGACTTTTAGGCGCAATAGTGTATTACATGATTCATGCTGCTAACTTTTGGATGGTATTGCTTGGTTTGCTTAAGGCAATCATCTGGCCGGCGATGGTGGTGTATGGAATATTGGATTTTTTGAATTATTAAATAAGTATTATCTTGAAGATAAGGTTATTATTCTTTGGCGTACTGTTTGAGATAGAGCAGTTATTAAGGCGGTAGTAAAGTAAGTTATTTATCCTTATTGGCAGCTTTTCTGCCACTAGAAAGTGCTTGTTAAAATATACGGTCTTCTTTTGAATCGACGTTCTACCTAGCGAAGTAAGATTAAAGTGCTTTTTAGCAGTTGATACAAGTGTTCTGTCTAGTATTGCTAACGGAGAGTTTATCCGATTAATCAGCTTATAAGCATGTGCCTAATATTGCTTTCGGTCATAAAGGAAGAGGTCGATACTTTGCTACTGCTAAAGACTAGAGACAATAGCTATGTGCAACGTCGCTCGAAAGAAGGTTTGGAACTTGCAAATGAATATGGCTTTCGCCGACAGAAAAAATATTTCAATAAACTATTAAGAACGTTCTAAATCTTGTAAGAGGTCTACTTTTTTTACATTTTTTTGAACATCATCAAAATATTCATATAAAATGGCGGGCTCGTTAGGGGATTTGTTAATTACTGCATGTGGAATGCCGGACGATATTATGAATAAATAGAGCTCGTCATCTGGGTTCATTACTTCTTCATGCAGCTGGCCGTTTCCATCTTGCCATAAGAAGACGGTCGCCCCGATGCCAAGCAGAGCTTCTTGCTTTTCGTGCTTATGATTGCCAGCAATTTGATTGGAGGGCAAAAATATGATGGACTGCTCTACGGGAGTAAACGAGCATTCTGGCAATACTTTTTACATATTAAGCGCCCACTGCCCATTATCTTTCTTGTAGGTGGGTTTTATAATTATTTTTTTATACGCATAATCTTAGGCTAGCTTTTTCTTATAGTATGCGCTATCACGGAGGCTATTATGGCGTAATAGATGGCTATCAAAAAATAGGCTTTAAAATAATGATAAAATCTTGTATAATTATACGCATTATGGGCCATTAGCTCAGCTGGTTAGAGCACCTGCCTCTTAAGCAGGGTGTCCTGGGTTCAAGCCCCAGATGGCCCTCCATGATATTATATAAAAATGCAGCCTCAGTTAGGTTGCATTTTGTTTTATGCCCAAAGTGTGATTTAATGGCGCCATGAAAAAACGCCAAATTTTTATTGATTTTTTGGATCACGCAGCGCCATTTGTGGCTGCAATTATTTTTGGTCCACTCCTAGCTCTTTTTTTTGAATTTTTTTGCACAGATATCTTTGGCTATATGCCGCATGTTTTAGCCCCGCACAACTCCGGCCTGAGCGATAATATTGGATATATAATGACAATCGGAGTGATATTCGGCCTTCTTGTTTACATTGCATATCTTGCGTATCTTGTTGTGAAGAACACTTCAAGAACGGCTTTATTTTGGATTTGTGCGGCCTTAATAGAGATTGGGGCGTTGTATATATCCTTACTTGATAATAGTTTAGGGAATCCTCCATATACCGTTAGTAGTTGCACGGCATCTTGGACTCAGCTTATCGTTATGGTATTAATTATTACTGGCTATTTTATTGTTTTTAGATCTAGCTCAAAATAGTGATTTTGTCCCCGGCCGCGTTTTTGCGGCCGGGGCGCTTTGCTCGTTTATGCTGTTTGGGTTGAACTGATTTGGCGCACTTCTCCAGTGGTTTCAAATCTCCAGTCATTCATGTAGGTTATTGCATCTGACTTGAGGCGTTCAACGTATTCCGCGTCTACGAATCCGTATTGGAACAGGGCGTCAAGAATTACGTCACTAATTTCGCCAGTCAAATACAGATCGGCAAGGATGTCATCCTCGCGAGCCTTTGTAATTAAGAAAAGAAAACTCGGCCGATCCCATTCATAGCCAAGGATCGCTTCCAGGATTTCTTCTTCAAGGCTTTTTGTTTGGAGGTTTTTGCCTCTGTGAAGATTGAGCGCTCTGTCGATGATCGCCAAAAGCCAGGGCCCAAGCTTTGGCGTTTTTCGTCTGAACGCCTCTACATCTTCTGCGGTAACTCCCCAGCATGGGTCGGATAGCAGCTCGCAGATGCGATCTTCGGTGAGCTGCTCACGTAAAAACCACAAAATTCGCAAAGAGCTTCGAGTTCTTGGCAACGAGAAGAATCTGGGCTTGCCAGCGCGCGTATCTCGGTCATGCGAGCGACGAACACAGCCTGGTCGGAGTATGATGCTCGCCAAGCGTTCAAGCTCGCAAACGCGGATTTCGCGTTGAACAGCGGCTCGTCCTCTGTCAATGGCGCCGTCTTCTACCTCGTGGCCACACAAAATGCACCTTACGATAGTCATCGCAAGTCCTCTCGACAAGGCTAAACGTACAAAGCTATATTTATTTATACCACAGTTTAGCTTATTAGATATAGTTATGCTTGTTAAAAGTGACTTTACGGCAGTTTTAAGATGTAGTTATAAATAGGAGAGAGGGGATAAACGGCGTAATATTCATGTAAGTTAGTTTTGAGATTGTAATGTTGGCCAAGTAACTATATACTGTCAGCATGGAAAAACAAGGACCTATTACGGTAATTTATACGCTTTTTTTGGGATTAATTTTAACAATCTTTGTAGGCTTTGGTATTAGCGCTTTTTATGAGCCAACAACCTCGTATACCTATGAGGCTGGTTATGAAGCATACGCTGATTCGCTCGGCGTTTATAATCTCAACGTTGCTGTTATTGCTTTAGTGGCAAGCGTCTTACTGCTTATGGTTGGCCTGGTTCTTGAGAGTTATATACATACTATTTCTGATGGCTTTTTGTTGGGTGGCTTATTTACTTTGATTTACAGTGTGACGCGTGGCATGATGGCAAATGACAGCAGGTGTGTTTTTATTATTGCGGCAGTTGGATTGGTGGTGGTTTTGTATTTGGGGTATCATAAGTTTTTGCGCACGCAAAGTTTACAGAGAAAAAACAGGAAAAAGAATAATAAAACTAAGCAAATTAATTAAATTGGCTTTTGTCTTTTCGTAAAATGCTTTATACTATGTAAATAACAAATAGGCACAAATTAACTAAAAGGGTGAGATAGATGGCTAGACTGCCAATGTCAGGAGGGGATAGCGGTGTTTGGGGAGATATTCTCAATGATTTTTTGTTGCAATCTCTCACTAGCACTGGTGCCCTCAAATCCGACGCCCTAACCAGCGCCGGCGCCCTCACCTCATCTCAAAAAGGCGCAGCCAACGGCATCGCCAGTCTAAACTCCAGCGCCCAAGTACCAACCAGCCAACTAGCCACCGGCACCGCCGACTCCAGTACCTACCTAAGAGGTGACGGAACCTGGAGCACACCACCATCCAGCACAGACGCCACCACCTCCACCAAAGGCATCATCCAACTCGCCGGAGACCTCGGAGGCACAGGCACCACAGCCGCAGCCCCAGTCATCTCATCAGGCGCCATCACCAGCTCCAAAATAGCCACAGAAACAATAACCAACAGCAACATCTCCACCACCGCAGCCATAGCCCAAAGCAAACTCTCACTCTCAATAACAAACACCGAAGTAAACGCCTCAGCAGCCATAGCCAAATCCAAACTAGCCTCCCTCGCCATCGTAGACGCTGACGTCTCAGCTATCTCCGAAAGTAAGATAACTAACCTAGTTAGCGACCTAAGCGGCAAACAAGCCTCCAGCACCACACTCACAGCCCTAGCCAGCCTAGGAGCCACCACCGGCCTAATAGCCGAAACCGCCACAGACACCTTTGCCAAACGCACCATCACCGCCGGCTCCACCAAAGTAACCGTAACCAACGGCGACGGAGTCTCCGGCAACCCAACAATAAACGTAGCAGAAGCCAACTTTAGTGGAATACCAGAGAGTGCGGTGACGAATTTGACGAGTGATCTTAGCGGTAA
>JAEHDC010000047.1 GCA_016880595.1 Candidatus Saccharimonadota bacterium
GCACTAATTTCTTCTGGCGGGATTTTAGTGAGCTTGGAATAACGCAAAACAACTTCTTCCCGCTCCAGGTCACCAAGATCGTACGCAAGCATAATATTGCGCAAATCTTCGCGTAATTCCGGCGCAGAATTTTGGATGAACATTGTAAACTGATCGGTGTAAAACACGCCAAAACAGTCAAAAATTATTGCCCGGATTTTAGATTTTTCCAGTGCTGCCAAAGCCGCCGCTCCTTTCGGTTTCGTCTAGCTGTTCAACTTCTTGCCACTGCGCGGTTTCGTGCTTAGCAAAAACCATCTGAGCAATACGCTCACCATCTGTTACTGTGTACGATTGATTGCTGAGATTAATGACAATTACGCCAATCTCACCCCTATAGTCAGCGTCGATTGTACCTGGCGCGTTCACCAAAGAGATACCATGCTTTAGCGCCAAACCGCTGCGTGGCCGAACCTGCGCCTCATAGCCTTGCGGAATTGCCACGTAAATTCCAGTTGGAACCAAAGCGCGCTCAAGCGGCTTTAGTGTTATTGGCTGATCAATAAAAGCCGTTAGGTCAACTGCGGCGGCACCTGGAGTTTGATGCTCGGGCAGCGCGTGACGTGACTTGTTGATAACTTTTATCTTCATTTTAATCCATTCCTGCTAAAAATTAATTTCTTCAATTTGAGCATTGTCCAAACGATTTGGCTGGTCAAATTGCTCAAAATTTGTTTTGCCAGCCGCAACTTGCTGCAAATAAAATCCTTCTATGGCATGACCTACTGCCAAAACCTTGCCTCGCGTGGACAGCTCCTGGATTTTTGCCAAGGCTGTTTTGCAACGGGCAATAAGTTCAGTGCGCGGCTCAATATTATCTACGTTGTCTGCTTGGTAAAACCATGCCATTTCGTGGCCTAAATTTGAACCACCTTCAAGGTCGCCAAAACCACGCTCGCGAAGCTCGTCAATTACGTTTACATCTGTTATTTTAAGTTCATTGGCGATGATTTCGGCTGTGCGCTGCGCACGCAAAAATGGCGACGTGGCAATAATTGCAATACCTTTGCCACTCAACTGGCTAACCGCAAGCTTAGCCTGAGACTCGCCTAACTCAGTTAACGGAGAATCTGCATAAGCCACCTCGGACTTACTGTTGGCTAAGCTTTGGCCGTGACGAATAAAGAAAAAATTAGTCATAATTTTAGTATACACTAGGGGTTGTAGTTTGGGTGACAGAAAACTCTGCCACCCAAAATTTACTCAAAAATGTCAGCAAAGAATACTTGCTGCTCACCTGAGTACTTATCGTTGGCATGAGGTTGCTCAATTGGCATTACGACACAACCAAAACATAATTTGCGCACTCGGCCATCGGCTGTTCGGCCAAGCAAGTCAGGATATGCCGCACTTTCGTTTTGGTAACCCCAAGTTAAAAAATGCGGCCGACCCATGCGCGATTTTATGCCAAAAGCCTGCAAAGCATCTACTGCATTATCTGGAATTGGCGTAAAAGGTCTGCCGGCTGGTATTCTCTCCAGCTCGCGTAGAGCCGTAGCCTCCCCTACCGTAGTAAGATAACAGTCAGATCCCTCCGCCAGAGCCGCTAAAATCTCAAAGCTTTGCCAAAAACGCATCTTTTTTATTACAGACTCATAGCGCAAATTAATATCTTTAATTGAAAGAGCAGTGAAACCATCTAGTATACATCCCGGTCCAACAATCTCATCAATGAACTCGTAGGGGTGGCTAGCCTCAAACGCAATGCCAGATACTACACGATCGTAAAAAGAGCTATACGGCGCAACAATAAAATCATATACGCCGCACATACTAGCAAAAACAATAGCGCGCTTTGTAGTTGCAGCTCCAGACTCCACAAAAGTGATGCCAAGATCGTTACTGTGTAAATCAATAATTAATGCGTCTTGATCATCACAATCCTCGCCCAATTCATCCAGAACCCTTATTGCTTCAAACTCCTCAGGAGTTCTTGGTGTAAGAATTGAGTCAAGCCCGTAGCAAAATGAGATTTGCTTTGGACCAACACATCTTCTGCCAGAAGTTCGTGCTGCTCGATTAGCTACAACAATCTTAAAACGTTTGTAAAATTCTGGGTTCCCCTCAATCAACCAACCTATTTCCTCATTAGGATGCGTATGAATCAACAAGATAGACCTCGGCGGTTTTATTGTAAAAGGAGCTGACATTCTGCGTGCAAGTTTCGCCCGAGCATTTGCCATGAAATAATAATTGCACGTTTTTAAGATAAAATCTATAGTATAGTCGCAAATACTAACAGTACAGATCAACCCACTATTATAAAAAGTCTGTAAAAACTTGTAGCGGCAACTAAAGTTCGCCCCAGTTATCGCCGCTCGTTACATCAACTTTTAGATGAACTGGCAGCGGGTGGATGCCTTCCATTGTATTTTTTAAAATCTCAGCCGCTTTTTTGGCATTGGCTTTTGGCGTCTCAATCAAAATGCTGTCGTGCACTTGCAAAATTTGTTCGCCAATTCCTTGAAGAGCCTTCTCTACCTCAAGCATCGACATTTTCATCAGATCAGCTTCGGTGCCCTGGATTGGCATGTTCATGGCTGCACGCTTGGCAGCTTCGCGAACTGCAAAATTACTACTTTTAAGATCTGGCGTTGGGCGACGGCGACCAAAAATCGTTTCTACATAGCCATCTTGCAAAGCTTTTTTAACAGTTTTTTCTATGTAGTCGCGGATTGGCTGGCGCAGCTCAAAGTATTTGGCAATAAATTTCTTGGCGTCTTCAAAGCTCATGCCAGTAGCAGTGCTTAAGCCGTGTGGGCTCATGCCGTACAAAATCCCAAAGTTGACAGTTTTGGCGTGACGACGCATGACTTTTGTGACTTTGTCCATTGGCACATTGTAAAGCTGCGCCGCGGTTTTGGTATGGACATCCTCATGCTTGTTAAAGGTTTCTATTAACTCCTTGTCGTCAGCCATGACTGCACTGAGGCGCAACTCAAACTGGTTGTAGTCAGCACTGACAAAAACATTGCCTTTTGCTGGTACAAATGCGCTGCGGATGGCCTGACCGATCTCGGTACGAGTTGGAATATTTTGCAAATTAGGATTAATTGAACTGAGGCGGCCAGTGGCCGTGACATCCAAAGTGTAGGTTGTGTGTAAGCGACCGTGCGCATCTACCAGCTTGGGCAGCGCGTCGATGTAGGTGCTCTTAAGCTTGGTGTACTCACGGTATTCGGTAATTAGGTCCACTACTGGATGCAGGCCGCGCAACTTGTCTAGCTCGGCCGCGCCAGTTGAGTAGCCGGTTTTGCCTTTTTTGACACCGGCGGTTGGCAGTCCAAGCGTATCAAAAAGCACGGCTCCAAGTTGCGCTGGCGAACCAATATTAAACTCCTTGCCAGCATGTTTGTAAATTTCTTGCTCGAGTTCATAAATGCGAGCGGCAAACTTCTCGCTCATCTTCCCAAGCATTGCGCTGTCCAACAAAATCCCGCGATGTTCCATTTTGGCTAACAAATAAATCATTGGGAAATCTACAGTATGCGCAAGCTTTTCTAGTTGCGGCAGCTGGTCGAGCTGCACATGCTGATCTTTAAACAAATGCCAAATGGCTGGCAAAACTTGGTGCGGGTCGGTAAGATCAATTGGGCGCTCCATTAGATCGCTAAGTTCGCGCGAGCGCTGCAACGAGTTAAGCAGAAAAGCGCCGATGCGAGTATCGTGACCAACCTCGCCCAGCCAATTTTTGCCAGCGTCCAGCAGCGCATGAAAAACTGGCTTGAGGTCATGGCCAACAACAGGACCGTTTGCCAACACGTCAACTGGTGCATCGGCCAGAGCTATAACCTCAAAGTAACCAGCTACTGGGCTGAGCCACAGCTCTGCGCCATCTGGACTGAGCACCATAACTCGCGGCACACCTTTGGCAAAATCCGCTTCATGAAATTGCTTTTTTTTGATTGGCGGCAGCTCTTTTTGCTCGAGAGTTTCTTCAGCCTCAGCAATTGCCGCTTTGCTCATTTTGCCTTCAACTTTGTGCAGTAAGTTACGGAATTCATACTTGCGCAAAAAAGCCACAAACTCCGGCGTCACACCTTCGCTTTCTTCTGCTTTGCCCAAATCCAATTCCACTGGCGCGTCAATCATCAGAGTTACCAGCTTTTTACTGAGGTAAGCCATGTCTTTATCTTTTTGAAGTTTGGCTTTAATTGAGGGCTTAATAAGTTCAATATTTTCGTAAACGCCATCAAGAGTTTTGTATTGCTTAATTAAATCAAGCGCGGTTTTTTCGCCGATGCTAGCCACGCCTGGAATGTTATCAGACGAGTCGCCCTTTAGCGCCTTGACGTCCACCCACTGATGCGCTTCAACGCCGTATTTTTCTTTAAAACTTGCTTCGTTAAATAGCTCGATGTGACTAAGACCCTTCTTTAGCGTGTAAATGTGGGTGTGCGGATTGACGAGTTGCAAAACGTCCAAATCGCTGGTTACTAAGTAGCTCTCGACTCCCTTCTCGCCAGCTTGCTTGGCAAAGGCGCCCATCAGATCGTCAGCTTCGTAATCGTCAGCTTCATACATAGGCCAGTTAAGCGCATTAAGCATATCCATGAGCAGCGGGATTTGCTCGTAAAAATCCGGCGGCGCTGGCTTGCGATTAGCTTTATAAGCTGGATACAACGCCACGCGCGAACGAATATTTGTATGGCGTTTATCCCAAGCCACACAAACATAATCTGGCTTGAGCTGTTTTACTACCTCAAGCGCCATCACAGCAAAACCATACACGCCGCCAGTGGGCGTGCCGTCTTTGGTGCTTAAGCTAGGCATAGCATAATAGCCACGGTAAAAAACAGATTTGCCGTCGATAATAACAAGGCGCTTAGTCATAAGTAAAGTATACACGAGTTCTAGGGTTTTTGCAGAGGCGATCCGTTAAAGCATTACGTCATTATTTCGAATACGCCGGCCTCTACGGTTAAAAAGCAAAAACCGTAAGAAACATTGCGCCAAATGCGGCACGTCCAAACATCTTAGCTCTAACTTGGGCCGGCAACAACAGACGTAACCAGTAAACCAATAGAACAATTCTGAAACTGTTGGCGGCAGCTAACAAAAGCTACCGCCAACGGACAACCTATTTGTTTCTTTCAACAACAAACTCGGCCAACTTCTGAAAATAAGCCACATCTTCTCCGTTCCACTGCGAAGGCGCGTCCTGCAAAGCCTTTACTGCCTGCTGAGCGTGTTTTGCGGCTAGCTCGTGAGCGTAATCCAAAGCACCAGTTTCGCGCAAAACCTTTCGACAATTCTGAAATTCTTCATCTGTCAAATCCCTATTGCCGAGTGCCGCTAGCAACTCGCTCTTTTGCTCGTTGCTAGCCTTTTGCAATGCGCATGAAATCAGGAGAGTAATTTTACCCTCTTTAATGTCATCCGTATTGCTTTTACCGCTATCCTCTTCCTCGCCAAAGGTGCCAATGATATCATCAGCGATCTGATAAGCCAAGCCTACATTAATTGCGTAGTCGCGCACAATTTGCGAATCCGCGTTCTTGTCACCGGCCAGCATTAAACCAAATTGAAAAGGCTGCAAAAATGTGTAATATGCAGCCTTCCAGGTTAGAGTCCGACAAACTTGTTTCTCGCCGACCAGGCGCACTGCCTCGTTGGCGATGTCGTTAAACTGGCCATGGATTGTGGTAAGAATTGCGTCGTTTAGGTAATGGACAGCTTTTTGCCTAGTCTCGCAAGGCAAATCCAGCTCATCCAATCCAGCCGCCACAAGATACGTACCAGCAAGACCAACGTGCATTGCCATAGACACGCCAAAGTGAGTATCGTCACCATGCAGTTGGGTCTCCCGGTGATATTGCTCAAACATGCGATGCACGGTTGGTCCACCACGACGTTTATCCGACAAATCGGCAATGTCGTCAAATACCAGCAGATTTGTGTTGAGCATTTCTACAATGCGTGCCGCCTCTGTTGCCATTTGCATATCTGTACCGCCGGCCATTCGGTAAGCCGCCATCACAATTGAGCCACGAACACGCTTACCACCACGGCTAAGCAGCGAGCAATAAGTTTCCATAGCCTCGAGCGAATACGGCCCAAAGTCAGCTTCTGTTTGTCTTAGCAGTGAAGAACAAAATTGTTCGATACTGCTATCGATATCCTGTTTGTACGTACTGATTGCATTCATGAACTTTAGTATAACATGGGTTGCCTCAACGCAAGACAGAACTTACAAGTATTAAAAACAACAAGCTGCTGGGCGGATTTTCTCCGCCCAGCAGCTCAATCCTGCAACAGGCGCAAACCTTGCGCGGCCAGGCACGTCATAATGTTGCTCAAACGAGCCGGACCAATTTGAGGTCCCGACAGCTCGTCTTTCGTAACATACTGCAACAATTTGAGCCATTTGATACCACGGCGCATCAAGTAGTTGCTCTCGGCGTGCGTCTTACCGAAGACGCACGCCGTAACCGACATGCCAAGATCGTCAGCCAGATTTGTCCCGCTAAAGTTCAGACCATATTTAAGCATAAAGCTAAAAAGAGCCGATTCAACCCTCCAGTCGCATCCGCGATTTAGATTTCGGTGCAAGCGAACAATAGTTGCAAATTCTACTACTTGCAACTCGACGACTTTAAAAGTATCAAAAGCGCTAAGAAAAGCACTAAGAGTCGAATCTAGAGCGGTTATGCTTAGCACCTCCCAAAGCATTGTACGATTAATTTCTGCAGGCATTAGCCAAATATTATCAGAGGTCGGAGCAGACAGTAAAAGGCCATTTTTTCTTGCAAAATCAATAAACTCTACATGACGATTAGATCCATGTGGTTCAGAGACACAAACAACTGCAAAATCCTTGCTAGCCCCTGGCCAATTGACAGCTCTTGCGCAAGACAAACCGCGTCTAACCTCAACAGTTAACTCTCCGTCAGCGTAGCTGAGCAATTGTTGTTCCAGATCATCTGAAACTTCTCCAATGACACTAAAAAACGTGACCATCTTAGCCTTTTCTCTTAAGGTTCGAGCCTGAACAGGATTATTGTAACATAAATACAAAAAAGCTTGCTTTTTACAACCAAGAAAATATATAATGACGGCGATGAAAAACAATCTAAAAGTAATCGGCCTCAGTGGCACCAATGGTTCGGGCAAAGACACAATTGGTGAGCTGCTAGCCGAACACCAAAATTACTGGTTCTTCTCTTTAACAGAGCTTCTTCGCGACGAGTGCAAAAAGCGCAACCTCCCAGTTATGCGCCAAAATTTGCGGCAAATCAGTGCAGAATGGCGGCGCGAATCAGGCCTTGCTACACTTATTGACCGAGCAATAATTAAGTTTAAAGAAGCTGGAGGTTTTGACAAGTACGCCGGGGTTGTAATGTCATCGCTCCGTAATCCTTACGAGGCAGACCGCATTCACGATCTTGGCGGCACTGTTATTTGGGTGGACGCCGATCCGCACGTCCGCTACGAACGTATCCAAAAAAACGCTGCCCAACGCGGTCGCAGTGGCGAAGATAATATCAGCTTTGAAGAATTTTTGCAGCACGAAGCAGAAGAAATGCACGCCGCACCAGACGCTGACGAAGCCGCGTTGAGTATCGCTGCCGTAAAAGAACGCGCAGGAATCCTTATAGACAACAATTCCAACCTGCAAGCATTAAAAACAAAACTAGCAACTTACTTCTCTTAAAGAGAATTTCAGATTATAATAAATATGTTTGTTCTGATCTTTTCAATCTAGCCAGCAAAGGATTGCGCGATGACGCAGTTTCCAAAAGTAATTTGCGTAGACTCTGATGGGACAAGTCTTTATGTAGTTTTATCTCATGATACCAATGTACAAGATGCCTCGCGGCTACGCGCGTATCTTTTAAGAACAAACTATGTCCAAACTTGCACCATTGGCACTGATGACAAAAGTGGTAGACCTTCTCTTAGAGTTAGCATAGTAGACTCTACGAGCCATCAAAGCGCAATGATGAAAATATCAAAATTGCTCACACCAACTTATCGCGCTGTCAAAATCTATTTAGTGCGATCTGATCAAGCTAGCGCCGATAAAACAGAGGCTGCAATAGGCATCAAACTTGCGATGAGCCCTTCAACAGGACTTCTTAACAGGATAGCCGAAGAGTTTCTTGGTGGCATTAAGTTAATTGACGCAGAAAGCGATATCAGGCTACGTGGAACGAGCTTTTTTGTTATTTTAGCCAATATGCCAGGCGCATCCGTGTCTGAGAACGCGCAGACAATTGCCTCATTATGTAGTGATGTTGGATTGTTCGTAAGAAGCGAACCCGAAATTACTGTCGTATACGACGACCCAATAACTCACGCTTACGAACTCATGTTAGGCAGATTGCAACAGTAGAACAACAAAGTTGCACGGCGAATGATAAAAAATCATCGCCGTGCAATGCAAAAACTGGTATAATTAAAGCGTTAAATAAAGCCGTAACCAGCCCGAGCTTACATATTCTGCTTTATGCCAACTTTATAACTGCTAAGGAGATTCCATTAATGTCAAAAGACACCAACAAAACCGCCATAATTGTCGGCGCTGGCCCAGCTGGTCTAACAGCAGCTTTGGAGCTTTTACAAAAAACAGATATCAAACCAATTATTTTTGAAGAGACTGACGAGATTGGCGGTATTTCGCGCACCATCCGTTATAAAGGCAATCGTATAGACATTGGTGGTCATCGCTTTTTCTCTAAATCCGACCGCGTAATGGGCTGGTGGAACAACATTATGCCAATCCAAGGCGCACTAGCCAAAGACGAAAAAGAACTTGGCAAAACTGACCTTAGCGAGCTTAACGCCAGTGGCCCAGACCCAGAAAAAACAGACGAAGTCTTGCTTATTCGCAACCGTCTATCGCGAATTTTTTACCTGCGTAAATTCTTTGATTACCCGGTTGCGCTCAACGCCCAAACCGTCAAAAACTTGGGTCCAGTGCGCATGGCAAAAATCGGCACAAGCTACATTAAAGCTCGCCTTCACCCGCTTAAAGATGAAAGCACACTAGAAAACTTCTTCATCAACCGTTTTGGCGAAGAACTTTACCGTACATTCTTTAAAGATTACACAGAAAAAGTTTGGGGCATAGATTGCAAAGAAATTAGCGCTGACTGGGGCGCTCAGCGAATTAAGGGTCTGTCTGTCACCAAAGCCATTGCCCATGCTGTCAAGTCTGCGCTGCCAAAATCCAAATCAAAAGACGTCTCCCAAAAAGACACCGAGACCAGCTTAATTGAACGGTTCTTATATCCTAAACTTGGCCCAGGCCAAATGTGGGAAATTGTTGCCGAGCAAGTAATTCACCTCGGTGGCGAAATCCACATGAACCACAGCGCCGTTGGTTTTGAAAACAAAGGCGACAAAATTGAATCTATAGAAATTAAAGATGTAAAAACCGGCAAAATCACTTCGCACACCGCCGATTACTACTTCTCTACCATGCCAATGAAGGATCTCATCAACGACTTTAAGGGCGACAAAGTTCCAAATAACGTTGCCGAAGTTGCAAATGGATTAATTTACCGCGACTTTATAACTGTTGGTTTATTGCTCGATAAGCTCAAGATCAAAAATCAAACAAGCATTCCAACTTTGCGCAAAATTGTACCAGACACCTGGATTTATATACAGGAGCGTGACGTAAAAGTTGGCCGTTTGCAAATTTTCAACAACTGGAGCCCATATCTTATTCAAGATCCAACCAAAGTATGGGTTGGCATGGAATATTTTGTTAACGAAGGCGATGATTTATGGAACAAAAAAGATGCCGACATGAAAGAATTTGGCATCAAAGAACTAACGCACATTGGCATCATTGAATCTAGTGATGTTAAAGACGGCGTGGTGATCCGCGTTAAAAAAACATACCCAGCTTACTTTGGTACCTATGATCGTTTTGATGAACTGAAAGGCTACCTCAATAACTTTGAAAACCTCTTCTTGATTGGCCGCAACGGCATGCACCGCTATAACAACCAAGATCACTCCATGCTTACGGCCATGACCGCTGTTGAAAATATCATTAACGGCGTAAAGACTAAGGAGAACCTCTGGCTTGTAAACGCCGAAAAGGAATATCACGAAGCAAAAGAAAGCTAGATTTTTTAGCTAAAAAGATATAGAATAAATCTGTTCTGTTAAACACAGTTTGCAAAGCTGGAGGTTGCGCAATGCGCTTTTTGACTCTTCCTCTAAACCTAGAGCCAGCCAGGCGTGACGGGATTATTGCGGAGGATGTTGCTATGGCGATTGGCGCACGCGTGCTGCTCGGCGCCATGCCGTGGGTGCAGCCGCCACAAAATCGTTCCCCATCTGAGGCCACAACAAGTCCACTTACGGAAATCCGCAGACTAGTCAGTGCGCTTGGCTCTTCTCTTGGAGCCGATCCTGCTGGATTGCAGATTATCGTCAATGGCAGCAGGATGGACACTGTCATTTCAGCATACGGTACGATGCGCTCTTGGGATGAGCCATGCAGATTTGTAATCTTTACAAAAAGATATCCTGCTATATTTGCCAGAAGCTCGCAGTTTTACGGACGTGATTCTGTGGACGGCGAACACACTATCTATCTGGTGTTTTATCAGGAAATATCCATCACAAAAAACTATGAAGATGGTGCGGATAGTCCGTGGGGCTCCTGGAGGATTCTCGTCGGTAGAGGTCAACAGCCGCAGTTGTGCTTAATGCAGCAAGAGGACAGCCGGTACATGCCCGATGATGTTCATAAACTCATTATTAATCAGCTTGCACCAGGTTGTGTGACGAACATCCGGTTTGCTTAACAGTTCGGATTGAAGCGGCTCGTCACGGGTCGCTTCAACAAAATTTATTGCAAATATTCGTATAACTTCTTAGCATCTTTGTGTTTGCGCAATTTAGCCAGCGCCTTTGCCTCAATCTGCCGAATACGCTCACGCGTCACACTAAATTCTTGACCAACTTCTTCTAATGTATGGCTTTTGCCGTCATCTAGACCAAATCGCATTTTTAAAATCTTTTGCTCGCGGTCAGTAAGAACGCTGAGCATTTCTTTGACTTGCTCTTTTAACAGTTGTGACGCCGCAGCTTCCTCTGGGCTTTGGGCGTCTTCATCTTCAATAAAATCACCTAAAACAGAATCGTCATCATCGTCGCGTACATTAGCATCAAGCGAAGTAATGTCCTGCTTAATCTTCATGACATACTCAATCTTCTCCGGCTCCATCTCCATTTCCACGGCCAGTTCTTCAACAGTCGGCTCACGGTTCAGCTCCTGAGTTAGGCGGCGTTGAGTGCGCAATAACTTATTGATAGTCTCAACCATGTGTACCGGAATGCGGATGGTGCGCGCCTGATCAGCAATAGCGCGAGTAATAGCCTGGCGAATCCACCAAGTTGCGTAGGTGCTAAACTTAAATCCCTTGTCTGGATCGAACTTCTCAACCGCACGCAACAAACCAGTGTTGCCTTCTTGGATCAGATCCAGTAGATCAAGGCCGCGGCCGCTATAGCGTTTGGCAATGCTAACCACCAGACGCATGTTTGCCTCAGCCATTTCATCCTTGGCTGCCTTATCGCCAGCAATAACTCGTTGCGCTAAAGCCAGCTCCTCCTCTGGGCTAAGCAGCGGGATCTTGCCGATTTCTCGCAAATATAAACGCACTGAGTCATCAGAAATGTCATCTAAATAATTCTGGTTACTAAGACCATCTTCCTCGTTCCATTCGTCTTCATCAAGATCGTCCGGAAGCGGCTCACTTACGTCATCAAGATGTGTTGTGGACTGAAAATCGTCAACTGGTTCATCAGCTACAATTGTTTCGTCAAAATCATCTGTTACTGGGTTGTCGTTTTTGCTCTTCGCCATATCTTCTCCTAGCGTTTTAAAGCTTCTATTTGTTTATCAAGTTTTTTGATTTGTTGGTTAATTTCAGCGCGCTGGGCTTGGTCTTCTGTTAAAAACAATCTCTTTGCAAGCTCATTACGTTGAATTTGTTTGTTTTCGCGTTTTATTCTTTTTGCAATGTCTGTGGCGTCACTTTTTACTTCGCTACTAAACTGCGAGTATTTAGCCTGAGCAATAAGCTCTAACTCCCCTATTTTGACACGAATTTCATCAGATTGCAATAGGGGCACAGATTGCAAAATATTTGCCGCAATCGCTTGGCGAGTTTGACCCAAAAAATCACTAGGCAGCATCGTTTTCAACTCTTCCAAAATTTCTGGATGCGCCAGAAAAATTGCTAGCAAATGATCGTGATGAGCAAACTTATTGGGGTCGCTAGGCGCAATCGGCATCTTTTTTGCAATTGGCTCAGCAGATTTTTGCACTGCAGATTCATGGCCAAGCTTTTTGCTCAAAGCACCAACCGACACACCAACCTCAGCAGCAATTAAACCTAAATAATGCTCCAGCAAAACTGGATCGCTAAGATGGCGAACAACCTCTAAAGCCTGATCCGTGGCCTGGCGCTTGCCAGCAGCGGTCGCCAAATCAAACCGCTTGGCGTAAATTTTTAGAAGCCACTGCACAGCATCTTGTGGCGCAGCAATTGCCTGCAACCACAGATTTTTATCTTGTTGGACAAGCTCGTCTGGGTCTTTTGCGCCCGATGGCAAAGTAATGATACCCAAATTTATGCCCATGTTGCTGGCAATAGCAATTGCCCGTTCGGTGGCGGCAATTCCCGCTTTATCTGCGTCAAAACAGAGGCGGACGTCCTGAGTAAAACGGCTCAGCGCGCGCAGATGATGCTCGGTCAAGGCTGTGCCGGCCGTAGCCACAACGTTTTTTACATCAACTTGATGGCTAGCAATAACATCCATGTTGCCCTCAACAATCACGGCAAAATCAGCTTGACGAATTGCGTCTTTGGCCAAATGCAAGCCAAAAACGTGGCGCGATTTATCATAAAGCAAAGTCTGCGGCGTGTTAATATACTTTGGCGCGTTCGGCTCATTGGCGACCATACGCGCCGTAAAACCAATTGGCCGTCCTTGAGCATCCATTAGCGGAACCATCATGCGGCCGCGGAACATATCACCAATACGGCCGCGGCGGTTTACAGCCAGGCCAGCGTCGCGCAATTCTACCCCTGTAAAATCACGTTTGGTGAGTGCAGTGCAAAGCTCGTTGTTGGTTGGAGAAAAACCCAAGCGAAAATCTGAAATTACCTGCTTGTTAAGCCGACGTTTTTTAAAATATTCAATAGCCATTGGCGTGCGCACAAAAATTTGCTGGTAAAAATTGGCAGCCAAATCTACAGCCTTAAACAGGCGCTCTCGTTTTTTGGATAAACTACCATCGCCTCTGTTAAATTGGCTAGGATCAACGCCGGCCTTGCGCGCCAAAAGCTCCATGGCGCCCTTAAAATCAAGGCCTTCCATTTCCATTACAAAAGCAAAAACGTCACCGCCCTTGCCGCTGCTAAAATCATGCCAAATATGCTTGTCTGGACTAACAATGAAGCTTGGAGTTTTTTCTTGGCTAAACGGCGATAACCCCTTAAAATTACGTCCGGCACGCTTAAGCTGGACGTATTGCCCAATAACGTCCTCAATATTTAGCCGAGTGCGAATTTCTTCTTTTGCTTCCACTAACAATATACTAGCACAGTTTAGATAGAGGTGGTTAAATTTAGCCATAATGAATTTTAACTGCTAATCCTAAACGCCAAAATCGTGTATACTAAAATTATGCAACCTAAATTCTACGGCGCAGCAGCTCAATATAACAAACCAAGCGATTCTAAACTTGGCGCTGTTTTAAAAATTGCTGGCTTGGTTCTTCTTATACTGGTGCTAATTACCGCTGGATATTATCTTGTCACTGCCTTAACCAGCACTAACAAAAATCAGGCCGCAAGGTTAGTAGCGCGCGAAAAGCAGCTAGTTTCTTACATTTCAACCTACAGCAAATCAATTACAGACGACAGCCTGTCCACTGTTAGTAGCAACGCCTACGCCCTGGCCACTAACGATTATTACGCTTTGCAACAAGGCTTAAAGTCCTCCTATAGCCTTAGCGCTGTGCCAGATTCCATAACGGCCGAAGAAGCAGATTCCACTAGTGAAAGTAAGCTTGCTACGGCCCAATCTCAAAACAAATTTAATGAAGTTTACGCCAGTCTGCTAAAAAGCAAAGTTACGTCTGCTAAAACTTTAGCTCTTGAGGTAGCCTCAAATTCTAGCGGCAAAATGAAGACAGCAGCAAACACAACTGCCGAGCACCTCACAGAGATTAGCGATCAGCTGACAGCGCTTGGCTACTAGACTCTTTGGTTAAGTTATAAGACAAAACAATCAAATCTTTAATTTCCTCATCTGTTAATTGGCCAGAGCAGACAATTGTATTCCAGTATTTTTTGTTAAGGTTCTGACCAGGCAGGACTGTCTCATATTTTTGGCGCAGCAACTCGGCAAGTTGCGAGTCGCATCTTAAGCTTACCCGAGTCGGATCTGAATTCTTAATAGCTATTGCAAACATTTTGTCATCAATTGTAAAGACTGCCTCATTGGCGCCAAACGGATGACTCAGTTTTGCGCCGGGCATAGAAAGTAAAATCTTTTTGAGTTGGTTATAGATCATCTGTAGTTATTTTATCACTTTTTGCCGATGCCGATAGCTCAAAGTTATACCAGACTTCGCCACAAAAACTAAAGCCTCTCAGCATCTACCGCTTTAAGATAATATTTTAGCTCGTCAATGCTCTCTCGGATATCATCCAGTGCGCGGTGAACTTCCTCTTTTTTATAAACCACATCATAACGACCCTGCATGACAACTTTCCAGGCGCTAACATCAAGCATTCTGTAGTGCAGGCGCGCTTCAAGCCGCGGCCACCACTGGCGAATAAACATCCGGTCAAAATAAATTGAGTTACCAGCCAGCATGACTGGCTCATTTGTTTTGTAATGCTTGTCAACTAATTTTAGAATTTCGCTTTCTACAGCAATTTCTGTCGGACTGTTTAAAGACAAATCCAAAAGCTGCTGGGTTTGTTTTGGCCGAGCCACAGCCCAAGGATTTTCTGCAAATAGCTCTTTAAGCTCAGTCGAATCGTGGCGCACACCACTTTCTACAGTGCCTAATTCATGCAAGTTCCAATCTGTTAAGATTGCCGCTACTTCAACAATTCGGTCCTTTTGCGGCGCCAAACCAGTCATTTCAAAATCCAGCCATAAAAGCTTGCTCGGGGTTGTGTGTTTTAAGTCAGTCATTGGGCTTCCTTTCTGTTTGTTATCTTAA
>JAEHDC010000048.1 GCA_016880595.1 Candidatus Saccharimonadota bacterium
ATACGCTTTTGCTCCATTTTTGGGCTGGCAGTCAGCGGCTAACGCCGCACTGCAGCCCAACACGTATTATTTGCTAATTATATAGCTCCAGAGAGACTATGTGTTGATTATATTGGGAGGGTGTCACGCACGAGCTATATAATACAAGCAAGCAACACGCGTTTGGTTTGGGCTGCAGCGTTAGCCGTAGGTCCAAACCAAAAAATTGACAATTTATCAATCTTTCTTCACTAGTACGATTTTAAAGGGTGACTGCAGATCGCGGTGTTGTGCGCACTGTCATCTTTTACGTCGCGAGTGAAAAGCGCAAAATTTTCTGATTAGCTCATGTTGACATTAGATATGTATTGTCATAAAATACAAGCGTGAAGTATTTTGATTGGAATGAATCTAAAAACGACAAGCTCCGTGAGGAGCGCGAGATTTGTTTTGAGGATATCGTTATCGCAATAAGTGAAGGCAAATTACATGATGTACTAGCTCACCCGAATCCGACAAAATACCCGAACCAACAATTTTATATCGTAGAAATCCAAGAATATATCTATATAATTCCCTTCGTCGAAGACGAAGCAAAGATTTTTCTAAAAACTATATTTCCTAGCAGGAAGCTTACTAAAAAATATATGAAAGGAGAAAAGTAATGCAATATTACGACCTGGACAAAGAAGAGCAAAAGCAGCTTGAAGACATAGAGTCTGGCGGTCTTGAATCTGTTGAGAACGTATCTGAAGCTAAGCGACAGGCTGTTCGTGCAGCCAAGGGCTCACTCAACAAGACGTTCAATATTAACATTCGTCTTTCAGAACGCGATGTCTATAAGCTGAAGGCAAAGGCTGCCGTGGAAGGTCTTCCCTATCAGACTCTTGCTGCATCTATTCTTCATAAGTCAGCTTCGCGATAGAGCCTTAAATTATTTATGATTGGCCTAATTCAAGTGACTCTTAAAGAATATTACGATATTGAAGCTCAAGATACGCTGATAGGCGCTACTACTATTGGCTATTCTTCATCCAGTAAAGCTCGGATTTCCTCTAAGCTCAGTTCAAGATTATTGGCTTTTTCAAAAGCTTGACCAATAAGCCTGAGCGGCATCCTCGTTGCCTTGGCAATATCTTTGCGTATGCCAAGGAGATGATTTATGGTGTGTCTACTTGACAATGCAATATGACGATGATATGACCTGCCAGTGGTTCGCTACAAGGAGGCTTTCATGTCTGGATCAGAGCACAGCCAGCAACCAGCCATTGAAGACTTGTTGGCTGGAGTCGCTCAGTTTATGAGCGATAACAAAATATTTGCTATTCTTCTCTCAGATGGTGCGCATGTAAACGGCAAGCCTTCGGAAGAAGAAAATTGGCTACAGCTTGGTATATCCGAATTCACTCAGCATATAATCGAGCCCTTATTCTTTATCTGCCAAACGCACCAACAACATATATTATCCAATCCTAAAAGCAAACCACTATTTCCACCGATTTGCCTTTCTTAGCCAAATCAAGAAAATGATGCAGATGAAAGAAACTACTACCGGCAATGCATACTGAAGATAAATACTTATTGACGGATAGCCTGGTACACTGGGCACGTACACATACAATATTGGTATCAAATTATAAAAACATCTAATTGCCACTGTTGCAACAATAGCTTCAAAAAATCTTGTAAGACTTGAGATATTACGCGGATTCAAATTGTAGATTATAAGAAAAACTATTATTGGAACGATAAAGTTTATAGCGCTTATTATCTTATAAGTAATCGCTTGTCCGCCAATTACACTCAGAGTAGCCACGCCTTCCACTATAAATGTAATAAAGAACGCAATAACAGCTACATATTGCAGCCAAATTGAAGTAGAGTTGCTCAAAGGAATTTCTTCTGGTTCCGCTGGCACGCTCGCCGGTTCGATTAGAGTACTTTCCGGTTCCATAAAATATCCTGTTTATCTATATATAATTTTAGCATAAGCTTGCTAATAACGACGCATACTTCCGCGCCTTCCTATCAGGTTCGGGTTTGCTCTTAGCTCAAAAAGAAGCTAACATAGTAAATAGTACTAATGGTTAGCTAAATGACAACTCATTTCAAAAAATATTCTCTGGCTATTAAAATTTGTGTAACGTTGGCACTACTGGCCATTTTGGGTTTATGGGCGCCGTTTATCGCCAAAGAGTTGCTTGAGATGCCAACAGATTATTCTTATAGCGCCGATATCATTTCTTATGACAATCTTTATGATGCTGCAAGCCAACAATATACTGGCAGAACCCAATCTCAAACTACTTTTAGCTATACAACCGTGCGCACAGAAGGCACTACAAACATCATTAACGCTGTTTTTGATGTACATTCCCAGGAAGGCGAGCCAATTTTTTCTGTAACACGAGAATACGCTGTTAATCAAGAAAGTTATCAGCACGTCCCCGGCTATGGTGATGAAAATCGCACGGGTTATCTTTTTGGCCCTTCTGGCTACAATAAAGATAATTTCACCTACTGGCACATCAATTACGACAAACCGCTGACTATGATTTTTCAGAATGAAGAAAATATTCTGGGGCTAAATACTTATCACTACAAAGCTAACTTTACAGCTGACCAAACAGCAAATCTGACTAATTTACAAGACGTAGGTATAACCAAAGGCATAAATTTAGACGGCACAATTGACCTGTGGATTGAACCGTACACTGGCGAGCTTGTAGATTATCAAGATGCCGCCACAGCTTATTATTATGATTTAGCAACTGGCGAGCGTCTCAGCCCATGGAACCAATTTAGCAACCAGTTTAGCTTTGACTCAATTTCTAGTCACGCAGCCCAAGCCGAACAAAGAAAAACAACGGCCTTTATAACATCTGAGGTCGTTCCGGCAATTCTAATGGGCGCAATAGCCTTCTTTACAGCCTGGGCTGCAATTAGCGTCAAAAAAATCTGGCGCCTGCGAATAAAAAGCAGAGTAATAGCCTTAAACTCTGCGCTCATAATGACCTGCACTGTAATAATTTCGGCATGGTTAATAAATGATAGCTCTGACCTATTAACACTATTTGGCACCACCTCAGAGATCCATCCAATTACAGCGTTATTCATCTTGCTTATATGCCTGGCTAACGTTATCTTGGCGCTCAAAAAAACACTAACGCACAAACAGAATGTTGTGTTATACACGATTTTGGGCGTTATAATTTTTTCGTCATTAGTAAACATCATTCGCAACATTTTAGGCATTAGCTTTGTCCTTATACCAGGGGCGGCATTAATCCCAAGCGCAATATCCCTTGGGGTAATTTTGTCCGCATTATTAGCAATAACCGTCAACACCGCTGACATAAGTTATCGGCGCAGAATAATTTACAGAATCTTAATTATACTTCTCTTTGCCTTAGGGACAATCTCTATTATCGGTAACGCTTACAACTTTAGTTATGCAACATCATCTGGCTGGTATGCGTCAACAAACGTCGCGGCAGCAATTATGTTCTTAATGCTAGCCGTTTCTGGGTGGGATACTCGATTTTTGCCACGCAAAAAGCCAGTATCCATAGAAAATAAAACAGCAAAACCACTGGTAATGTCATTATTCATCATTTTTATCAGCATTTGTATTACGGGCATTGCTTGGGGTGTATCAAAAGATGCCACAAACAGAAATCTAAATCTCCGTTTCGAAAGCGACACAAACAAAATAGAAGATCTAATAACACAGCGGCTAAACAGCTATATAAACGCCTTACAAGGAGCAGATAGTCTGTTTAGTGCATCCGAAAATGTAACTCGCGAAGAATGGAGCGCATATGTTGATGGCCTAGAGCTTGCCGAGAACTATCCTGGCGATCAAGGCATTGGCTACTCGCTCATTGTTCCATCATCCCAAGTGCAAACCATTGAGCAGCAGGTGCGCGACGAAGGATATCCAAACTTTACAATTCACCCCATTGATCCGTCGCGCGACATCTACACCACCATAATCTACATCGAACCATTTGACACGCGCAACCAAAGATCTTTTGGCTATGATATGTTCTCGAAATCCACTCGACAAGCCGCCATGGAAACGGCTCGCGACACAGGCAGCCTGTCTATGAGCGGTAAAGTCACCTTGCAACAAGAAACCTCCGAGGATATACAAGCTGGATTCTTGCTCTATCTGCCTCAGTACCAAAAAAATTCCACCAACAACACCTTGCAACAACGTCAAAACAATATCCGAGGCTACATTTACAGCCCAATCCGCGTCAAAAACTTTATGCAAGCAGCGGTTGGCAATCAGAGTAACGGCGTTGGAATTGCCATTTACGACACAGCCGATATCACTCAAACCAATAGCGATAATCTATTATTTAACTCTGATCCCGGAACAGATTTTGCCAGCGCCGAACTTACAAAAACAACCCAACTAACAACCGGCGGCCGCACTTGGACCATACAATACGCCAACTTATCTGGATACATCACCAGCGCCTCCAAAAACACACCGCTGTATGCTTTGCTTGGTGGCTTAAGCATAAGTGTGCTGCTTGGCGTTGCATTTTTTGGCCTAGCCAGTTCGCGCCAGAGAGCCTTGAATTTAGCGCAACGAATAACCGGCTACCTCAAAAAAGAAAAAGATAAAGCCGTACATCTGCAACAAAAAGATGAGGCAATCTTAGCCAGCATCGGCGAAGGCCTAATCTTATACGGCGTTAATGAGAAAATCGAGCGCATAAACGCCGCTGCGCTAAAAATGCTCAACTACTCCGAATCCGAAGTCATCGGCCACAATTTTACAGATGTGCTCAAGGCCACATATAAAAAGCAGGTAAACATACCGCATAGTCGCCGCCCATCTATTGCGGCAATACAAAAAAATATAGCCATAAACACCAAGCTTACATACAGCCGCAAAGATGGCAGCAGCTTCCCAGTTGAAATTACAGTAGCGCCAATAATGGCTCATGGCAAAGCAATTGGCGCCATTGAGGTTTTTAGAGATATTACCAATGAGGTTGCGCTTGACCAAGCAAAAAGCAACTTTATCTCGCTGGCTTCGCATCAGTTGCGCACGCCGCTGACAACAAACAAATGGTATGTCGAGATGCTGCTATCAGGCGACGCTGGCAAACTGCTTCCAAAACAAAGCAGCTTGTTGCGTAAAGTTAACGTCTCAAACGAGCACCTCATTGATCTGGTAGTTTCGCTACTAAACGTAACTCGCATCGAATCTGGCAGGCTTAGCATAAATCCGCAGCCAACCGACCTCTGTAAATTAATATATAGCACAATAGACATTGTTCAACCAAAGCTAAATAGCAAAAAGCAAAAAATTAGCGTAGATTGTCCAACGTTGCCAAAAATTCCGCTGGACAGCAACATGGTGCGCCAGGTTGTGATGAATTTTCTTACAAATGCAATAAAATATTCGCCAGAGAATACTAAAATCAACGTAAAAATAGAAAGAAAAGGCGATTTTATCCAATGTGGAGTTAAAGACGAAGGCTACGGGATCCCAGAAGATCAGCAAAAAAATGTATTTGGCGAATATTTCAGAGCAAAAAACATAGCCCAAAAAGAACCAGAAGGCAACGGCCTAGGATTATATTTGGCTAAAAAAATTATAGAAACATCTGGTGGCAAGATTGGGTTCACAAGTGTCCAAAACAAAGGCACAACCTTTTACTTTACACTGCCGCTAACGGGTATGCGCGCCAAAAAAGGAGAGGTAACGCTCGAAAACCGCTACCCAAGCAAATAGCGCATGATTTAGTAGTTTGTCTCTATCCACGCTGTGCCGTTGTAAACTTTTGCTGGCTTCGTAACCCAGCTTGAGCCATTCCAAACCTTGACTGGCTTAGCGTTCCAGCCAGCGCTGTAAGTTTTAACATACCCGCCAGAAGTGCCATTGCTAAGTACAAAGTCTACAACATGGCCAAATGCAACTTTGTCGCTAACGCTAGCGCCAGTTGTTGCCCAAGCTTGCCAGTGGTAGCTAGCACGCAAAGTCAAGCTACTAATTGGCACAGCCATCATGATATAAATATACGGCGCCTTGCTTGTCCATGACCATGAAGCTGGATCATCTTTGAAATTAAGCTCCTGCGTGTCATTAAACCAAGTGCCGCTAGCTGGTCGCCCGCAGGTTATGACGAAGTAGTCGCCAATAACCATATAGCCAGCGCTGCGTCTAGCACTTGGTGTATTGGACGTTGCTTGAGTCGTCCAAGATGTAAACGCGCTGGTACTAGTGTAGCGTACAGTGTTATTGACGACCGAACCGTCGTATCCACCAAAACAGACCAAACGCTGATTGGTTGAATCATAGCCCAAAGTTGCACCGCGCACAGCCAAACCGCCAGTTACGGCAGTATCAGTCCAGGCGCAGTTGGTTGTGCTGATATCCAGATAAAAAAGCTGCGAAGTAAACGTTGTACCACCAGTGTTTGTTGCGCCGCCATGTACGTACAAGCGTTTGTTAGCAGAGTCAAAGGCAAAGCATGCCTGCCAGGCTGCAGTTGGTGCAGTGCCAGTTGGCGAAAGTGAGGTCCAAGCTTCAGACCCTTCTGTTAAACTCAACGCCCAAGTATCGTTTAAAACAGCGGAAGTACTCTGGCCACCCCATAAAACCATACGCTGGTTAGTAACATCATAGCAACCGCAAGCAAACCACCGTGGCGTTGGCGCAGTGCCAGTTGGAGATAATTTTGTGGCGTGATACATACCGTGTGTGTCGGCCTTAAATTGCCAAACATCACTTGTGCGAAGAGCAGAGCCAGTCAAACCACCAAAGTAAATAATGCGGTCGTTGGCAGAATCGTAAATTACTAGCCCACCTTCGTTGGCTGGCATCCCAAATGGCCCCTTTAACGCAAACCGCCACTTGTTACTAGTGCGATTATATGCCCAAATTTCCGAAACATGCTCACCGCGAGCGCTTGTAGCATCGTCATCCATGTCGCTATAGCCGTTAAAAATCAAGTATTCGCCGGTGGAAGAGTTGTAAACATTGGCGGGCGCATCCCTGCCACGCCAATAATCTATAATTGTCAGGCCATAAACCAACGCTGTTGTTGTAGAAGTATTCCGCATATCAAAAGCATAAACGTACTTATTGGTACCGTCGTAACAATACTCGGTTGCAACAACCAAAATATTGCGGCTAGAATCCACAGCCGCGGCACCGTTAGAAAAAGCTGCAACTCCTTGGTTTGTGCTGCTACTGGCTCTAATTTGCGTCCAAGCTTCAGCGCCAGAAGTTAGCGAAAGCTGTTGGACATCATTAAAACTCGTTGCAATTGACCCTTGCCAACCACCAATAAGTATCGCTCGTTGGTTTGTTGAATCGTAGCCAATATTGGCCATATTTCTGATAGTTGGCGCAGTGCCAGTTGGCGACAACTGCGTAAATGCATCGCCGCTAATACTATACTGCCAAGTATCGTTTAAATATACGCTGCCGCTGTAACCACAGGTTATGATAAGACGATCATTTGCAGAATCATAAATCATGCAAGTGCCCTGGCGCACCGTTGGGTTACCAACAGCGCCATTTGCTTTAAGTGTCGTCCAAGTTACTGCAGTTGGACTGTCTAAATTGAGCGTACATTTGTAAAGGTCATTGTAATAAGTCGAGCTATTGTAGCCGCCAAAAAGATAAATATCAAACGTACTTGTTGACGTTTGCTTAGCAACCATATGATGCGTCAAATAACATCTAATAGACGGCGTGTTTGTTTGATTAATAGTTGACCATGCCTCGCTTCCAAGAGTAGTAACATCTAAAAGCTGCATCTCATTTAAGCTAGCTGACGATGTAGTCCCGCCCCAAATAACCATGTAAGCCTTATCCACAGATCCAGACGTTGTGCCTCTTATAAACGTTGAAGCCGCCAAGTTTTTGGCAGTTGGCGCTGTACCGCTCGGGCTTATTGGATGCCAACTGGCATATGCGCTGTCAGCGGTCAGTGACCAAGCGTCATTATATCTTGTAGACCCATCATAACCACAGGATAAAATGAAACGTTTGTTTTTTGTATCATAAGCCAAATTGGCGCCACGGCGGTGAATTGGCAAGGTTGACTCCTTTAAAATTCGCGCCGTATTTGACGCCGAGGCCGTGTTAGTAAAAGCCGTGCCCGTTGGCTGGACCTCTATACTCATGTTTGTGGATGACGCTGGCGTTGAGCTATAAATATCGCCCTCCAACCAAACATTATTGGTATTGCCATCGCCATACGTACTGCCACCAACACCTACAGAAGTGTACTGATCGTTACGATATTGGCCTCTTGGTAAAAGATCCGGATCGCTCATCTAGTTTGTATCTATCCAAACATCGCCTGTTGCCGGGCTGGTCGGCGCTGTGGTGCCAACAGTTATTTTTGCAAAACCAGAAGCTTCGGGCACGGACAGATTTGTGCGCGCCGAGCTAACGCTCGACACATCGCTCAAGTTACTAGCGACAGCCAATTTACCGCTAAGATCACTCGTCAAATTCGTCACCGCACTCTCTGGTATTCCACTAAAGTTGGCTTCTGCTACGTTTATTGTTGGGTTGCCGGAGACTCCGTCGCCGTTGGTTACGGTTACTTTGGTGG
>JAEHDC010000049.1 GCA_016880595.1 Candidatus Saccharimonadota bacterium
ATACGCTTTTGCTCCATTTTTGGGCTGGCAGTCAGCGGCTAACGCCGCACTGCAGCCCAACACGTATTATTTGCTAATTATATAGCTCCAGAGAGACTATGTGTTGATTATATTGGGAGGGTGTCAATCGAAAAATATATGCGCCCAGCTTGGCAGTACGTTCCAGAGCGTGATCAGTACGTTATGTGCACTTTCACTCCTGGACAGGCTGACTTAAATTGGCACAATCCAGAGGTTCGTACGGCAATGCACAACGAAATGCGATTTTTGCTTGACCTAGGCGTTGATGGATTTAGGGTCGACATGGTAACGCACATTGGCAAAAATCCTGATCTGCTGGATGAGCCTCTTAATCCTAGTTTCGATTCTAAAAGTGATGACCCTAACGATGTTGTGCTTCGCAAGTATCGCAACAGTGATCCAACGCTTTACGCGTATATGCGCGAGATGGTTGAGGTTCTCAATGAGTACGAAGGTCGTTTTATGGTTACGGAAGATTACGTTGCGCGTGATGATCCAGTCGCCCGCTACATGGATTATTATAGCGTCGACCCCAAGCGCTGCGCACCATTTAGTTTTGAGAATTTTGATTTTATGATGCCACGCAAAGCCGGCAATTACAAGGCTTTTTACGACAAATACCTTGGGGCAATGGGTCCTGATTTTGTCCCGACCACTGTTCTGGGCAATCATGACAACCCACGCATTGCTAGCAGTTTAGGCGCAGTAGCTGCACGAGCGGCTGCTGTTATGCAGCTAACTTTGCCAGGTCAGGCATATATCTATTATGGCGAGGAATTGGGTATGGAGAATGTCGAAATCCCACCACATATGATTGATGATCCTCATGATGGCCGAGATCCAGAACGAACGCCAATGCAGTGGACATCGGGCAAAAACGCTGGGTTCTCTGACGCGGAAGAGACTTGGTTGCCTGTTTCGCCTGATTATTCAACAAGAAATGTTGAGGCGCAGTTGCAAGACCCGCATTCGTTTTTGTCTTTATACCGTCGGCTTTTAAAAATGCGTCGTGAATCAATGGCTCTGCGACGTGGTTTGTATGTGCCGCAAGAATCCGAAAGCGAGGAAGTTTTTGGGTTTATGCGCCAGCACCAAGATGAAAGGCTAATAACGGCAATTAATTTTTCTGGCGAGGAAGCAGGCGTAAAACTCAGAGGTAGCCGCCTACTTGGCTCAATTGTGTTATCTAGCATTTATGAAATGCAACAAGAACGCACAGTTAATTTAACTGGTTTTGGCTTGCGGCCAAATGAGGCGGTTGTGATTAGCCATTAGATCTAATAGGCGCATAGCCCGTGTTAGCTGCTAGTATCTATGCAGTAAGTACCAGATTCTAACTTAATGGCAATGGCAACATTGTTCAACCCCAGGTTTTTGCCCGATGGATTGACATCAATACCGCCATTAGAACAACGAGATTTTACATTATAGTAAACTTCGCCTAAGTCATCTGGCAATGAGTCACCCCAAATAACAGTATAATGGTTGCCTGTAGTTGGGTCCTTTAATTCATTGTTATTTGTAATGAATGATGCATTATAGGCAGCCAGAGTTGTGTCGCTTCCTGGATAAACTCCACTGTGATTTGCTGCATAAGTTGTCAGGTAACTCATCATGCGACCGAGGTCGCTTTTGCGTTGTGAGTCACGCTGCGATCGCTGCAAGGCGCCAATTGATAAGAAAACTACTAAGAAAATAAGCCCAGCAATAGCTAGTACGAGCACCACCTCGATAATTGTAAAACCTTCGTTCTTATGTATTATTTTGCTCATGTTTAAAGTTTATCACAATTTAGTTAGATTTTTTACTTGATTTTCTTGTTATTTGTGTTATGCTAATTAGGCTGTTGACGACCTATGGAGGAAACTGGTGTCAAGCGGGTTCGAGTCAAGTGTTTTGCATTCGGATTTTGTGATAGTCTATCAGGCTGCCCGTAGACGACTTTTGCGCGATTATAATATCGCGCTTCCTATGTCAATTGATTGGGAAATCGTAGAGGAAAGAACTTATCTTAACAGATGGGTTTCATATATTCGTGATTTGGAAGCATTGTTAAACGGACGCGAGCTTGTAATTTCGCATTATATCCTTCGGAATCTTATAGGATTCATAAAAGCTTGGCGCGACGCGTGGATTGAAGGTTCGCGTCATTGTGACGTCGAGGACAAAGCGGCAACAATTGCCGATGAATATAAAGAAGATTTTATGTCCACGCTTAATCAGCTTGGACACTATACTGCTGCTGAGGCTATCTATATTTTAATGCTGGCGCCATTTGCTCCAGTGGTTCGAGCAGCTAGTTTTAGACCGCTCAATCAACGTGGTGATTTGGATCCTCGACTTAATGCTGATACGCTTTGTGGTCATAGCAAACAAGAGCTTTTGAGTAGGGCAATGGGGCTTGGGTATAGGCCATTGGAGCCATATGAGAGCGGATATTTTAGCCTTGATAAATCTTTTGGTCTTGATGCGGTTGTATGCTGCGTAGGTGGCGTGCCCCACGTTGCCTTGCCAATGGAGTACACGCCAACCATCAGTTAAACTAGCGTAGGCGCTGCCGTAGTCCGGGAGCGGAGTTGAGCTAATTATAGCTCCTCCGTTCCCGGCATTTTTGATTTTTGGTTGTATTTTTCTTAACGTCGTGCTATACTATATCTATCAGCCGCCGATAAGGTGATCTCTCGTTTTTTCTTCAGGATGGTTTTGGGCAAGTGTCTTAATTAAATTATGACAGATAGAGCGCCTAGCGATTATCTGCCAGAATTTGGCTATGACAGCCACGAACGTCGTGCGAAAATCTTATTAATTTTAATTTTTGAATATGAATACATTTAATAACCAACCAAAACAGGCTGGCGACAAACCTCGCCCGCCACAAAATAGAAACCGTAAAAATCAGCAGCAAGCTGGTCAACAACAGAGGCAGGTGCAGAATAATACTATACTTGCAAAAACTCAAACCCGCCGCGGTGAAGTGCAGCGCGCTGTTCGTCGTACCTCCGAGAATGTCAATTTGCAGGCCAGCCAGCACGTCATTGATGTACCGGTCAACAAATCTACTTTTAACGGCTACGGTGGTCAGCAATTTACGCTGAATATGCAAAAAACCATTCCAAAGCGCGAGGGAAGCATATTGCGTATCATTCCAATTGGCGGCCTGGGCGAAACTGGAATCGGCAAAAACATGATGGCTCTGGAGTATGAGGACGATATTATTATCATTGACATGGGGTTCTTGTTTCCTGGAGCCGACTACCCGGGCATTAATTATATTGTGCCAGACATCGCTTATCTTGAGGAGCGTAAGCATAAAATCCGCGGCATTGTATTTACTCATGGCCACCTGGACCACATCGGTGCGGTGCGTCATCTTATGCATCGTTTGCCGGCGCCTGTTTACGGCGGCAAGTTTACCCTGGCTATGGTGGAGCGAATTATGGAGGAATCAGACACAGATTACCGTCCGGTTTACAATGTCATGAATCCAGAGGCACACGACCGTGTACAGCTTGGCAAAAGCTTTGGTATTGAGCTGGTGCGCGTTAATCACTCAATCCCGGACGCAGCCGCTGTGGTCATTCGTACCCCTGTTGGTGTGCTTTTGCACACTGGTGACTGGAGGTTTGAAGAAAATCCAGTTGATGGAATAAAGTTTGACATTGACCGCATTGCTCAAATCAGCCGTGATGAAGGCATCACGCTTTTAATGAACGAAAGCACCAACTGCGAAGACGAAGGCACCCACCAATTTGGCGAGCTAGACATCAAAAAAAGCATTGGTCAAATTATGGACAACAACCCAAAAAGCCGCATGATAATTAGCTGTTTTAGCACCCAGGTCCATCGCATTCAAGTCATCTTGGAGCAGGCTGCGGAGCATGGCCGTAAGGTATCAATTGCCGGCTACAGCATGTTGCAAAACGTCGAAGTTGCTCTGCGCACCGGCACAATTAAAGTGCCAAAAGACACTATCGTCCGTATGGACGAATTAGTCAAACTGCCAGACGGCAAGGTGACGGTTTTATGCACCGGCAGCCAGGGCGAGTTTAACGCCGTGCTTAACCGCATGGCCACTGGCGCGCATAAAAATCTCAAAATCAAGCCAAGCGATGTGGTGGTTTTTAGCTCCAGCGCTATTCCTGGCAACGAAAAATACATTGTCCGCACCGTGGATAACCTGATGCGTGAGGGTAGTGACGTTGTTCGCGACCGCAAAAACTTCTTAGATAGTTGCGGCAGAATCCATCTTAGCGGCCATGGTTATTATGATGATCACGTTAAGCTAATAAACATTGTTAAGCCAAAATACTACATGCCAATCCATGGCGAATTCCACATGCTCGTGCATAACGCCGAGATTGCTGCGTTAAGAGCTGGCGTTCCACGTGACCGGATCTTTGTTTGCGATTCTGGTGACGTTGTTGAGATTGACCAGCACGGTCTGGCGCATAAAGCTGGTCGCGTGCCAGTTGGCGGCATTATGTACGACGACGCCGGTGAAGAGGTGAGCGACGTAGTTCTTAAGGATCGCATCCACATGGCTGGCGAAGGCATGTTCATCGTTATGTTAACAGTTAACCGTCAAACCGGCCGGCTGTTAACCAGCCCGGACATCATCAGTCGCGGCTTTATTTACCTGCGTGACAGCGAAGAGCTGATGAACGCAATCCGCAGCTACCTCAAGCAAAAGATTGCTCGCGGCTTTAACCGCAATAGTGATATCGAAATATTTAAGCGCGAGCTTAAAGATGACATCACGCACATTTTATATGATAAGACCCACCGTACGCCAATTGTTATACCTGTTGTGAACGAGATTAACACTTCGCCAACCGGCCAAGTAAAACCTGAATCGCCACAGATTCCGGCATTTGGTAAACCGCAGCATAAAAACGCTAACCAGCAGCCGCATCAGCAAAAAATGAGCTTCCGCGAGCCGCACGAGGACTAAAATGGCATCAACATTCTCTTTTGACATCGTAAGCGACTATAACTTGGCTGACGTCATCAACGCCGTTGATCAAGCCAAGCGAGAACTGGGCAACAGATACGATTTAAAAGGTACTAGCGCCAGTTTGGAATTTAGCAGCTCAGACAAGACCAGCCTAAAAATTATTGGCGACAACCAATACCATATTGATGCGATTTTGGATGTGTTGCGTAAAAAGCTGAGCCTGCGCGGCGCCAGCCAAAAGATTTTGGATGTTAGTCAAAAACCAGTGGTCAGTAACTTAAAAACCACTCTAGAAGTGCCGCTTAAAAAAGGTCTCGATCAGGAGAGAGCCAAAAAGATTACATCTTTGTTGCGTGAACATTTTCCTAAAGCTAAAGCTCAAATTCAAGGCGCAGAAGTGCGCGTAACAAGCTCAAAAAAGGATGAATTGCAAGCAATAATGCGCCTTTTGGAACAGCAGGATTTTGATTTTGCATTGAGTTTTGTGAATTTTAGGTAGATTTGTTTACCAATACGCTTGCGTTTTGATCCAGATCGTGCCAAAATATCTGTAACACTTCTAAAAGCAAAAGAGTATAATAAAAATAATGGGTAGAAAAAAACGACGAACTTCTAAAAAAGTTAAAGCTCCGCAGCACAATCTGCCAGATGGTTTTTGGCAGCAAGCGGTGGCGCTGGTACTGATAGTTTTTTCATTTTTGCTTTTGCTGGCGTTAATTGGCACTGGCGGACCTTTACTTGCAAGCTTGCACGTGGCGCTAAAGTGGCTTTTGGGCTGGACGATTCTTATTATCCCAGTGGTGGCGACGTATATTGCTGTTGCTATTTTTAAAGCTGAGGGCAACCGATTGCCAGTCGTAGTAATTTTGGCGACCATTTTATTTGTTGCAGAAATTGCCGGTTTTATTCAGCTTTTTAATCTTGATCCTAGCATAATGAGCTCAGATAGTGGCGGCTTTGTTGGCTTTGGTGTAGCCACAGGTATGTTAACGCTTTTGGACACCAAGACTTCAGCTTTGATTTTGGCAGTTTCGGCGCTAATTACTAGTTTGTTTGTGCTGAAGCTCTCGCCAATGACTGTAATTAACGGTTTGGTGAATTTGTTTAAAAGAGAAGTTGGCGAGGATGAGCATAATCGCGAAGTCGCAGAGAAAGCCGCTCTTTTGGACAAAAAAAATACGATTGGCGAATTAAAGCTGAACGAAGGCGTGCCAACTATGAATTCAAGCGGGCGCGGCTTTAGGAATAGTGCCGAGAGGCCAGCGGCAGGCGAGCAGTCAGCGCTCACTAGCCAAACAGATCCAGATTGGCAGCGGCCAAGTTTGGACTTGCTTGAGAAAAAGCAATCTCCGGCTGATGCAGGTGACGTAAAACACAACGCTCAGGTTATTAGTGACACGCTTGGTGAGTTTAATATTGAGGTGGAGATGGAGGGTGCTAACATCGGTCCAAAAGTTACGCAATACACCTTAAAACCGCCAGCTGGCGTTAAGCTAACGCGTATTACTGCCCTGGAAACTAACATTGCGCTTAATTTGGCGGCGCAAGCCATTCGTATTGAAGCGCCAATTCCTGGACAGCGAGCTGTTGGCATTGAGGTACCAAACCGCAAGGCGGCAGATGTTCGGCTTTACGGAGTTTTGGATTCTTCTCAGTGGAACAGTGCTCGCGCTAGCCTAAGCTTTGCAATTGGCCGTGATATCGCCGGTGAATCCGTGGTTGGCGAGCTTAACAAAATGCCACACCTCCTAATTGCTGGTCAAACTGGATCCGGTAAGTCAGTCATGATTAACACCTTGCTGAGTAGCTTGCTTTACCGCAATAGTCCAGCCGACATGAAGCTGATTTTGGTTGATCCAAAACAGGTTGAGTTGACACCGTACAATGACATCCCACACTTGTTAACTCCAGTCATTGTTGAACCGGAAAAATGTATTAGCGCACTAAAATGGGCAGTTAACGAGATGGAGCGCCGCTATACTTTGCTGGCCGAACAAAAAGTGCGCGATATTAGCAGTTATAACGAGCGTAAAAATCCCGAAGGCGAGGGTATGCCATACATTGTAATTGTAATTGACGAGTTGGCTGATCTTATGATGATGGCAGCGCGTGATGTTGAGGCGTTGATTGTGCGCATTGCTCAAAAGGCTCGTGCCGTGGGGATACACCTTGTCTTGGCAACGCAAAGACCTTCCGTTGATGTTATTACCGGTTTGATTAAAGCTAACGTGCCGGCGCGAATCGCCTTTACTGTGGCCAGCCAGGTGGACAGCCGTACAATTATCGACCAAGTTGGTGCAGAAAAGTTGCTCGGCCAGGGTGATATGTTGCTTTTGACTCCGGCTATGAATAAGCCAAAGCGTATTCAAGGCGCGTGGGTGACGGATGACGAAGTAGTAAAGGTGACGGATCATTTGCGAATGCAACGCCCGCCACAGTACGATTCCGAAATTATCGCCCAACCAGTGCAGCTCAGCGGCAAGGGTGGCGTGGTTATGGACTACGACGGAGGTGGCGATGACGACATGTATAAAGACGCGGTGCGCTGCGTTATTGATAGCAATAAAGCTAGCGCTAGCTTGTTGCAACGACGCCTGCGCGTGGGTTACGCTAGAGCTGCCAGATTGATCGAAACCATGGAAGAACAGGGGATAATTGGTCCGGCAGACGGCGCTAGGCCGCGCGATGTTTTAGTTAGTAATTTGGATGATGTGGTTGGTGCACCAGAAGATTAGCTTTAATTAGGCGCTTGACATACGCTACAATTTGTTGTAGAATATAGCAGTTGCTTAACTGCTCATTACATCTTTATTGGCTTTGGAGGCCATTGTGCGTCGTATCCTTGCTGCATCTTTCTTGTCCTTCCTTTTTGCTTTTGGTTTGACTGGCTGCGGATTGTCGAGTGAAGATTTCCTGGGCTCAAGTGGTCCGGCAATTGTCACCGCTTCCGACAGCAGCATTAGTTGTACGGGAGCTCAGATTGATGTAGAGAAATCGCTGGTGCGCAGCGGAGAGAATATAGATTCTTCGGTTGTTCTGACCGAGGAAAACGGAGGTACTAGTACTCTTTTGAGCGTCCGCAGCCTAGGCTATTCTATGGTGGGCGTCATCGTCCACGCCGAAGGCGGCGACCGCGCTCTTGAGGTTCATGCTTACGCTAATGAGAATGTTGATGTAGAGCTAGGAGCGGACGTCGAGTCCGTCACTATCTGTCTCGGAGTGTATGATACAAATATATAAGCAACTCTGCGGCACCCACTTGCTACTCGCGAGTAGGGTGCCGCCTCAACCTAAATTTTTAAAAGCTTTAAATATTTGGCTTGGGGAAGCGTAATATTTGGCGGCAACGTTTGTTTATGTTCGGCAAAGGTAGCGCCATAAATCGCCAATAAAAATAAAGTTTTACAACGTATTTTTGAGGATTTATCCTGCGCCTAACAGATTAGGGAGGTGTTATAAGCACGATGTCCTAAAAAAGTATAGACTTTATTTTCGATCCGAACTTTCATTATTCTTATGCTTGTTGAAAACATTAAACGGAGCAAGCATGGCAAGATTACCTACGCCCGGTGGTGATGGTGGCTCTTGGGGACAGATCCTCAATGAGTATTTAAGTGTTGCGCATAATACCGATGGCTCGCTTAAAAGCAGTGTAATACCAGTAGGTTTCACGCGTTCTATTAAGGTTATTTCAAGCTCGGCGACGGCCGAAGCGAATGAACGCACAGATTATGATTACATTGCAAGTGGTGCTATTACAGTAACGTTGCCTACGGCTGTTGGCAATACTTGTCGCTATACAATCGTAAATGGCGGAACAAACACCGTAACGGTCGCCACAACGGCGTCACAGACAATAAATGGCAGCACAACAGTTACATTACCGTTGCAGCACATGAGCTTGAGCTTTGTAAGCGACAATAGTAACTGGATTATAGAATAGGAGACAATATGACATACATTCCACCGAATCCAAATGGACAGGCAACAAGCAGTGGTAGCGCTCCGGTTGTGATTGCAAGTGACCAAAGTGCAGTTTCCGTTAGCTCTGCCGTCCCTACTCTTGGCAACGGCTCCAAAGCAGTGACTACGGCTGGAACGGATGTTGCTCTAGCGGCCTCTACGACCTGCAAGTGGGTGGCAATTGAGGCATATCGCGCAAATTGTCAAGCTCCCACTTCCCGCAACACCCTGTCTCGCACCCCTGTTGTAATCTGTTGAGTGAATTCTTTAATCTTAGTTTTATTTTTTAAATTTTTAATATTATCTTCAAACCTAGCGGCGTAAG
>JAEHDC010000050.1 GCA_016880595.1 Candidatus Saccharimonadota bacterium
AATGTTAACCTCGGCGCTAAAATTCTCCGGCCCAACTTTTATACAGGAGCCAGTTGAAGACGCCGCTTATACGCCAAGCAGCTCAAGCATTGTTGAGGTTTGTAAAGGCAACGCCCTAACGGTTATCGTCGCTGGCAACTTACTAAAGTCAGCCCAAAAACTAGCAGCCAAAATGCCCGGCGTACAAGTTTTATTTTTGAGGCAGATCATACCGCTTGATGTTGCAAGAATCTATGATTCAGTGCAAAAAACTAAACGGCTTTTGATCCTGGAGGATGGCTTTGCAAACTCTGGAATCGGCCAGCACATTGTTGCTGAACTCTGTAAAATAGAGCCACTAAAATTTGAAATAATGGGCGCAAATTACTTTCCGCAAAACGGCACGCTGCAAGAAGTTTATAAAGATTTGCAACTTGACGATGACAAGATTTGGCAAGCAGCAATGAGGCTTTTAAAATAATAATTGCCTTTTCTGAGAACTACGTGTAAAATAAACGTTAGCGTTTGTCGCCGTGACAAACGCATGTCGATGGAGGTTAGAATGTCCAAGCCACAGACTGGCGTTTGGTTCAAGTCTACGTACAGCACCGGTGCAAACACCGGCTGCGTTGAGACGATGTTCGACGGCACGCTCGTCCACGTGCGTGACACCAAGGCCGGTCCGGACGCTCCAGTTCAGGTGTATGACCAAACCGAGTGGGACGCGTTCCTGGCGGGCGTGCGGAACGACGAGTTCGACTTCTTTAGCTGAACCATCGGTCTGCACAGCAATCTTCCATTAGTGGCTATTGTTGAATTCTAGTCCAGCTGGATTATCGGCCGGATTAGAACTCAGCAGTCACTAAACTGTCGGTCGCGGTAGCTACAAAGTTAAATCTGCGTAGTTATCGCGACCGACCTCGCACACCTGCGCGCGGTCGACGGCGAGTTTTTTGTTGTGGCCTAAACAAAAGCAAGAATATAATTGCAAAAAAGGGAAGTGTTGTTGCAAAATGCATGGCGCCACTAAGGTCGCCGCCAAGCATCTCGCCCAAACCCATAAATCCAAAAAAAAGAATGAGTATTGTGCTGGCTGTAATTAAAGCATATTGCAGTATCTTGACAAGAACATTGCGATCAATAAGATCATCAATTGGCCTCTTGAACACAAGAAGTAAGACAATGACTACTACGCTGGCAATTAGTATTTGCACCATCTTTATTTGCCCTTACTTTTTAATATTAGCGCATTGAGCAGTTTTTTCCAACAGCAGCATAAAACTACTGCGATCTAACCAGCAGCTGCACTTCCGCAGCTTGCGCCTGAATTTTTTTCTCAATTTCCACAGGGGTCAAACTGCCAATTTCGCTCCAGAATCCCATTGTCCGAAGCACAAAAAACGGCAACAGTTCTTGAGCAAGTTTTGGAATATCCGATGATTGTCCGCTTAGCACTTGTTCGTACCAGGCGACCAGAATTTTAGACCAATTTTCTTGAGACAAGAACACAAAATCATCTGTATTTTGAACTCCTTTTGCGTACTTAACCGCAGAACTTGGAAGCCATGCAGACAAATTTTGTAGCCGATTTTTTGCCCGCCCGTACAAAGCTTTTAAATCTGATTCCGAGGGATACACAGCCATTTCGGCTATGCCAACCGGCAACTCCGGGCTGACATCAGTGCGCTGAGTGCGCCTGACTTGACGCGCCATAAACCCGGCAGCTTCAGCCACCTGCGGAAACATTCCTTCTATTTTGCCAAGCCCCGGCGCGTGAACTTTTTGGCCAAGCGGAGTTTGGACAATTCTTAAACAGCTGGAAGCCGCTAAAAATGTCCAAAAAATATCAATTCCGTAAGAGTAAACCGCTGCTGGCTTATCAGTAGTTTGAACTAATTCTATAAACCTACGGTTAAAAGCAAACTCGCCGCCAATTGGCTGCCGAATAGATTGGCCAGTGAAGGCGCGGATGGTTGGATAGGCAAAATGGATAGTGATGCTTGCGCCAAAACGATCGCGCTGGTAAAGCGGCGCCACAAAATCTGCACGCCCTTGAATTACTGGCTCAAGCAGGTCTAGCACCCAATTTGGGCTTGCCGAGGTAATATCAGCATCAATTGTCAAACAAAAATCAGCATCTTGATGAGCTGCTAAGTCTATAAATTTTAAGAGGTTTACGCCTTTGCCTTTAGTTTGATTCTTGATTGTAATTTTTGGCGTAATAGTTGTTGTAGCTTCAAATTTCTCAACCGTGTTGTCGGTACTGGCGCTGTCGGCATTAACAATAAAAACTGTGGCACCGTATTTTTTTGCCAGAAGTTGCATGCCGCGATCAACAACTCTGGTTATCTCTTTAATATTTGAAGATTCGTTAAAAGTTGGAATGCATGCATAAACCCTCATGACCGCCCTCCTCAAGCCGCTTGGAACACTTACTTTACAGATTAATGGTTATATAAATTTTATCACTATTAGCCAAAAATATCTAAACTTTTTTAGAGGTTGAGCTGGCAGAACCAGCCCAACCTCTTGGAGTGTAGTTAAGCGTCGCTCAGCTTCTTGAGAACTGCCCAGTACGCTACTTGCGCACAACGGCCAAGCCTTCCTTCCACCTCGTCGCCGAGGGGAGCAATGCTTCGCCTGTCTATGCCCCACATCGTACCGATACGCGCTCTGCCCATACCTGGCGTATACTGGAACAAATATTTATCACTATCATTTATGCGGCGGCTTGGACATTCGCATTCGCCTCTGTCTTTAAAACATTCCAGACACACAAAAACAGTCTTTGGAGAATACCAAAAAAGGTTAGCAATAAGCGAGGTTGCAGCCAACAAGCGGCCTCCTTCTTTGCAATAGGTAAGCAGCGGAGCTATGTCACGGTTTGTCACAAGCATTTCAAGCTTACCACTAGTTAGTAATGCGCTTAGATCTTCAAAGATTTGATTTAACCGCTCACGCGCCGCGCGCAATTGTTCACTAGCGTTTTGTCCAGGCCTGATCGCACAGCTCATCAAGGGCTCTTGGCCAAAAGTAGCACTAATTGTAAGTTCCGTAGGCACCTGGTACCAACTTTCTCTTAAAGTAACGCAACTTTAATTATTATACAACAAAACTTCAGCGAACTAGACTGCTTCTATCCCAAATACGCCATTATCTACATAAATCTCATATTTGGTATAAGTTGTACGATCTGTGAGATAAATATGTTTGTTGGTGAGTGTTATACCGGCATCATCACGGTTAAAAGTTAATAGCGACGACATTGTTCCAGAATTGTAGCCATGCATCTCAACAATTTGAGTTGACTCATTAACATTTGTGGCATTGGCGGTGCCGCCAGACTCAACCGCAATATAAAAGTTCTCAAAACGGTTTGGCAACTGATTCCAAGTATTCTCATCGTAAATTACGCTTACTGTTTTAGTGCCTACATAAGCCATGCCGCAACGCCTAAAGTGATTGCCATTAGCGTTTGTTGTTGTTTTAAACATTGTACCGCCAGTTAGAACCTCAATATAATTGCAGTCAAACTCGTTTGATATTCCATAAGAAACATGGATTGCCGTGGCAAATTGTTCACTATTAATTCCTATAAAAATGTTATGGTTTGCGCTGTCAGCGCCATCAAGTAAAATTCCTGTACCACCCGCGGCAGCGTCAATCATCTCAACCATCGTGAATAGCATTTGGTTGATTGCGCCTGTTGGGCTATTTAGGTTTAGGGCAACGGATCCGGTTTGGCTATCGCACTCAATAAAAACACGATTAACAGTGCAATCACCAGGGTTAAAGCTAGCATCTTCGGAGTAAAATTTTATACCATGATGCGTCTGAAAAATCTCGATATTGTCAAAAACACTTCTAAAAGGTGAACCCATTTTTATAGCGTAACCAGTGTGGGTGGCGCTGGTAGAAAAATATAAATTGCGAAATTGCGAGTTCCAAAACGAGCGCAACAGCGTGCCGCTTTTTGTTGATGTTAGGCCGCTACCACTACCAGCCAAAATAATTTGCATGTCCATAATGCAAACTTGCGCGCTATTTGTAAGGTAGATGCCGTCAACGCCAGAGGCCATGTTTAATTTTGTGGCGTGCATGCCAACGCCGCGCAACTGGACAGTTGGCGTATCGTAACTATCCGAGCCGCTTATTGTAATTTTAGTAGATAAATTGTAAGTTCCGGCCAGGATTGTAACAACGCCGCCATTTGTAGCAACCGCTGTTACGGCGGCTTGAATCTGGACGTCGTCATCCGTTCCATCGCAAATATAGTCAGCGCCAGAGCCGGTTGTACCAACGGTTTTAGTAGTAACGTTTGTGGCGGAAACAACCTGCCAGGTTTGATCGCCACGCAGATACACCGAGCTACTGGCAGTGCCAGAACCAAGCTGACTAGTTGGTACATAACCGCCAGAAAGAGATGCCTTACCGCTAAGATCACTCGTCAAATTCGTCACCGCACTCTCTGGTATTCCACTAAAGTTGGCTTCTGCTACGTTTATTGTTGGGTTGCCGGAGACTCCGTCGCCGTTGGTTACGGTTACTTTGGTGG
>JAEHDC010000051.1 GCA_016880595.1 Candidatus Saccharimonadota bacterium
GTTGGATCTGTCGAAGCCGATCCTCTTGAGGGCAAAATCAGCGATGAATCGCCAATTGGACAAGCGCTAATTGGCAAAAAAGTTGGCGAGAAGGCCGAAATTGTTACGCCGAGTGGCCACGTTAGCTACGAAATTATAGCTTTAAATTAACACCTTGTCGTGTTAATATATAGCTCATGGCAACACTAAAAGAACTTCGCGACGAGCGCTTGCGCAAACTTAGTCAGCTCAAAGAGCTGGGCATTAATCCGTATCCTGCACAATCCAAACGCACACACACGCTCTTGGCTATCGCAGAGCAGTTTAAGGATTTACAAGATCGCAAGGTAACAGTGGTTGGGCGCATTGTAAGCATTCGTAAATTTGGCAAAATTGCCTTTATCGTTTTACGTGATGCCAGTGGCCAGTTGCAACTTTTTTTGAGCGCTAAAGATGTGGCAGAAATTGATCCCGGCAAGAGCCAGATAGGTTTTAAGCAGTTAAATTTGCTTGACAGTGGCGATTTTATTGAGGTGGCAGGCAAGGTCATTAAGACTCAAACTGGTGAAATTTCGGTTGGTGTACAAGAGTTGCGTCTTTTAACAAAAAGCCTGCGGCAGCTACCAACTTCTCACCATGGTTTTACAAATAAAGAAGAGCGCCTGCGCCGCCGGTATGTTGATACTAATGTCAACCAAGATGTTTATCAGCGCTTTTTGCGCCGCAGTGCGTTTTGGCAGGCTACTCGTAACTTTTTGCTAAGTAACAGTTTTGTAGAGATTAATACCCCCGTACTTGAAAATACTACCGGTGGTGCTGACGCCAATCCTTTTGTTACGCACATGGATGCGCTCGGCCAGGATTTTTACTTACGGATTAGCCATGAGCTACCTCTTAAGCGGCTATTGGTTGGGGGCTATGAAAAGGTTTTTGACATTGGACCGCGCTTTAGAAATGAGAATTACAGCGATGAGCATCTACCAGAGCACATTGCCATGGAATGGTATTGGGCCTACGCTGATTGGAATGATGGCATGAGGCTTACCGAGAAAATGCTACATAAAATCGCTGACGAAACGTGGGGAACTCGCCAGTTTACTCTGGCAAACGGTATGGATGTTGATCTGGGCCGAGATAATGAAGACTGGCCGCGCATTAGTTTTGTGGACATAATTCGTGAGCATTTTGGCTTGGATGTCTTTAACTGCACGCTCAACGAAGTAAAAGCGCAGCTAAAAGAGCACAATATTGAGGTAGAACAGACCGAAAATCGCTCTCGCGGTATTGATAAACTCTGGAAGAAAATTCGAACAACCTTGCCCGGTCCGGCTTTTTTGGTAGACATCCCAACCTTTTTACAGCCTCTAGCTAAAACGCAGCCAGGCAAGCCGGAATTGACCGAGCAGTTTAATTTAATACTTGGTGGCAGTGAGATGTGCAAAGCGTACAGCGAGCTCAATGATCCAATAGATCAATTGGAAAGATTTAAACAACAACAAGCTATGCGCGACGCCGGTGATGAAGAGGCAATGATGCTTGACATTGACTATGTTGAGGCGCTGGAATATGCCATGCCACCAGCTTGTGGCCTTGGCTTTAGTGAAAGATTGTTTTGGACGTTGGAAGGCGTTACGGCTCGTGAAGGGGTGATTTTCCCCCAGCTTCGCCGTGGGCTCGATGAAGTAACCAAGACAATCTATCCTGACATCAAACTCGAAACGCCAAAAGAATAGTCAATGAGAACAATTAAAACTATAAAAGAACAGCACGTGCATGATCCTAATGCGCCAGTTGTGTCTTCGGAAAACTTTAGGCAAAGACACGCTGCACGGGCTGTTGTCCTGCGTGAAGACGGCAAGGTTGCTCTGTTGCATGTTCGTAACAAAGGCTACCATAAATTACCTGGTGGTGGAGTTGAAGAGGGCGAGGACTTGGCTGTTGCACTCGAGCGTGAGCTGCTTGAGGAGGTCGGCTGCCAGGCCAAGGTTGTCTCTGAGGTCGGTAAGATAATTGAGTACCGCGATCAATGGCAGATGCTTCAAACATCTTTCTGTTTTATCGCAAAGCAATTTGGCGAATATCGTCCACCAGCTTTTACAGAAGAAGAAACAGCTGACGGCTTTGAAATTTTTTGGGCAGACAATATAAATCACGCCATCTTAACTCTTGAGGCGGACGAACCGCAAAATTACGATGGCGCGTTTATAAAACCGCGTGACTTGGCCCTACTTAAAGCTGCAAAAGACCTGCTTTAATTACTTGCCATCTCGCACAACTACAATTGAGCACTCTGTAACCAAAGCTGCAATTGTGCCAACTGCTGCCAGAACCGGCGCAAGAACCGCCCCGATAACGCCAATTGTTACTGGAAATTCCACTAGAACCTTGTGTTCTTTATCTTTTATGATAATACGGCGTACATTGCCTTCTTTAATTAGCTCGCGCACCTTTTTTAATAGGTCGTCGCCCTTAACTTTGAATTCTTCTTTGCTTTCACTCATATTTTTATTATAAAGCTTTCGTCGTATAATTGTAGTCATGAAGAGAATTTTAGGTGGTCTTTTGCTGGCTTGCTGTTTATCTTTGAGCTGCGCACCAGCTTATGCGCAGGATACGCAGAATTTTGATATAACTTCTTTTGTCGCGGACTATTATGTCACGCGCGATGCCGATAGTGTGTCGCAAATGGAAGTGCATGAAACTATTATTGCTCAATTTCCAGATTACGATCAAAATCATGGCATCTTGCGCGCCATTCCAGAAAACTACGATGGTCATAGCCTGGAGCTGAAGATAAAAAGTGTTCAAAAAGAAGATGGTTCGGATTGGAATTATGAGTCATACTCAGAGAATGATAATTTAGTCCTAAAGATTGGCGACGCCGACTCATATGTTTACGGCCGGCAGGTTTATAATATTGCATACACTTTACGTGGTGTTGCAAACTTGCCTACATCGAGCCGAATTTTTTGGGATGCGAACGGCGATCAATGGCAGCAGCCGTTTGGCGAGGTCGTGGCGCGCGTGCATTTGCCAACCGATTTGGCAACGTCGGTTAATGATGAAGTAGCTTGTTTTACAGGGGTTTTTGGCTCGGCAGAATCATCTTGTGCGATTTCTAAAAACGAAGAAAGCAACGGCGAAGTCATGACCTTCGACACAACTCGTCAGCTTCAAGCTGGTGAGACCTTAACGTTTGAGATTCCATTTGCGGACGGCACTTTTGCGCCCTACAAAATGTCTAGCCAACTAGTAAGGAAAATAATTTTTTGGTCGATTGCAGGGACCATTCCAACGATCCTCGCTTTAGTTGTAATGATTGTCCTCTGGCGGCGTCATGGCCGCGACCCAAAGGGTAAGGGCGTTACTGTGCCGCAGTATTTGCCTCCAAAAGGAATTAGTGTACTCGGTAGCAGTATGATCTTAAAACAGGGGTTTGCGCCAGCATCTGTATCCGCAACCATTATTGATTTAGCCGTGCGCCACTACATAAAAGTTTATGAAACTGGCAAGAAGACTTTTGACGGCTACAAATATGATCTTGAGCTGACAAAAAAGCCAAGTGATTTGCAGTCTGAAGAGAAGGCGGTGATTGATGCTTTGTTTGGCGTCTCTGCTGGAGTTGGCAAGAGAATCTCACTTGATGATTTAAAGGTGACGGAAGCATTGTATAAAGATGCGCAAGAGATTGGTCATGATGTTGAGGCTAAAATGACCGAAGCTGGTTATTTTGCAATAAAACCGCGTCGCGCTCGCTTGCCTTACTTTATTGTCGGTGGTGCAATTGTTGCGTTTGGTTTTATCTTTCCGCCATATACACTTGGACTTTTGCCAGCCGGTTTAATTGTTTTAGTTTTTGGATTTTTCATGTCTGCGCCAACGCCAAAAGGCGCTGAATTAAAGGAGTATTTGCTTGGCATAAAGATGTATATGAAACTAGCAGAAGCTGAGCGGCTAAAAGTTTTGCAAAGTCCGCGCGGTGATTTAACAGAAAAAATTGATGTTGCCAACAAAGGTAAGCTGGTAAAGCTATATGAAAAATTGTTGCCGTATGCCATGTTATTTGGCATTGAAAAAGATTGGGTTAAACAATTTGCTGATTTGTATGAGCGTCCGCCAGAGTGGTACAGCGGAACCGAAACTTTTGGCGCAATTTATTTTGCCAGCGCACTGCACAACATGAATACTGTAACGGCCGCTAGCTTTTCGCCGCCAACAAGTGGCATTACAGGTGCTGGAGGCGGTGGTGGCGGAGGTGGTGGCGGAGGCTGGTAGTAAAAATAAAATACGGACTCAAATAAATGAGTCCGCTTTGCCAAAAAAGAGGCGACGCCATTCGGCGAGCTAAGGCGGCATAGTCACGAGAAACTGCCGAAAGCTACAAGCCGAATGGCGTCATGCTCAGCGGTGGAATTTATGAAGTTCCTCGCCTTGCAAAATATTGCCTGGGAAATCGTGCGGGGAGATCTCCTGAAGCAATATTACCTCAGATTGCCACAAGGAATCGGCCGCCTGCGGCAATCTCTTGAAAGCTAAACCGTCGCAATGGCAACTCATTGATGAGTGGTTGCCGAGTGCGTTGTTAAAAACGTAGCTCATTCATTTAAAAATGAGAGCGAATAACTGCGGCGGTAGGCTTACAGATGCTGTCAAAATAAAATTTGAACAGTGCTCAAAAGTAATAATGAGCCAAGCAGGCTACAAAGTCAAGGCTTTTGTTTTATACACATAGTCGGCGTATAATTAGGTCAATCGGAGGTAAAAAACATGAATATAATGCTGCAAACTGCGCAGGATACAATTCGCGAAGCTGCAAAAAAATTAGGTTACGACGAAGAAAAAATTCAGGCAATTTTGGAAGTTGAGGCTGAGCACATCTTTGAAGTTGAGGCGGGTGGCAAAAAATATCCAGCCTATCGCGTGCAGCATAGTAGCAAACGCGGACCGTATAAAGGTGGGATTAGATTTCACCCAGATGTCTCACTTGACGAAGTTCGAGCTCTAGCCACCCTTATGACGCTAAAAACAGCTGCAGTTGGCCTGCCACTTGGCGGCGGCAAAGGTGGTGTGGTTGTGGATGTTCGTTCGCTTAATCATGGGGAGATTGAAGAGCTTTCGCGCGCGTACGCTCGCCATTTGGCGCCGCATATTGGCTCGCAAAAGGATATTCCAGCGCCAGATGTAAATACAAATTCTCAGATAATCGACTGGATGATCGAAGAGTTTGAAGCTCAAATTGGCCAGGCCGACCCTGGCGCTTTTACCGGAAAATCAATTTCCAGGGGTGGCAGCGAAGGGCGTGAAGCTGCTACTGGTCGCGGCGGCGCAATTGTCTTAGGCGAGTTCTTAAAGTCTAAAAAAAATGACAAAAAACCATTGACCGTGGCGCTTCAAGGCTTTGGCAACGTTGGTTACTTTTTTGCGCAAACCTTGCGTCATATGTATCCAAATTTAAAACTTGTGGCGATTTCTAATAGTAAAAATACCTGGGTAAAAACAGATGGAGTTGACATTGGTGACCACGTTGGCCATATTCCGCGTCCAGAAAATTTGGCAGATTTGGCGGCCGTTAAGCCTTTGCCAAGCGATGCAATTTTTGGTGTAAAAGCTGATATTTTAGTTTTGGCTGCGCTAGAAAACGCCGTAAACTCTAAAACTATGAATCAGATCGGGGCGGACATTTTGGTTGAGTTGGCAAACGGTCCAATTACAAGAGAGGCCGAAAAGTTTTTGCTCGGTAGACAAAAGATTATTTTACCAGATGTTGTTGCTAACGCTGGCGGCGTAATTGTCTCTTGCCTTGAATGGCAGCAAAATACAAGTGGCGAAAAATGGTCAGAAGAAAAGGTTAACTCTGAACTCAATGACATTTTAGTGAAGGCCACAAAAGAGATGATTTTGTATTCTGAGCGCAACCATCGCAGTCTGAAACAAGCTGCTTTTGAGTTGGCTCTGGAACGATTGCAATAGAAGGGGATTTGTAACTCGACCATTTTAAGATATAATATTGGCATGTTAGACATTAGATATATCAGAGAAAACCCTCAAACCGTTCAGCAAAAATCTCAGCAGAAGGGTTATTCTATTGATGTATCAAGTTTATTGAAGTTGGATGATGAGCGGCGGGAAATTCAAACTAAAACTGATGAAACTCGCCAGCAAAGGAACCTGCTAGCTGAAGCAGCAAAAGGCGGCTGGCCGACAGAAGAGCAAATTGCCCAGGGCAAGGATCTAAAAACTAAATTGGTTGAGTTGGAGGATCGGCTGCGCGTAACAGATGAAGAATTTTTAGCAGCGCTTAAAAAAGTTCCAAACATGCCGTTGGATTTTGTGCCGATTGGTTCTAGTGAAGATGAAAACGTCGTGGCTAAGACAGTGGGCGAGCTGCCGAAATTTGATTTTCAGCCAAAAAATCATTGGCAACTTGGCCAACAACGCGATTGGATAGATAAGGAGCGTGCTGCCAAAGTGGCTGGATCTCGCTTTGCGTATGTAAAAGGCGAGTTGGTGCGGCTGCATTTTGCACTGATCCAGTTTGGAATGGATGTTTTGACGGATGATAACTTGCTCAAAAAAATAATTGCCGATAATAACTTGCAGGTGAGCAGTAAACCTTTTACTCTTGTTATGCCGCCAGCGGTTGCTCGGACAGAAGTTTACGATGCAACTGGTCGGCTCAATAAAGAAGAGCAGACCTACAAGTTGGCTGATGACGACCTCTGGCTAAACGCTAGTGCCGAGCATGTCATGGCGCCGATGTATATGGGCGAAATTCTAGAGGAAGAAGTGTTGCCAATTCGGCTAGTTGGATACACTACGGCTTTTCGCCGTGAGGCTGGCACTTACGGTAAGGATATGGAAGGCATCTTGCGCTTACACCAGTTTGACAAGCTTGAGATGGAGAGTTTTACAACTGCCGAAACTGGTTTGGAGGAGCATAAATTTATGGTTGCAATACAGGAATATCTGATGTCTGAGCTAAAGATTCCGTATCGTGTAATGCAAAAATGCACTGCCGATATTGGCGGACCAAATGCCACGGGCGTAGATATTGATGCTTGGCTTCCTGGGCAAAATAAGTATCGCGAAACTCACACGGCTGATTACATAACAGATTACCAAACTCGTCGCATGCAAACTCGTGTGCGCCGCAAAAATGGTGATATTGAGCTGGTTCACACTAATGACGCCACTGCTTTCTCTATGCGGCCGCTTGTTGCGATTGTCGAAAATTACCAAAATCAAGATGGCACAGTGACCGTGCCAGAAGTTCTGCGCAAATATTTAGGCGGACGTGAAACCGTTTAAGTGATATAATAAGCGTAAGCGAAAAATAAACCCAGGAAAAATAGATGATTTCACACATAGACACCGCCGGTGTCAATTTAGAGCTTAGTGAAGATATAAAAAAATATATTATACGTAAGGTTGGGCGTTTAGACAGATATGTATCGCGAGAAGATCGCAAACACATGAGCGCCACGGTGACATTGCGTGAAACTAATAACCGTTTAGGCAATAAATATGAGTGCGAGGCAACTTTACGCACACCTAAGCTAACA